>MEZY01000039.1:8193-15151 GCA_001776195.1 Candidatus Berkelbacteria bacterium RIFOXYA2_FULL_43_10
GTAGTTTTTTCTTTGTCGGATTCCACTTTTCTCGCAACGCCCAGCTGTTCGACTTTGGTATCTTCCAGTTTCGATCCCGTGTCTTCGGAGATAACTTGTCCGCCGGTCAAAGCCGCAATGTCGGAAAGCATCTCTTTGCGTCTGTCGCCAAATCCCGGCGCCTTCACCGCCAAAACATTCAAAGCGCCTCGAAGTTTGTTCACAATCAATGTCGCCAAAGCTTCGCCTTCAATGTCTTCTGCGATAATTACTAAATTCTTTTTTCCGGTCTGCGCCAAAGTCTCGAGAAGCGGTAAGATCTCTTGAATTGATGATATCTTTTTATCAGTAAGAAGAATGTACGGGTCTTCGAGAGTCGCCTTCATCGTTCCCGCATCTGTCACCATGTAGTGGCTAATATAGCCGTTATCGAACTGCATTCCCTCAACCGTTTCTTTCTCCAGCCCCAAAGTATTTGATTCCTCAACTGTGATCACGCCATCTTTTCCGACCATATCCATAACCTCGGCGATAAGCTCACCGATCTCGCGATCTCCGGCGGATATTGATGCTACTTGGGCAATCTCTTCCCGTCCGGATATCTCTTTTGCGTTCTTCTTGATAGTATCGACAACTTTTTCGGTCGCTTTTTCAATTCCTCTCCTGACCTCTATGGGGTTCGCTCCGGCTTCGACATTTTTTAATCCTGCGTTGACAATCGCTTGAGTCAAAAGTGTAGCAGTGGTTGTGCCGTCTCCGGCGACATCGTTTGTTTTCGATGCAACCTCCTTGATAAGTTGTGCCCCCATATCCTGGAACTTGTCTTCGAGATCGATCTCCTTGGCAATGGTAACGCCGTCGTTTGTAACGGTCGGTGCCCCGAAACCTTTATCCAAAACAACGTGGCGGCCTCTGGGCCCCAAAGTGACTTTAACCGTGTCGGCCAAAGTATTGATCCCCTCTTGTAGCTTTTTTCTAGATTCCCCTGAAAATTTGATCTGCTTTGCCATGTGCTCCTTTCAGTCACAATAACCAACAACCAAGAAACAAGATACAAACATATTTGGTAATTGATTATTGGATATTGAATATTAACTGGTTATTGTTTCTTGTAACTTGGTTATTTATAGGATTCCAAGAATTTCTTCCTCTTTCATAATCTTATACTCAACTCCTTCGAGTTTGATTTCGTCACCGGAGTATTTTGAATACAAAACTTTGTCCCCTTTGCTCACAGAAAAACTATGAGTTTTGCCTCCGGAAAGTTTTCCATTTCCGAGTGCCACAATCTCACCCTCCGCCGGCGCCTCTTTTGCGCTATCCGGAATGTAAATTCCGGCCTTGGTTTTCTCTTCGGCCGATCCCGGTTTTACAAGCACCCTCTCCCCAAGTGGTTTCAACATAATACCTCGCTTTCTAGCTTATTAGGTTATAGCTTCTTAGCTTGTTAGGTTTTTCTAAGCAGCTAAAAAGCTAACGCCTACAACCTGTAAACTAGTGTAAAGCTCCCTTTACAATTTGTCAACACCCGGCTCACATAAAAAAGGGCTTTCGCCCTCCTCTTTCTCCATTTAACCACAGCATTACGAAAAATGCAATATTGCCACTACTGAACTGTGTCACAGAATTTCACGGGGTATCTAATTGTCATTTCGAGTTATACGAGAAATCTTCATATTATCTTTCAGCGCCGAATCAGCGCATATTTCAGCGGAATCATATTCGCTATTTGCTATTCGTTCAAATTCGTTATTAGTGTTGTGGAATTTGCGTAGCAAATTAAATGATGGCAGTCGCGACGCAAGGGGGAAACGTCATCTAACCGCCATCAATCACATTATATTTCACCCCCAAAACCTTGTCAATATGACGAGGTATGAAGTATTTTTTTTCAATGATAAATTGTTAATTTTACTCCCGCAGGGAGATCCCCCTCCGGGGGACAATTCTCACTTTCCAATTTTCATTGAATCGTCATTTCGAGCCGTTGTATCAAGGCGAGAAATCTTCCAATTACTTAACGATAAGTTCTGATAATTTGTATATCTCTCGCCTTCACCTGCGGTGATCGGGTCGAGACGACAATCAATAAATATCCATGCAACTCCATAAACAATTCCCTAACATTCTGTGTTATTCCGTGATAACTTTCTGTGGTGGTAATAATATTGACAATTTGATATTGATGAGCTATATTCTCATCAGGTTGCAAGGATGTAAGGCGCGGAGGGCCAGCTGCCGGCTGTATACGAAACCGGGCCCAGAGCCGTCCACTCGAAAGGTGGAAGAAACATGCTACACTCAAGTCTCGGAAGGATGTTGCCAGTACCTTCAGGTGTACCAATTGTCGTAGAAGTGGTGGCCGCAAGCCATCCTATCGAGGTGAGGATCCCGGAGTACTTCCGAGTCGACGTCCACTGCGAACAAGCCGATCTTCCCGAGCAAGGCCTGATCGCCGTCGCGACTTGGAGAACAGACCTCCCGCTGGCAGACTGTCAGATTCTCAATCCGTTCGCTATCCGCATCACCAGCGGAGGGGAGGGCGTCAGTCTGATCAAGCCGAACCCCTACTGGCGGTTCGTCGAGGGCGGCAACGGCGAGCTGGAGAGCGCCGGTGACTCGAGGTACGTCGTCCGCCCCAGCGAGCCGGGATACTTCGAGGGCTTCACCAGCCCCGATTTCACCCGAGCAAGCCATCTGATAGCGGTCCTGAGCGAAATCGAGCGGAGCGTAGGGGGTAATTTCGGCCCCAGGCATGGACTTCTGAGGTCAAACGCAGACGGGAGTGCCAATCCTGATCTGCTCCTCGTCAAGCAACTCGCTGAGGCCCTCCTCGCTTCCCAGGCACTGGTCACCCAGCTCCAGGCTGACAGCGCCGACCGCAATGAGCGTCTGCATCGGATCATGGCGATGCTGACGACGATCCTCTTCAGGGCGGATACCAATCCGCTCCTGGGGATGATCCGCGACAAGCAGCCAGATCCTCTAGTGCGAACCGCAGCCAACCAGTTCGCCGCCATGGTTGCGGCCGCCAGGGAAGAGACCGGAGTCGCTGGCCTTACCGACCACCATTTCCTCATCGGTACCGATAAGTGGTGGCCGGTGACCGATTACGGCCAATTCGAGAAGTACCTGTACGGCTTTCCGTCCGAAGTAACGAGAGGGCCGAGAACCTGAACCGCAAACGCCCCGACATCCGCCACCCGGCGGAGTCGGGGCGTGACATTTTTCTAGCCCATTATTTCAATAATTTCTTAATTATCTTCTCGCTATATCCGAGATCGATTGCCCATTTTACAATATGATTTCTCACATAAGACAAACTTCTGCTCTTGGGTATTGTCGTAGATCGACCACTTTTTGGATCTGTTATTTTTATATGAGACCCCTTGCCTCCCTTTGTCGAAACCTCAAAGCCCAAAGTTACAAATGCTTTGATTAACTTTTTTGATGAGCAGGGAGGTATGCTGACCATCTCTCCCGCCTAAGAACAAGCTAGTACTTTTTTATTTTTCAAAAGTTGCGGATCTTTATAGAATCTTTTATCGAGAGACATCTGTGCGAAATATTTATCTGGGATATCAAAATATGATGCCACCGCATCATTCACGCTGTATTCCAATCCCTCGCGTGAATTTGCTTCGGTGAACAAATCTTCTTTCTCTAGCCGTATCACAGCAAACCACTTGCCTGATTCCCCATCTTGAACATATTTAACCCCGATACCTTTCGGCAATTTGTTTTGGTGACATTCCAGCACTTCTGGCACTATCGGTCTTAAATTTTCGATAAATCTTAACAACATACTGCAATTGTACCACAATAGCATTCTCACCGCTAACATTCAACTACCAAGTAATAATTAGCCTCTCTCGTATCATCCGTCCTTATCCCGTGTGTCAGATCGGTGCGGTTTAGGAGGATGAAACCTCATCTCTCGATCATTGGCAACAATCAAATCCGGATATTTCTTCGTCCTCGGATCGGAATTGATTTTTTTCAGTTGAATGCGTTTCAATATTTTCTCAATCCAATCGCCGAATCTTCCTGATAGAATTCGTTCTGAAATTGATCTAATCGCGCCAGACAATCGGGAGTTCTTGATGGGGAATGTAGAATGTAGAATGTATAAAGGGTCAGATTTTTGAAGATTTGTCGCCCTGCAGGTGATCAGCCTCTGGCTGAGGATTTGATTAGAGCAATTAGAATAATTAGTGTAATTACCCGCCTGCATCGCATGGCGCGAAGCGACTTCGGGCAGGGAATAATTAATGTGCCTTCTCCAATTTCTGCCATTTGCCTCAAAAAATCGCTTAAAAATTCTCTCCTCTCCTCCCAAAAACACACTCTTTGAATAATTTTCCGCGCAATACCTGTCCATTTTCTCACCTCGCCCAATTGGGGCTAAGAGATAATCAGATGTTATGTAATAGTTCGGGCAAAACTTGCCGTGAGCGGTAACATCTTTTGACCCCCTTTTTAACCCTGTGATATATAATATCGCACTTATGATGAACCTAGTCGTATAAATCCTTCCAGGTTTTACTATAAACATCAAATCGATATCCGAGCTCTCTCTCGCATCACCTCTTGCCATCGATCCCGTTAAAACAAGACATTCCAAAAACGGCACGAGCATTAGTATTTTTGATGTTATCCGCAGATTAAGCGCTCTGCGCTTCAATATTATATTTAATCGTTTGTCATAACTCATCATACTCTCCGCCATGTTGATAACTCCCCTTTGTCTGCAGTATATCCGATGTTATGATAAAGTAAACAAAATTATAGATCTAAAAAAAACTAAAAACCCGTGGGGGTTTTTCGTTTTTGTTAAATTGAAGAATAAATCCTCCTACTAATTAACGAACAATTGCCCGAAAGTACTAAAATACGAATATCCGTAATTTCGTATTTTCGCTAGATTCGTAATTCTGTAGGGATAATTACGGAGTAATTATGAAGCGTAAATTCATTTTCGTCGTTGGCGGAGTTATGTCATCTGTCGGAAAGGGTGTGGCGGCCGCATCCTTGGGAACAATTTTAAAAAGCAAGGGGTTTTCGGTTACCGCTATCAAGGCTGATCCCTATTTGAATGTCGACGCCGGCACCATGAACCCGACCGAGCACGGCGAAGTTTTTGTGACCGTTGACGGAGTTGAATGCGACCAGGATATCGGCAACTACGAACGCTTTTTGGATGTCGAAATTTTGCGTGACAACTATATGACAACCGGCAGAGTGTATGAAAGCGTAATACACCGCGAACGCAACTTGGAATACGAAGGCAAATGCGTCGAGGCCGTTCCTCACATTCCGGAAGAAATCATCAGACGAATCAAACTCGCCGCCAGAAAGGCAAAAGCAGATATTACAATCGTCGAAATCGGTGGCACCATCGGTGAATATCAGAATATGCTCTTTTTCGAGGCGATACGGATGATGAAAATGGAGACGCCTAATGATGTTGCGCTGGTTATGGTCTCCTTTTTGCCCGTCCCATCTCACATTGGAGAGATGAAAACAAAGCCGACTCAAAACGCCTCCAGGGAGCTTAATTCTTACGGCTTACAAGCTGACTTTATTCTCTGTCGCGCTTCGGAACCTATTGATGACAAAAGGCGGGAAAAGCTGGCTGTGTTCTGCAATATCAAACCGGAAAATGCAATCTCCGCACCAGATGTTAAATCAATCTACGATATTCCGATCAATTTCGAGAAGGAGAATTTTGGCAATAAAATACTCAATGTTTTGAAAATGCGATCGCGTGAATCAAATCTTTCAGAGTGGAAAAAGCTGGCTAAATTAGCAAAAGAGGAGAGCAAAGAAGTAAAAATTGGCGTTGCCGGCAAATACTTCTCGACTGGAAGCTACGTCCTCGCTGACTCATACATCTCCGTCATTGAGTCAATAAAGCACGCCGCTTGGTGGCAAAACTTGACTCCGAAGTTGGTTTGGCTGGATACGGAAAAGTACGAGAAAGATGCAAAAACGCTATCTGAATTATCCAAGCTCGATGGCGTCGTTGTTCCGGGCGGCTTCGGCTCTCGCGGAGTCGAAGGAAAGATACTGGTTGCACAGTATTGCCGTGAGCACAAAATACCATATTTTGGGCTTTGCTATGGGATGCAAATTGCCACTATCGAGTTTGCAAGAAATGTTTGCAAGATGAAGGGAGCGAATACAACAGAGATCGATCCAAAAACAAAGTATCCGGTGATTGATATTATGAAAGATCAAAAGACAAAACTTGCCCGCAAAGAGTACGGAAACACAATGCGCTTGGGGTCGTATGATTGTAAGTTAACACCTGGTGCAATATCATACATGGCATATTCCTCCCTAACAGCTAACAGCCCTGCCTCGCCGGCAGGCGGGTCTAAGCTGAAAGCTGAAGATGACATCGTTATCTCCGAACGCCATCGCCATCGATACGAGCTTAATAACAAATACCGAAGAGAACTTGAAAAATGCGGTCTTGTCATCGCCGGAGTCAATCCGGAGAGAAATTTGGTTGAGATAATCGAGATCAAAAACCATCCCTTCTTTGTCGGAACCCAATTCCACCCGGAGTTCGGTTCCCGCCCCCTCCGCCCTCATCCGTTGTTTTATGACTTTATTCAAAAAGCAAGCGACTCCTGATAGGAGAGATGTCCGAGAGGATTAAGCTAAATAGCCGTAATTTGTGTTGGGTGTGTGAGTATTGATATATTCACGATCGACGATTATTTCAATAGTTGTCTCTTGCTTATTTTATGATCTTGCCCAGTCTTACACTAACGACAGTGCGGCGGCTCTTCCCGAGCCGCCGCACTTGGGTTCTGCCGCGGAAAGCTAGACTGGATCTGAAACGGGTTTCGCGTACTCCTCAACGACTAGGATCACCCAGTACCCCTCGAAGAGACCGTTCAAAATCGAGTGCGTAAAAACACTAATTATGCTATCCTGTACTAGATAATCAATAACATTAACTAGTTAA
>MEZY01000040.1:0-3495 GCA_001776195.1 Candidatus Berkelbacteria bacterium RIFOXYA2_FULL_43_10
ATTTTTGATGGTTGCTTAAACCAGTTTGTAATTTATATTTCGTAATTCAAGGTAATAAGCTAATAAGCTATAACCTAAGAAGCTGACAGCTAACAGCTGAAAGCTAAAAGCTAATATGGAGGGTTCGACAAGTTTACCTTTGATGTTCGTCTCTTGGTGGTACGGTCATGCTTACCGCCGGCTTTTTCTGTACATTAAAGCAAGTTTTATTTACCTCGCCGATCTTTTTTCCGTTAAAATTTGCTTAAAAACCTTATTCGCTCCATGGAAGCGCGATGTTTTAAGCTACGAAGGGCTCTCTCTTCAAGAAAAATTCCAAGTATTTACTCTCAACATTGCTTCGCGCTTCGTAGGCTTTATCGTCAAAATTGCAACGCTTTTCTGCTATCTTTGTGCGGTC
Organism: Candidatus Berkelbacteria bacterium RIFOXYA2_FULL_43_10; assembly: GCA_001776195.1. Taxonomy (GTDB): domain Bacteria; phylum Patescibacteriota; class UBA1384; order XYA2-FULL-43-10; family XYA2-FULL-43-10; genus XYA2-FULL-43-10. Next base: position 401 of record MEZY01000040.1, read on the forward strand.
GCGATATCGTCAATCATCTCTTTGTGCCTAATAATTTTCTGGCCGCTTTACCCGCTCGTCGCCATCTATTTGATATATTTTGGGATCAGATTAATTCTCATATGAAAACCGACAATCAAAAAATCGATCCTCTGGGAACGGTTATCGGGAAAGCCGTGAATATTGATTTTATTGTTTCAAATCCCTTAATAAAAATAATCTGGCTTGTGGTCTGGTTGGCTGGAATTATATCGATATTCCTCTTCCTCGATTATTCGTATCCGAAAATCCTAAATCTCGATATGCCAATTTACGGTCTTGCCTATATTGTCCTCGGTATTTTTATGTTCTTTTTGGCAGTGCGCCAGTTTTTTGTGGCCAAGGTCAGATACCCGAAACAGGTTACTCTCGATGCGATATCGAATGCGGGCGAGAGCGTCAATATCTTCGCCGTCTTTTCTTTCGCATTGGCAAAAGTATGGATGAAATATCTGGGTAACACCGAGAAGAAGAACTCGAAAGATTTGCTCTCAGCGATACTAAAATCAGTCGATATGAACTTTATTTTGGCTCGGATCGGGATCGGAGAGGGACAGCTTGAGCCAACTCTTTCATCAAAATCTGGGGTGGAAATTGCAGCGGTGATATCGCGAGCGCTCGAAGTGGCAAAAGCGGAGAGTCATCATCAGATAGAAATCGGCGATGTTTTTGTGGCTCTTTGCGAGCTTGACTCGGAGCTTAGAAAATATATCTCTGATCTTAAGTTAGAAATTTCTGATATCGCAAATATTGTTTATTGGCAGACTCAAGTCATCCGCGAAAATATAAAATCCCGTCACAAATTATTTGATCCGGAAAATCTGCGCCTTTCGGGTGGGGTCGGGCGGGATTGGGCTTACGGCTTCGCCCTTCTCTTGCGGCAATATTCATCTGATCTAACTGCGTGGGTTGCAAGCCAGGGGTTGGGTTTGCGGATAATCGGGCACGATCGCCATATCAAAGCGATAGAGGAAGCGCTCTCGCGCCAGACCGGTGGCAATGTGGTCTTGGTCGGTGAGCCGGGAGTGGGTAAAAAGACAACCGTTTTGGGTTTCGCAAAAAAAATCTACGAAGGTAAGGCGATGCCGGCTGTAAATAATAAACATATTGTCCAGATAAATATCGACTCTCTCCTGGCCGGATCCGGAGGTCCGGGCGAAATCACCCAGAGAATCAGCCAAGTACTTTCGGAGGCGGCCTCCGCCGGCAACATCATCATCTTCATCGACCATATCGAAAATCTGTTATCCTCCGGTGATGCCGGCAAAGTCAATGCGGTCGAGGTCTTGCTCCCGTTTTTGGAGGCACCAGAAGTTCATATTATAGGAACTGCCGACATTGGGAGTTTCAACCGATATATTGCTCCAAACTCAGCGCTACTGCAGCGGATGATGAAGATTGAAATAGAGGAGCCCCCGAAGGCCGATATGATCAGAATTTTAGAGGATGTCGTACCGGAGGTTGAATATCACACAAAATCACTTGTCTCCTACGGAGCACTGAAAGAAGCAATCGTAGCTGCCGAAAAATATATTTTGAATGCTCCGGATCCAGAGAAATCGATTAATCTTTTAGATGGGTCTGCCGCAAGGGCATCATCCGAGCGGGGGGAGACAATAGTGACGCCGGAGGATATCCATCTTTATGTCACGGAGAAATTTGATGTACCTTCGTCCGAGGCAGAAGAAGGGGAGAAGCAAAAACTTCTCTCTCTCGAAGATGAGATGCATAAAAGGGTGGTTGGCCAAGAGGAAGCCTTGGCAGCTATCGCAAATGCCATGCGCCGAAGCCGTGCCAATATCACAGAGAGCAAAAAACCGATTGGATCTTTTCTCTTTTTGGGTACGACAGGCGTTGGAAAAACAGAGACGGCGAAGGCGCTGGCCCAGAGTTACTTCGGGGACGAAGAGCGAATGATCCGTTTCGATATGTCGGAATATCAGAATAAAGCCGATATCTATCGCCTAATCGGATCCAATTCAGGGACCGAGGAAAATCCGGGGATTTTGACTTCGGAAGTTCGCGAGAAACCGTTTTCGCTATTACTTTTTGACGAAATAGAAAAAGCCAATCCGGACATATTAAATCTATTTTTGCAGATACTTGACGAGGGACGCCTGACCGATGGTAGCGGTCGACCTGTATCATTCACAAATGCGATAATTATCGCCACTTCAAATGCTGGAGCAAACTTGATACGCCAGTCGATAGGGAGCGGAGTTGAGTACGAAGCAACCAAGAAAACATTGATGGAATATTTACAGAACGAAAACATCTACCGGCCGGAGTTTCTAAACCGCTTTACCGGCATTATCGTATTTTCACCTCTCTCTGTGCATCAAATAGTACAGATTGCCGGCATTATGATCAAAAATCTGCAAACTGTAGTTTTCAAAAACCAAGGTGTCAAAGTCGAAATCACACCCGATGGAGTGCAGAAACTGGCTCAACTTGGCTTTGATCCGCAGATGGGCGCTCGCCCGATGGCGCGGACTATTCAAGAAAAAGTAGAAAATATTTTGGCCAAGAAACTGCTTGCCTCTGAACTCAAAAAAGGCGACACCATCACTTTCACCTCACGCGATTTCTAATTATTGTCTCCCAGACTAACCAAATACACCCTCACCTCGGAGGTGGCGGATAACGGTTGATTTGTCATCCTGAGCGACTAAAAGGAGCCGAAGGATCTCATTGCCAGCGATGTCATCCTGAATTCATTTCAGGATCTCTTTTGATGATAATTGGCCAGCAGTTCTAGATTATCCATCAACGATCTCCGGTTGGACGGTCATAATCATTTAAATGCTATTTCATTTTATCAGTGTAAATCAGTGGACAAGATCAGTGGTAGTGTTTACATATTGTCCTCAAGGTGCTAATATTTGTGTGCTGGCGTACTCAATACAGACTCTACCTCCAAGGGGGGACCGATAATGCCAGTATGGGTAGGCTCTCCGTTCGGTATCGTCATCGCGATGGTGGCGATCATAGCAACGATCGCACTTCACCTGAAGGTCGCCAGAGCCGTGAAAAGGTCCGATGGGGAACGGAACGATCTGGCCACGAAGCTGACGCCG
>MEZY01000040.1:3534-5841 GCA_001776195.1 Candidatus Berkelbacteria bacterium RIFOXYA2_FULL_43_10
CGCTGGGTTCCACAGGGAATGCGACAGGGCACTTTCGACTCAGAACGTACCTTGAGACAAGCCGGGCATGACCCGTGGGTTGCGGCCTTTGAGCCCATCAAGAATGCGCTTCGCCGCTTTGGAGTCGAGCTAGAGGATGCGCGGGATCTGCAACTCGATCTGGCTCTCGGACTCTGGAACGGAAGTTGTTCAATGTTCCCGTCCGAGGCTGTGGCGATTGTACTCAAAGTCGAAGACGCAGGCGCATGCTGGAGTTGTCTCGCGTCTGGCAAGCTTCCTCCAAACTGGTTGGCGACCGTCATTCTCTATGATGGTTCTGACAAGCCTTCATTTGAGATCGGACGTCGTCAAATCCCGCGACAGTTCGACCGAGGGAGTGACTTTATCAAGGAGGTCCTCTGGGCGCTGGGCGAGCTGGTGCCCAAGCTCGGAATTTCGATGGAGGGAACGGAGTGGCGGTGACTGGGATCGAGGGAAGAACATGCGGTCGGGCAGGAAATTTCTGCTCGACCGTGACGTAAATTATTTATATGATAAAATATTTAATACTAGACTAACCAAATAGACCCCCACCTCGGAGGTGGGCGCTCGTTCGGTCAACGGTTAACAATAAACAAACCAATGAAAAATATTTTTAGAACTCAACTTAATATTAGAAATATCAAAAAAATCATTGCCGTTCTTATCAGCATTGCAGTTTTAATATCGGTTTTCGTGATTTATGAACGTACGTCCAATGAACACGAAAATAATGAAATAAATGATTGTGAAAGTTGCCAGACGGATGAGCCGATATTGAATGAGTCGGACACGGTAAGCGAGAGTCCGAGCATCAACAAAGATCAAGTAATCACTGCGCTGAAAGCGGAGGTAATTCCCGAGAGCTTTTTGATCAAAATGGATTTTGCCTCGCAGGCTCCGGAGGGAAATTGGGATGAACCGTGGCAAAATGCTTGCGAGGAAGCATCAATCATTATGGTCCATCATTATTTATCCAAGAGTGCACTCAATAAGTCAATAATGAAAAATGAAATTACAGAGATGGTAAATTGGCAGATAGCAAACTGGGGAGGGCACAAAGATTTAACATCAGAGGAGACGGTGAAGCTTGTGGAGAAGTTCTATAATTATCGAAGTGAAGTGATATACGATTATAACATTGAAACAATTAAGTCTTATATATCAAAGGGGATCCCGGTAATAATTCCAGCTGATGGCAAGAAGCTGGGCAATCCCAATTTTCGTGATGGCGGACCGGAGTATCATATGCTGGTGATAAAAGGCTACGATAACGACGAATTTATCACTAACGACCCGGGTACTCGTCTGGGAGAGGGTTATAAATACAAATATCAAACAATTCTAAACTCTATCAAAAACCCAACTGGCGGCCCCAAATCTATTTTCCTCCTCACCGATTGATACACCAACCTCCACACCCGGTGTGGAGGTTGGTAAATTTTGTGTTATAATCAGGTATATGTCGCCACAACGCAAAGAAGAGCTGATCAATAATCAAATATACCACGTATTTAGTAGAAGTATTGCGGAATTCACCGTTTTTAATAATGTTTCTGAATTCGAAAGAATGTATTGTTTGGTTGATCTATTTAGATATAACGGATTTGAGTACAGATATTCACAATTTAAGCAATTGGATAAAGACACGCAACATAATATTATTGATCAGATTAGGGAAGAAAATACAAAAATTGTGGAAATCATTGCATATTGCTTAATGCCAACTCATTTCCATTTCATTTTAAAGCAAATTAGTGACGGAAGTATTGCGAAATATATCGCCCGAGTATTGAATGGATATTCAAAATATTTTAACACTAAACACAGACGGTTGGGTCCGCTTTGGGCAAGCAGGTTTAAAAATGTGCTTGTAAAAGATGATGAGCAATTATTACATTTGACGAGATATATTCACCTCAATCCGACATCTGCCGGTTTGGTTAAGAACCCGGAAGATTGGATGTTCTCATCTTATGGTCAATATATTCAAAGCAATTTATCGGAAAACGAGGGTATTTGTAATTACGAAAATTTAATAAATATTAAGCCCGATGCATATAAAAAGTTCGTCAATGATAGAAAGAATTATCAAAGAGATCTGGCGTTAATCAAGGGGAAGTTACTCGACAAATATAGCGATTGATACACCAACCTCCACACCGGGTGTGGAGGTTGGTGGGAGCGATAGGATGAGATCGTATTAGCTAATGAAATAATCTTACTTTAGAGTTCTCTTCAGAAGGGCAATCTTTGCCTTAATCTGCCTTCTCAATTTTATGGGATTTA
>MEZY01000041.1:0-5478 GCA_001776195.1 Candidatus Berkelbacteria bacterium RIFOXYA2_FULL_43_10
ATAAAGTTGTTTTGGCTTGCAGAAATGTCCTCTCTGCCGTACCGGAGGGGCCGCAATTAATCCTGGAAAACTCTGCCGGTGCCGGAGATATTATTGGTGGTAAATTTTCTGAACTCGGTGCGATTATTAAAAAAGTAAATTCTGATCGGATAAAAGTATGCTTGGATACCGCTCATGCTTTCGGATTAGGTTATAACGTAGCAACTAGGGAGGGGCTGAAGGAGACATTGGAGGAGTTCGATAAGGAAATCGGAATCGATAAATTGGTCTGCCTGCATTTAAATGATTCTGCCGTCCCTTGGGGATCGCAGAGAGACCGCCATGCCGACATTGGTCAAGGGTATATAGGATTAAAGGGATTCGATAACATCATAAATCATCATACTTTGAAGGATCTTCCGGGAATCATCGAAACTCCCGGCAATAAAGGGAAGTCAGATATTGATAACCTGAAAATTCTAAGGTCACTGGAGAAACGAACATGAATAAATTCGAATATAATATTGTTAATAAGAATGACTCGAGCCAACTAGGTAAAACTTTGACATTTTATCAAACCAAATACGAGATTGGTTATTCCGACACAACTTTAGAAAACAGTGCGATTATTGTTACCGCCAAAGACGGAGATAAGATTGTCGGTGCCGTAAGGGCGATTTCCGATATGTCCAGACATTCGATGGTTGTAGATCTAATTGTTGATGAACAATATCGCAGACAGGGAATCGGCACAAGATTGATGGAAATAATTGTTGAGGAGTTGAAAAATAAAACTGAAAGAAGTATTGGTCTTGTTACTGACCCGAAATTACCGTGGCTCGAAGATTTTTACAAAAGAATTGGCTTTGCTGAACTTGAGGGTGGCATCTACCTGGAAAAATGAATCAAGAAAATATCCGTAATTGTTGTATAATCGCGCATATTGATCACGGGAAGTCGACGCTGGCTGACCGTTTTTTGGAGTTGACTAAGACGATCGAAAAAAGAGACATGAAAGAACAACTACTCGACCAGATGGATCTCGAACGCGAACGTGGGATTACAATCAAGTTGGCACCGGTTCGAATGCACTGGAACGCGTTTATTCTGAACCTGATCGATACTCCCGGCCATGTTGATTTTTCTTACGAAGTATCGCGCTCGTTGGCCGCTGTTGAGGGAGCAATATTGCTTGTGGATGCGACACAAGGTATAGAAGCTCAAACACTCTCGACTTTGTATGCGGCGATGGAGCATGACCTTACGATTATTCCGGTAATAAACAAAATAGATCTTCCGGCGGCGAAGGCGGATGAGGTGCGAGCGGAAATCATCAAATTACTCGGTTGCAATGATGAGGAAATTCTGGAAGTTTCGGCAAAAACCGGCGAAGCGGTTGAGAGTTTACTTGATACAATTGTGGAGAAAATCCCTCCGCCTCTTCCGCGTGATTCTGCGTCAAGCCCGCATTGTTCCGCGTTAATATTCGATTCAATATATGACAAGTTTCGGGGGGTAGTCGCCTACGTCCGAGTGGTCTCCGGTGATATTTCTGATCACGATGAAATATTTTTAATGCAGACAAAAACATCCGGTAGAGTAGAGGAGGTTGGAATTCTTACACCAAAATTTAGAGCCCACTCTCCCCTCTCGGCCGGCGAGATCGGTTACATAGTCACCGGTTTTCGGGAGGTTGCCGAAGCCTCTGTCGGCGACACAGTGACACTTAAGAAAAATCCGGTCACCACTCCCCTACCAGGCTATAAAAATGTGACACCTTATGTCTATGCCTCGGTATTTTGCAGTGATAGCAATGATTATCCGGAGCTAAAGGAGGCGATCGAAAAGTTGAAACTCAATGATGCGGCTCTAAGTTTTGAGCCCCAGCGTTCCGATATGCTCGGCTTCGGTTTTCGTTGCGGATTTTTAGGACTCTTGCATATGGATATCGTGCGTGAGCGTCTGGAGCGCGAGTACGACTTGGATCTGGTTGTTACCAGCCCGACGGTTATATATAAAGTTATGAGTAAGAGCGGTGAGGAAAGATGTATCGAAAAAGCTTCGGAATTTTCATCCGATCTGAACCAGAAAGTCCTAGAGCCTTGGGCGGAGTTGGAAGTTGTAACTCCTTCAAAATATATCGGGGCGATAATGGAACTTTCGCAACAAAAAAGGGCGATATATCAAAACACGGAGTACTTGGATGCGGAGCGAGTAATATTGAAATATACCATTCCCCTCTCGGAGCTCATCATTGATTTCTACGACAAACTCAAATCAATTTCACAGGGCTATGCTTCGATAAATTATGAAATTGGGGAGTACAAAGAAGCTAAGCTTGAACGAGTTGATATATTGATCGCTGATGAAAAAGTAGATGCATTAAGTATCATACTTCATCATACTTTTGCCGAAAAAGAGGGACGAAGAATTGTCGAAAAATTGAAAGAGCTAATTCCCCGTCAAAACTTCGAAGTAAAAATTCAAGCGGCAATCGGGGCAAGAATAATCGCCGCATCCAGAATCCCTGCAATGAGAAAGGATGTAACCGCTAAACTTTATGGCGGAGATGTTACTAGAAAAAACAAGCTCCTGGACAAACAAAAAAAGGGGAAGAAGAAAATGAAAAGTATCGGTAAAGTCGAACTCCCGAGTGATATTTTTATTAAGGTTTTGAAGGATTAGGGGTGTGCTCCGACAGCTGTCGTCGGAGCAGCGGGTTTGTTCTCTTTTGCGGAGTGTGGTTCGAGGTTACTTCGTCTCTGCTCCTGCGAGATCCGTGAGGATCTCTGCGATCCGCGTCACCTTGACGCGATGCGGTGAACTGCCCTTGATGGCTTCGAGACGCTTGCGAAGCTCGGTGGTCGGCCAACGGAGGATCGAGTCGCGCTGGCACTGATCGAACTCAATGCGACCGAGAAGACCTTGGTCCAACTTCGACATCTGAGCGAGGGTCAAGGCTTCGGATAATGCGTCCTTAAATCCGAAGCAGATGATGTTGAGGGGCAGGGAGCCGAGGGTGTCGAGTAGGTCCGGTCCAGCGCAGACTCTCTCTCTGCCGTCAGATCGGAACCAAAGCACTAGGTAGATGATGAGCAACATCGGATGCGGATCGTGAGCGATTTTGCTAAGGAGCTTATTTGCATGCTCCTCGCTCAGCTCTTTCATCTGCTTACCTCCGAAGCGTGATGAGAACATCAAAATTATTGCATTTTTGGGGTTATAATGCAACAAATTAGATTACGTTATCACTCCCACGCTCTAGAGTGTGGGAGTGGCAGATGAATCAGTTGGTGTAGAATCTGAATGGCTCTCCGCCGGTTGGCGGATTTGAGGCGTTCATGGGGAGTTGAAGATCTTAAGCGGAGTTAGCTGGTATATACTCCGACGATTGGGTATTTAGAGATCTGGCTTTTGATGTGGTAGCTGTAAAAGGAAGAAGTGAGCTCGCTCCCGGCGTGATGGGAGAAGTGCCTGCCTTGGATAAAGACAGAGGTCATATCATCAACTTTACCATCGACTGCAACATAGGCCGGGCTTCCATTCTCCCCATTGTATTTTGCAAACTCTGCTTTGTTAAAAGTTTTTTCTGTGGTAGTAGTACTACCTGTAGCCGAGGATGATGGTTGAGCGGAGCTCGTGGATGTGTCAGATTGATTATTGCTCGAATCGGAAGAAAGCTGTGTGGAATCATCATTTTCTGAAACTGTCTTGTTCGGAGTGTAGAATTTATCGATAAACAGAAATCCCGTAAGGAACAACAAAAAAAACGCTCCCCAGATTAGTTTTGTGCCAAGGTTCCAATACTGCCAGCGCATCAGCGCCAAGCGAGTCGCTGTTCCGGCGTGGATAACGAAAGCGATAATGACAATAATCGATAGATAATCAAGATGAATTTTGGTTGCCAGGCTCGCATCAAAAATCCCTTTAGCCATTCCGTATCCGGAAATAAAATAAAGGGTCATGCCCACAAGCAGTACCCAAGCGGCAAATCTATCAATTTTTATCCAATATTTCATAATCCAGTTCTGTGTAATTACATTAATAATACACAATATTAATACAAAAATCTCCTCGATTTGTTACGGAATGCGAACAATAGAGAAGATTTCCCCGTCGGCTCGCCGCGGGGTGGTTCATTGAGCAATTCATGTGGTATTATAAAGTCATGGGAGAAAAACCATCCGGAATAAAATTTGATAATGAGCCAGAGGCAAATGATTATATAATCCGCCACAAAGAGAAAATGACCCAGGCGGAGATTGATGCATCTCTCGCCAGTTTTGCCCGCCTGGAGCAGGAGTTGCGTAAAAATCATTATCAAGAAAAAGGTAGCATAGATATCCGTAAAGATAATGGCAGAGTGATTTTCGGATACCGCAAGGTTTATCCGCATTTGCATATAACTTCAAATCACGGTGAGTATGTGCTTGCTCCCAGAGAGGGTGAAAATGTCCTGGATGAAGAGACGACATCGAGATTGTGTCCAAGAGATTATCCTTTCAAGAAGAGCTGGTCGTACCTTATTGAAATTCTAGATCTTGCGATGACGATAACCGATGAACCTCAACACGAAACTCAAAAATTTCGTTTAAGAAATCAGGGGACAAGAAGCCTAAAAGTATATTTTAATCCCGAAACCAAACCGGACTCCCAGCCGGCAATTCATAATTCTTCTTCAGATGAAATATTTATCCCAGGCGACATTAACAGTCCTATGCAGATGCTAACTTTGCTTCACGAAGTTGGACATCGAGAATCATTACACAACGATCCCGAAAGATCGGAGGCTGTGAGGAGAGCCCGAGGCGCCACATGGTTTAAGCCCAAGGAAGTAACTTCACGGGAATACGCGGAGATTTTAAACGCTGAGCGAGACGCGGATGCATTTGCCATAAAGACGTTCAAACCATTCATGAAGAGCTTTGACGTTTTGCCACGCGATGTCCGCAATTTTTTCGCAGCTAGATCTCATATGGACACTCGGGATATTGATGAGCGGCGCGAAGAATCTACGGAAGATGATGAAGAGAGCGATCATAAGGTCTATTAGATTAGAATACCTCCTCGCAACCCTCTTTCAAAAATTCCTCGTCATCCTCGCGATGTTTGTTGGGGTTGTTTTGATAACACAAATCCCCCGAAATTGTTACGGGGCGAGATCATAATTACGATATGGCGGACGTAGATATGATATAATACACTCGGATATGCCGGTTATTATTAATTACAAAATTTGTGATAATGCCAAGGAGTGCGGTGGGGTAGAGGTCTGTCCCAACCGCGCCATCTTTTGGAATATCGAAGAACAGAAGCTTAAGACTGATAATTCTAAATGCAACTCTTGCGGGCTCTGCGAAACGATGTGCCCCGTTCACGCGATAATGGTTTCAAAAAATGATGCGGAGTTTCGAAAACATAAGAAAGAGATCGAAGACGATCCGAGAACCATTGCCGATCTCTTTTTGGATCGTTACGGCGCCCAACCGATTTTACCGG
>MEZY01000041.1:5647-6119 GCA_001776195.1 Candidatus Berkelbacteria bacterium RIFOXYA2_FULL_43_10
TGAGGGATATTATGCTGATAATAAGAAAGAAGAACTGGTCGGGAAGATAAGAAAAATAATCGGTTAGATGATTTAAATATTGCTCGCCCTCAAGAAAATAAAAAATGACCCAAGGGGTCTTTTTTAGCTGGTGGATGTCCAACTTCGCTCTATAAGCTACGCTGGACAAACTTCGTTCATCTATTTAGTGGCTCGCCAAGCAAAGTCACAATAATTGTGGCGAAGCGTGGTGGATCGCCTGGGACTCGAACCCAGAACCAATGGCTTAAAAGGCCACTGCTCTACCATTGAGCTAACGATCCACGATAGTTAGAAAGTGAAAAGTCGAAAGTTGGAAAGTTGTAGGTATCACACAAGATCAAATTATAGCTTAAAAGATCTCGCGAGTCAACGGATCGTTGTAGATAAAAATAAATGTTACCCAAATCTTTCGAGTAGATAGTATATCGGTTACCGTATCAATATGAATATG
>MEZY01000042.1 GCA_001776195.1 Candidatus Berkelbacteria bacterium RIFOXYA2_FULL_43_10
TCTGCCAGCTTCAACCTGCACCATAGGCCGATTAGCAGTGCCAGCGCGACTACGATCAGGATGATCACCGTGAGGCAGCAGCTCCTTCGCTTCTTCACCTCCGACACCGGCTTCTCCTTTGCCGTCACCGGTGCAGAAACGCACCGATGACTGGAATACTCGACGGCTCGATCGTCATCACCCCCAAGACTGCGATCCCAGCTACCAGTCCCAGCATCACCAGCCCCCACCATGGTAGCCACGACAACTGCACCGGAATCGAATGCCCCTCCCACCACAATGGCCAGAGCCGAATGCGAAGTTGCTTCATCCGGGGCTCTCTTTGCCCCATTCTTCCGTCACTACTGTAAGGCGTGAGCATCGCGACCCCCTGTCTCGGAGATGTTACCACCAATAGCTTATTTTATACTCCCATTCTAGTAATTTGTCAATATCTCGCCCGTTTTTCGTAAACCGAAAACCGTTGACCGCAACCGTTATCTAACCACTAATATAGCCCCGCCTTTACTTCCGTGCTCAAATTGGGTAAATGTATTAAGGGCAATGTATAATGTATAAGGTATAATGGGACTAATTCTTGGGATTTATTTTTTTGGGTTTTATTTAGAATAATTAGCGTAATTAGAGCAATTAGAATAATTTTATTATGTCCCTTCAAATCGGAATAGTCGGATTGCCGAATGTTGGGAAAAGCACATTGTTGAATGCGCTGATTCGCGGTGCCAAAAGGAACTATTGAGTTCATTTCTTCCAGAGTTCTTTGAAATATTTCTGATAACGACTAACAATTTCTCGGTCTCTAATTTCAAAAGCAGAGGGCTCTTCGCCCCAGAGCAAGTTAATAATTCTATTTTTTAGAATTATTACACCAGTAGGGATTTCTTCATTAACAGCTTTGATTTTGATATTGCTGTTATCAGAATATGCTTTGCTAATCGTTTCAAACATATCCTTCTTACAGATTGCTTTATCCTCGATAGATTTTTCCGCTAAGGCTTTATGAGTATTGGTTAAGATTTCTCGAACATCTTTATTCAAGTATTCTGTATGGAAAGCAAAGGCCCAGTAAAAATCCCCTTCTTTCAAAGAATCAACGGTATCCGAAAAAAAACTTCTAAATTGGTCAGTGCCCTTATAAATTGTTTCTGCCTCCTTGTAGTAGAAAGGATGCTCTTCGCCTTTGATAAAGACAGGTCTGTATTTACCATTACTAATCAATTCGCTTTCATAATGAACCGAAACTTCGCCATTGTTTTTGATAACGCCAACTCCCATCCAGGGTAACAGATGGGTTTTCCGCTTTACTAAATAAATGCCAATATGACCTTCTTTCGGATGAACCGTTAATCGGATACCGTGATTGACCATCTTATTGAAGAAATCGGCTTTCTCAAGAGCATGCTGAACAACCATATATTCAAAAGCACATTTTTCTGCTCTCTTATCAATCTCTTTTTTCAGCTTTTTTTCTTCAGACGATAAATCCCAATCCTCAGCAAAATTGATTCTATAAAGAACCTCATGGGGCGCATTTGATAACTTGATATTATAATGAGCAGATTGAATGATTCTTCGAACTTTTTCGTTTGAGAACTTATCTTTTAACCATAAATTAGTAATTTCTTTTCTGGCTTGAGCACAGATTGAATCGAAATTATCTATTTTTTTAAGCTCTTCAAAGGCATCACGAAGAATGATGACTTTCTCTAACCCAAGTTGCTCCACAAATCTTTTCAAAGAAGCAAAATAGCGGTCAGCATCCTCAATCTCGTGTAAAAAATGCCTATAATACAAATGTCCGTCGTGAAAAATGTGAAACTGTGCTCCTGGCTTATAGAACTTTTTAATTTGTCGATTTATTTCATTAAATCGGCAAAATGCAGCTACCTCCGCCAGGTCAGCATCCTCTCTACCTGATTTTAGAGGATTGGCTATTTTGAACGGAAAGGCAGGAAGCATTAGCTTGATTGGTTCATTTCGTTCTACAAAATACTCTATTTTTTCAATAAAGCTCGGTTTGTATTTTTCAAGATTGATGGTTTCAAGAGAACCGTTTCTGTATCTGGCAGCTGTTATTATATGTAGGATTTTTTCACTAAGTGTTGGGAACTTATCCATTTCTAACCGAGGGAAATTTTCTATTCGAGCGTTATAATCATTCAGAAACTTTTTGAAATCAAACTTATCAATTGTTTGTTTGTCTAAATCGCCATAAGTTTTGAACCCAGCCAAAACATCGCCAATGAGACCCTCGTAATGCGTCCCCGTCATATCAATACGAGTCAAATCATAACTGGATGGCAAAACAACATCTTTCAGCTCTTGTTCGTTCTCATTTCTCATAAATTTTTCGAGTTCATCACTCAGGTAACGCCTATCTTTACGGACACCAAAACGGACCGGCTCGATTATTCCTTTTCTCTCCCACATCCTGAGTGTGTTTGGATGGCAATTAAGGAATTTGCTGGCTTGCTTGATAGTCAATAAATTTTGATTTTCGTTTTCCATATCATAATATTGCACACTATTACTATATAGTACTCTACATTGTTAGTCAACCACTCTCGGGGTTTCAGCCATCTTTACTTCTGCGCTCAAATTGGGTATATTTTGTGTATTGTGGAAAAGAATAAATTTCAAGTTGAGACAAGCGAATCAGAGAGCCTGGAATTCAAGTCATGCCAATCGGGAGAACTACCTAGAGACATTTGGCAACCTATCTCTGCTTTTAGTAATAGTGACGGAGGAACTATTATTTTTGGAATTGATTCAGACGGTAAAAATGTTGGAATTGCTCCAAAGTCGCGAGATAAATTAATGAGGGATATATCAAGTTACTGTAGCTCAAAATTTAATCATCGACTTTATCCGGAGATTGTTTCCGAAGGTGGTGTTATCAAGGTTTATATCCCTCCAGCACCAGCAAACTTTCGTCCAGTTTACGCTGTGAGCCAGGGGTTACCAAAGGGCGGAAGAGTAAGAATCGGCTCAGCCAACGTACAATTAGATGATGAATGGATTAGAAGATTTGCAATTGCTGCTAACGGTGGAGCAGAATTACTCGACTTTCCTTACCAAAATGCTAAATATTTTGATAGAAAATATATCATGCGCTACCTACAGGCTGTTAAAAAGCGAAGGGGTAATGTATATGCTGATATTTCTGTCGAAGAAGTACTAAAAAAAATAAGGGCAATCAATGGAAACGAGCATATTACACTTTTTGGGTTATTGGCGTTTAGCAACGATTATGGATTACAAGAGCTAACCGCTCCAACTGTTGATGTGGCTGTGACGCAATATGCAGGTACAACAAAAGTAAACCCGCTCGATATTGCAGGGGTTAGTTTGGACGATAAAGAATTTTGCGGAAATGTTGTTTCACAATTTGAGAATTCTTTTTCTCATATTCTTTCAAAATTACCACTGCGGAGCAGGATAGAATCAAGTGGAAAACGCATAGAACATCTTGCGGTTCCAAAAGACGCCATTAGAGAAACATTGGCAAATTGTATAGCCCATCGAGATTATTCAACATATTATGGACGTGTCCAAATAGATATATTTTCTGATCGCATGGAATTCTCTAGTCCAGGAAGAAGTTTAATCCCCCTAGACCAACTTGAGAACGCTCACCCCCAAACCCGTAACCCGCTACTAATGAGCTACTTAAGAGATTTCGGCATCACGGAGCATCGAGGCCGGGGGATCAGAACAATCAAAAACTCTCTCCGAAATGCTGGGCTACCTGAGCCAAAATTTGAGCATAGGCACGATTGGTTCGTTGTTACAATATATAGCTCAGCTTTTATTTCTGATAATGAACAACGCTGGCTCGAACAGTTCAAGGGGTACAAACTAAACGAAAGACAGCTAAAAGCACTGGTATATGTAAAAAATAATTCGGAAGGGATAAATAATAGTGAATATCGAGAGCTAAACAATTTAAACAGCGTAGGAGATGATGTTAAAGCAAAACACGAATTGTCTCGTTTGGTTAAAATAGGGGTCATGGAGCCTAAGAGTAGCAAGAGATTCAGACGATATATATTTTCTGGTCAATAAAATCACTGCCCTATCGACATTCTATCGACATTCTATCGACATTCTATCGACACACATTCAGTTAAAGTCGCGAGGTAATAATTAGGAGATAATTATGAGTCTTCAGATTGGCATTGTCGGACTTCCAAACGTAGGCAAATCAACGCTTTTCAATGCGCTGATTAAGGGCGCCAAGGCAGATGCGAAAAACTACCCTTTCTGCACCATTGAACCCAATGTCGGGATTGTCGAGGTGCCGGATGAACGGCTCAAACCTTTGTCTGATGTTTCCAAATCAAAAAAAATAGTGCCGACCGTAATTGAGTTTGTTGATATCGCAGGGCTCGTTCGGGGCGCGAACAAGGGCGAGGGGCTTGGCAATCAATTTTTGGCCCATATACGCGAGTGCGATGCGATAGCGATGGTGGTACGATTTTTCGAGGATGACAATGTGACCCACGTCGAAGGTAAACTGGATCCCAAGAGCGATATTGAAACCATAGAGACCGAGCTGCAACTCGCAGATATCTCGACAGTTGAGAAAAGGTTATTCTCGGCCGAGAAAGAGATGAAATCCGGCTCGAAAGAATCAAAGGTGATCCATGAAGCACTCCAGAAGATAAAAGATGTCTTGCACAGCGGAAAAAATGCCCGAATTGCAGGGCTCAATGACGAGGAGAATAAAGAGATCAAAAACTTGGCACTGCTTACCATGAAACCGATACTCTATATCGCCAATTGTTCAGAGGATCAGCTTTCAGCTTCTAGCTTTCAGCTGTCAGGAGATAAAAGCCTAAAAGCTAATAGCCAACAGCTAACAGCTAATTTAATACCTATTTCCGCCAAAGTTGAGAGTGAACTCAACGAACTTCCCGATGATGATAAAAAGGAGTATTTGAAAGAAATCGGGGTTGATGACACCGGGCTCAACAGATTGATTGTGGAAGCATACAAAACGCTGGGTTTGATAACATATTTCACCTCCGGAGAGCCGGAAACCCGCGCTTGGACGGTTCGAGATGGCGCCAAGGCGCCGGAAGCGGCCGGGGTGATTCACACTGATTTCGAGCGAGGATTCATAGCCGCCGATGTCATTGGCTGGCTGGATCTCATAAATCAAGGTGGCTGGGTCGGCGCAAGATCTAAAGGTCTTGTCCGCACCGAAGGCAAGAACTACATTTTCAAGGATGGTGATACGGCTTTATTTAAGTTCAATGTATGAACACCCACAGATTAGATCCACAGAATTGACACCGATTAAATTAGATTATTACCACTGCATATTTTACATATATTCGTCTCCCAAAGGGAGATCCCCCTTTGGGGGGTTATTGGTTATTAGTTTAATTAGTCATCCTTAATTGTATCGTTCCGTGATTATCTGTGGCACAGATCTGTGGTGGTAATAATACCGCCATTTTTGATGTGTGTCAAACTTTTTTAGAAATGTCCGGTTTCTAATCTTTTAGAAATGTCCGGTTTTGTTAATGTAATGTTAAAGCACTTGGCTGATATCG
>MEZY01000043.1 GCA_001776195.1 Candidatus Berkelbacteria bacterium RIFOXYA2_FULL_43_10
GGGATTGTCGCTTAGACTACTATTTAGTGAATATCATTTAACAATACATATAACAATGCTCTAGACTAGATATGCCGGGCGACATATCTGCTATTGGATTTATCGTCGATCGTGAATATATCAATAGTATTTGACGAGACTTCTTTCAATTGTTTGGTCTTAACCTCGAAAATTTCCTATCGATAATGCCATCAATATCAGACTTAGCAGACACAAAATAGATCACATATTTTTCGATCCCATATTCAAGTGCGGTAATCTCAACAAGATCACCAACATCTTTGTTGATAACCCATAAACTTTTTTGAATCTGGATAAAGCCCATACGTTTAATCGTTCTCCTGAATGCATCACGTTGTTTCCGCAGTAGCTCCGGGATATCGAATGATATAAATCTATAACTATCCACACCTACTCTGTCCTTTGCGATCAGGTCAACCAATTTCAATTTCGCCTTATTTGTATACATTACAGAATTATTTTTAGAATCCACATTTATATATTTTGAATATTTTAAGTTGTTCAATGTTACATAAAAATGCGACTTAGTCCAATCCCTACATTCATCATTTGATTTTATTTCATTCCATACCTGATTTCTAGTAATAATGGAATCTATACTATTCTCGCAGAGTTTAATCAAGGACGATAAAAGGAATTCCGCTGAGCTAAAAACTATTTTTTGAGATGCCCTAATCCCTGTGCTAGAAACCATAATAACCCTCCGCAGTAGTATTGATATATTCACGATCGTGAATATATCAATACTTTGAATTTAAACATTTGTTACTGTTTGATATGTGTCAAATTGCTTTAAAAAATATAAAAGGACCCGTACCGCCTATCTCTTCTTTTCCCTCCTCGGCACAAGGCGGCCCCCGACTCGGCCAAATGCACCGAAAATGTCCTTGAATGGATTGCGACCCCGCTTGATTTTGTCAACTTTCTTTTTATGAGATCTTGAAAGCCTGCGTTCCAAAGTTTTGTATGCGAAACCGAAAGCACGCATTATTCTGTCATCAACTTCTTCAATAAATATCCTCTCCTCCGGCAGGATCACCGAAAGATGCACCGCCTGGTCGACTCCGCCCTTCTCCGGTCCGGATTCGTCAAGTAATGTCAGATCGACTGTCACCGGGTTGATATCCTTAAGATATCGTTTGAGACCCATAAGTTTCCGCTCCATTAGAGCTTTTTGTTTTGCTGTTACAATTACCCCTTTGGCACGAAAATTGATCTTCATTTTTAATCCTTCGGATTAATTATATTGTAGATCGCTCACGGACAACCTCACGGACTTGCCACGGACCGTGATTCTAACCGTGAGATTAGTCCGTGAAATTTCTACCTTGATATGATTTTGAAGCTCAAATACTTGTGCAAAACCTCGGGGATACTTATTGTACCATCTTTTTTCTGAAAGTTTTCCACAATTGCAATCAAAGTTCTCCCTATTGCGATTGCGGTTCCGTTTAGCATATGAACTAACTCTTTTTTGCCATCGTTCGATTCGAATTTGATGTTTAAACCTCGTGACTGATAATCAATGCAGTTCGAAGTTGATGTTATCTCCGCCCAGTCTCCTCGCTCCCCCTCTTTGTTCGGTTTCCCCGGCATCCATGCCTCAAGATCGAAAGTTCTATAGGCCGGTGTGCCCAAGTCGGCAGTTGTGTGATCGACAACACGATAAGGAATTGTAAGCCCTGAAAATATCTCTTTTTCGATATTCAGTATCTCTTTGTGTGCATTCTCTGACTCTTCCGGTTTCACATACTCAAACATTTCAACTTTTGTGAATTGATGGACTCGAAATATCCCTTTCGAATATTTCGAATAGCTGCCGGCTTCGGTTCTGAAGCAATGGGAGACGGCAACATATTTTTTTGGCAATTCCTTCTCTTTCAGTGTCTCATCTTTGTGATAGCCACCCATCGTTATTTCTGCCGTGCCGATAAGCGAAAGATCGGAATTTTCGATATTGTAAATCTGGGTCGATTCCCCTCTCGGGTTGAACCCAAGTCCCTCCAAAACCTCCGTTTTCGCCAGATCCGGTGTCACGAACGGGGTAAATCCGTGTTTGGTCACAATCTCAAGCGCGTATTGGATGAGTGCAAACTCCAAAACCGCAAGTTCGTTTTTGAGATAATAAAATTTTGCACCAGATACTTTCGCCGCTCGCGCGAGATCAATGAGATCCAACTTGATGCTCAACTCCTCATGGTCAAGGGGTTCAAAATCAAATTTTATTGGCTCTAAATGTGTTTCTACAATCGGGTTATCGTCTTCATCATCTGATACCTTCACCTCCGGATGGGTAAGATTCGGCACTTTGAGCAATAACTTTTGATATTTTTCCTCGACCGGTCTTAGCGTCTCTTCCAGAGTTTTTATCTCATCACCAACTTTGCGAATTTCTTCGATCTCCTCTGTACTTGGCTTCGTTTTTGAAGAGGTGTTTCGCTTCGCTCGCAAATCCTCAATCTTCTGAAGTAACCCTCTTCTCTCTTCGTCAATCTTTAATAATTCGTCGATATCAACATCGGCTTTGCGATTTTTGGTATTATTTTTTATCTCTTCAACATTTTCACGAATGTATCTGATATCAAGCATCTAGCTCCTTTCGGTCGCTCCCTACTAAATTACGAATAATTTCCCGAAAATACGAAATTACAAATATTTTATCCCGATTTATGACTATTTGTATTTTTCGTAAGATTTGTATTTTCGTTAAGGGGTTTCGCTGGTTTTACAAGTGGAAACAGCTGGCATTCTCTGACCGATTTTCCGGCAAGAAAAGCAAACAATCTTTCTGATAACCCAAATCCTGTCGCCGGAGGCATTCCGTATTCAAGCGCCTCCACAAAATCCTCGTCGTTCATCTGAGCTTCGCTGTCTCCCTGCTCGCGCATCTCTGCCTGCTCCAAAAATCTCTCACGCTGGTCAATCGGATCGTTGAGCTCCGAATAACCGTTGCCGAGTTCCGAGCCGGCCACAATTATCTGATAGCGCTCGGTCAATTTCGGATTTTTCTCCATTCTTTTAGCGAGCGGAGACACTTCCACCGGATGATTGACGAGAAATGCCGGGCCGGCAATGGTCCCGCGAATCGATTTCCAGAGAGCGTCAATCATCCTGCCGCGAGTATCAGATTTTCTATGCTCAAGGCGAAGTTTTACAATTTTATTACGCAATTCCATATCGGAGGCTTTCAAAACATCGATTTTCAAATATCGCTTTATCATTGTCACATAATCGAGCTTCTGCCACTTTTTACTGATGTCTACGCTGAAACCATTGATTTCAAACTTCGTAGTTCCAAAAACCTCTTTTGCTATAGATTTATAAAGCTCCTCCACCATCCTCATCGCCTCGTCGTAGTTGGCGTAGCCCCAATAAAATTCCATTTGCGAATAATCTTGAAGATGTTCCCTCGAGATTCCCTCATTCCTAAATTGGCGGCCGATCTCGAAAGTCTTATCAAATCCGGCAACAAGTAAACGCTTCTGCCAAAGTTCTCCCATCGATATTCGTAAAAAGACATCAATATCAAGCGCGTCGTGATGAGTCATAAACGGATTGGCATCGGCTCCTCCGGTTGTCGTCTCTAGCACAGGGGTTTCAACTTCCAAAAAGCCCCGTTCGATAAGAAAATCTCTGATCACCTGCCAGAATTTTGCCTTTTTAATGAATAGATCGCGAAGTTCCGGATTCAAAAGAAGATCTAAATATCTTTTGCGATACCTCGTCTCTTCATCTTTAATCCCATGCCAAAGCGAAGGAAGAGGTCGCATCGCTTTTGAGAGAATCTTGATATTTTTCGCGAGCAGAGAAACTTCGCCGGAGTTGGAAAGTATCACTTTGCCGGAAACTTCGACGAAGTCCCCCGTGTCTATCAGTTCAACAACTTTCTGATCGCGCTTTGTCTCGTCCACTTTTAAAATAATCTGCAATTTTCCACTTTGGTCCACGATATCTAAAAATTTGAGCTTCCCGTGGCCGCGCACCGCCATCACCCTACCGACTGCCGTGATGGTTTGAGACGAAGCGATCAGTTCCGTATAAATTTCTTTAATTCTTGAATTCGAATACTCCTTACCGCTCTTCGCCGGATAAGGGTTAATTTTGAGCTTGCGAAGTTTCTCAACTTTTTCAACTCGATTTTTGATAAGCTCTGCTTCGGTCTTCCCTACGTCGCTCATTCTTTGCTCCTATTTAATTTTCATAAATCTTTTAATTTCAGAGCCCAAAATCATAATCTTATCTCCCGCTTCGGAGATGGTTTTTATTTTGCCAGAGTAAAATTTGCCTTTCAGGGTATAAAAATTATAACCTGTTATCTCTGCCATTTTTCGAAGAGTGTAAGCTCTGTTCTCTATAATTTCGTTTTTCATTCGACCTTTCTAGTTTAATAATAACCACGCCCAATAGACCAATATCACCTCTACGATCACGGATGCGATGTGCCTCACTCCTTACCTCCTCTCTCCTCCTCTTCCATTCTGCAAGCGGGGCAGATAGGGGCTTCATCTATGTACTAACGAAAGTTACAAATCTAATAAAAGTACAATTATTTAGTGTGATTCTGTGTTTGTCTCTGTGCGATTATTTCCGTGACCTTTCTGCGGACTCTTGCTGTATGTGCTGTTTTGAGTTTATCACACTTGCGATAATTATTAAACAAAATCCCCCCTTTCGGGGGGGGAATGTTTTATCAGCATTAATCAGCCCCAAAGGGGAGCCTTCGGCTTGGAAAAGACCAGCCTGCCCCTCGTAGCCCACCGAATCGGCAGGCGAAGTGGGGTGGTAGTGTTCACATTATTTTGACTATTTTATACTCGCTCTCGCCGGCAGGAGTGGAAACGGAAACAACTTCGCCGGGTTTGCTGCCAACAAGGGCGCTTCCGATAGGGGATTCGAGAGATATTTTACCAGCTATTGGGTCGGCTTCGTCGCTCCCAACCAGCTCGAATGTCATTTTCTCGCCACCGGATTCGACATCTACGGTACAACCGACGCTAACAATTTCAGTACTGCAGTTCTTGTCGATAACTCTAGCATTTTTTATTTTATAGCGAAGCTCCTGAGCTTTGCCAAATAAAAATGATTGCTGCTCTTTCGCCTCATGATATTCGGCATTTTCAGAAAGATCGCCGAGGTCTTTGGCTTCAGCAATTTTTACTGCGATATCCGGGAGCTTAACTTGCTCAACCTCGCGCAGTTCAGCTTTAATTCTTTCGAGTCCCTCGGCTGAAATGTAAACTTCTTTCGTCATCAAACCGCCCTTATTAAATATAAATGGTCTGAAAAAGACCCTCCGCTCCAGAACTTATTATTAGTTTTGTTTAGTTTATCGAACTATTGACTCTGTGTCAAGGGGCGTTGTAGATAAAAATAAATGTTACCCAAATCTTTCGAGTAGATAGTATATCGGTTACCGTATCAATATGAATATG
>MEZY01000044.1 GCA_001776195.1 Candidatus Berkelbacteria bacterium RIFOXYA2_FULL_43_10
AAAACAGCGCCAAGCGGCGATGTGAGCGGAGGATGAGCATCCCTGTAGCCGAAGCATTCATTCGTCGAGCATCGGTCCTCGGCTACGAGGCGGTCTACTTCGACGACGACACACTAACCAGGGACCGAGATCACGTGTTGGCGTTAAGCCGAATCTGCCGCCAGAACGACATGGTCTTCGGCGGTCACACTCGTCCTGATTGCGAAGACCCTGGTCTGATCCGGCAGATGGCTGACGACGGTTGTCGCTACATGTTCAGTGGGTTGGAGTCCCGTGTACCGGCAATTCTACTGGCTGCTCACAAGACCGATGAACCGGCAGGCTACATCGAAGCTTACCGGCTATCGTTCGCTGTCAAGAAAGAAGTTGGTATTTCGGACTCGGCGTTCATGATCCATGGTATGCCGAGGCTCGAAGCTTCAGCGGCTGGTCGGGAATACAACCCGGATACACTCGAGGACAGCAAGTGCTCAATCGAGTTCGCTATCTGGGAGCTCGATCCCAACTACTTGTCCATGAACGTACTGCGGTTTCTGCCAGGCACGCCTTTCTCGGCGTCACCGCTATTCGAATCGATGCGGCCGGTG
Source organism: Candidatus Berkelbacteria bacterium RIFOXYA2_FULL_43_10 (assembly GCA_001776195.1). Taxonomy (GTDB): domain Bacteria; phylum Patescibacteriota; class UBA1384; order XYA2-FULL-43-10; family XYA2-FULL-43-10; genus XYA2-FULL-43-10. Next base: position 588 of record MEZY01000044.1, read on the forward strand.
GTCGGACCACTACACGGTGGTTACTTCGATCGGAAGTGGTGCGAAGCGAATGGTGTGGAGAATCCGTGTGGAACACACCTGATGCTTCGAGCATACGAGGGGCGACTTTCACCGGTGCCGGTTCACATGACACCGCAGAGGTGTTACGACATTTTGACCTTTACTATCGAAGAGGTCAACAGAAAGAACCGGTTGCCCGGAAGGAACCAGACTCGGATCGTCGTCGATCCGTGGTTTGAACAGCACTTCATGGATGTGGTAGTCCAAGTCGGCCGTGTCGTGCATCAGCTAGCCCCGTTCGACGTCATTGACAGAGCGTCAAGGAAGGTTTGAACAGTCGCACCTGTCACCACCAGCACCGTCGCTCGTCTCTCTCCGAGGCGGGCGATGTCGTTATTTGAAAAAAATCGAAATTCTGATATGATAGATGTTAGGTAAGTGAGGAGATATGAAAAAGGAATTTCGCAGATCTGCATTTGGGACAATACTAGCTTCGATCGGAGCCGGTTTAGCCTATGTCTCGGCACAGGATTATTTTTTGGTCGGTGCGGATAGCGCGAGCGGCGGTGAAAATACCGTTGCTATCGCCGCAGTCACCATAGCCGGACTTTTAGTACTCTGTGTCGGCGCATTTTTTCTGGTACTTGCATTTACCGACCTATAAATATATCATTGGTATCGTTAAACACTAACGATAGTTTGTATTATGCTCGAAATTCTAAGAAATATGTGGAGGCGCAAATTCAGAACTATTCTGACTATTTTTGGCATAGTCATCGGTATTTTTGCTTTTACCGTAATGGGCTCAATGGCTTTGAAGCTTAATAAAATGATCGACGGCGGGAAAAGATATATTACCGGTCAGATCACAATTTCTCCCAAAGGTGCGGATTATATGAGTGGCACAACAGGAATGTTACCGGTTGATCTTCTAAATAAAATTAAAGATGTCGAAGGTGTCGAAGCGGTCGAGGGTGGCGTAAGTTTAGCTGTCGATGAGCCGGATCCGGACAACCCAACGGCAATGAGCTTCGGTGAGCCGGCAACGATTTATAGTTTCGATCCGAACTCCAACTTTAAGAACAAAAATTGGCAGACGATGGATATGAAAGAGGGGAAACTTATCGATAAATCGAGCGCTGAAGATGATATTTCTATCGGAATCAACATCGCTATGGACAAAAAATGGAGCGTCGGCGATACGGTAGCTATCCGCGGCCGCGAATTTCACGTTGTCGGTATTTTTGAAAAAACAATGACCGGACCGGACGGTTACGTTTTTATGAACACCAATGTTGCCCGCGAGCTTTTTGTCGGACAAAACCCGTTTCTAAAATCGCTAAAAGATAAATCCAATGAAGCGGCGAAAATATCAGAAAAAGAATTAGCGAAGCTACCGGTAGCTACTCGTCAGCAGATCGTGGAGGCAAAGTCGTTTAAAGTCGAAGATGTTTCGACCACGGCTTCGATTTCTTGGGAAGATGGAGTTGATCCGGAAGTTGTTGTCAAAAGAATTAAGGATGAATATAAAAATGATGTTATAGTATATTCTCCCAAAGAGATGGGGGAGCTCATCGACAAAGCTTCAGCGACAATGAACGCGGTGATTTTGGGGAGTGCGCTTTTGGCTCTCATCGTCGGACTCTTTTCGATTGTTAACACAATGCTTATGTCTGTTTCAGAGAGAACCCGTGAGATCGGTATCAAAAAGGCAATCGGTGCTTCGCCCAGAACTATCGCAATAGAATATACTCTTGAAGCTGGTGTGATGGGTCTCGTCGGTGGAGCAATCGGTATGGGAGTTGGCGTTCTTGTCGCGAACATTATCAACAATAAAATGGCTTCTAAGGGGGCAGAGATATTTTTGCTTGAGCCTAGCTTTTTGATAATCGTTGTGATATTTTCATTCATAATTGGTATAGTGGCCGGATTCTTACCGGCGATTCGTGCATCGAAGTTGAATGTGGTTGATGCGATAAGAGAGTTATAAATAATACGACTTACACGCTTGGTGTCATCCCCGTGAAAACGGGGATCCACTAATAGTAGATTCCCGCCTGCGCTCTTCGAGTCTGAGCGATGAGGTTCAGACCTCAGAGTCGAATGACGGGAATGACAGAGAAGTGAATTGCGCAAGTCCTGTAAATGAGTTAAAAGTTTATCAAGTTTTTAAAGTTAGAAAGTAATCGAAGATGAATAAAATAGTTTTCGAAGCAAAAAATATTCATAAATCATATCGCATGTCAAAGCGCAATATTGTTCAGGCACTTTCCGGTGTTGACATTGAAGTGCGGCAAGGCGATTTCGTAGCTATTGTCGGGCCGTCTGGTTGCGGCAAATCGACACTGATGCATATCCTGGGACTACTCGACCGACCGGACGAAGGGATACTTAAGATTGATGGTCAGGACTTATCGCATCTTAAGGAGAAAAAAGCATATCGAATAAGGGCGAAAAAAATCGGCTTTATTTTTCAGGGATTTAATTTGATACCGACTTTGACTGCTTTTGAAAATGTCCTTCTTGCCGGGAAATATGGTGGCATGAAATTGATAGACAGAAAAGAGAGAGCCACAGAGCTATTGGCCATTTTAGGGCTGGAAGATCGGATGCACCACAAGCCAAATGAGCTTTCCGGCGGACAGCAACAGCGCGTTGCTATCGCCAGGGCCCTTGTTAATAACCCCTCTTTGATATTGGCTGATGAGCCGACTGGCGAACTTGATAGCAAAACTTCGCTTGAAATTATGTCGATTCTTAAAAAGTTAAATAAAGATGAAAATAAAACCTTTATGATTGTGACTCACAATCTGGAAGTGGCGAAAGAGTGTAGACGAATTGTGAAAATGGAAGATGGCAGGATAGTGGCTGATAGTATGCGGAAGTAATATCATGAAACTCGCAAGAACAAAAAGCGACAAGATGCTGGGTGGAGTTTGCGGTGGAATGGGAGAATATTTTAAAGTTGATTCAGTGGTCATAAGATTAATATTTGTTGCTGTCACCATACTCGGAGGAGCGGGGGTTTTGGCCTATATAGTACTCTGAATCGTTGTACCCGAGGAGGGCGCCGCCTCGTATGCAGAAAAATTTCACCGAGGAACTAACGCAAAAGATGAAGCAAAGAGGAAGGCCGGCTGATTTTCGCAGCCATTCTTATTATGCTCGGCCTGATGCTTCTGGCCCACAATTTCATCCCATTTTGGAATTTTGCGAAACTTTGGCCATTAATTTTAGTCATTCTGGGCTTAGCGATTCTTATTTCATCGCTCGATAGGGAGTAGTATGAATGTCTCAAAACTTTTTTGGGGAATAACAATCTTACTTTTAGGGATGGTTTTTCTGGGGGTAAATATTGGTTTATTGCCCACTGGTATTTGGGAGACTCTCTGGCAATTCTGGCCACTTCTTCTGGTTTTTTGGGGTGTTGCAATACTTTTTAGCCGCGGTGAGAAGGGAGGCTGGTTTATTGCAATAATTTCAATCCTCATTATCACCTTAGTCGGAACGTATATTTGGTGGAATAGTGATTCCATTTCTCACAATCGCGAGACAAAGATTGTTTCAGAGGAGCTTTTGAGAGGAACCCAAGAGGCGAAATTGACTGTGAAATTCGGAGCGGCGGAATTAAAAATGCAGGGCGGGTCAGACAAACTGGTTTCCGGACAGATCGATTCATACAGTCTTCCGGATGTTGCACGCGAAGAGGTTAACGGCAAGCCGGAGATTGTGATAGATCAGCTTGTTCGCGGGCCGCGGCTTTGGGGCGACAGAGGGAAAAACAATATATTGGATTTGATGCTTTCGTCACAGGTATCGTATGATATCGTATTAAATACAGGCGCCTCAAAAATCAATCTGGATTTATCTGATGTTAGGCTTGGTAACCTTGACATTGATTGCGGCGCCTCATCCGGCGATATCACGATTGGGCGAAAACAAGCAAAAAGCAAAGTGACAATAGATTCGGGGGCATCAAGCTTTATTATCAAAATCCCAAAAGATTATGGGATCAGGGTTAAAAATGATAGTGGCCTCACCAGCAACAATTTCTCCGATGTTGGGCTTGAGAAAAAAGATGATTATCTTATGAACTCCTCATACCTTACCTCGGAAAACCAAGTAGACCTAGAGCTGCGCACCGGCGCCTCAAGTATTAAAATAGAATTGTATTAACAAATGTCAGCCCGCTGGTGTAGAGCGTGTAAGCAGGTGACCGCAAGAAAAATTCTAGGCAAAAATATACTGCCATAGCGTCGTCATTATTATCTGACCTATATATGTATTTGTGCGCTGAGAGGGAACTATTAACTAGCGATATTGTCGCGATCGCGACAATATCGCTAAATATATTTAGGAGATTATTTATTGATCAAGGGTTCATTATTTAGCTGGTTGATGTCAGATATGCTACAAGAGATCATCATTCTTTAAGATCTTCTCATCAAGAAAATTTTCAATCATGCTTTCTTCCCCCTGGACTATTTCGGCGATAACTATTGTAACGAAACGGGAAAGATTTAAAAAGCTCGAAACCTTAAGCATTTGTTCCGTGCATTCGAACGGATAGACATAGACGCTTTTTTGAATTTGTCGGAAACCCATCGACATAATTTTCCTGCGAAACAAATCGCGTCCTGTTTTCTTGTCCTCTGGGACATCAAAAATTACAATTCGCCATTTTTTATCCCATCTCCTCGTTCTGGTAATTTTTATGTCGTCGTATTTAATTCGCTCAATGTGACTCGTTGCTTTTGGAGTCAGCTCATAATATGTCTCTTTGTTCTCAACGAATGATTCTATCATGCCCATCTTTTTCAAATAATGAATTTTCTCTTTTAAGTTAGTTTTATCTTCATCAATCTCTCGATGAATTCTTCTCGCGGATGTTCGGTAGATCGAACTTGTTGCGAAAAATGGCAATGCGAGCTCGAAAATGCTACTCAATACCTGAGCGGCAGTTAATTTAATGATCTCGCCGGTATATTTGTTTGTCCTCCGCCGTTTTCTCATAATTTCAGGTTCAGAGCGTTGTGACACCCATAAGTTTTGATATGAACTTATTAAATGTAAATTATTATATTCATATGTGCTAAATGCAATCATCCTATTCGTATTATATCAAAACATGGCGATATTGTCGCGACCGCGACAATATCGCCAACTGTTATTCAGTAAAATTTTGGTAGTATTTTGTGGTAAAGAGTGAGTAGTGGTTCACAATATTAATTTCAGAAAAAAGAAAAATTTGACACTTGACTACTACTACTACTACTACTATAATTAGAGCCAGGGGGTATGATTGAATTTACCGTAGTTGATCAGGATCAGGAGAAAAGGAATGAAAGCCTCGAGTTCAATGGTCTAGAAAGAATCTGGCAACAATAAAAAATAATTTTGATAAAATTAATCGAAAGGTAACATTATGGGAAAAGAGGGAATGAGTCCTGGTGAATCAGAAATTAGTTATAAAATTTCTGAAGACGGGAGCGGAAATGTTGGGGGAAGGCGTGAGCAGGATATTGATAGAGCTAGAGCAGAAGCCCGCATTCACAATGAGGCAATTGATGAAATAACGGTTGGACCTCCTAAACCGGAATTTAGAAAAGGGATCTTGGGAGTCCCGGGCAGGATCTCGGAGTATCTTGCTAACACCATCGGACATAAAGCAGAGAAGGCCAGGGATGCCCATGAAAGTGCGGTAGTCCAAGAAGCGAGAAAACAGGTCAAAGAGGCGGATAAAGAATACTGTAATACTCCATGGACCGTTACAGAGCCATACAAAAATTATCATTCTCTAGAAACAACGACTAGAACAGGAGATAATATACAGGTAGGATTTAGAGTTGCAAACGGTATAAAAGAAATGTCAGGCATGGAAATAAATTTGAAAGACCAGATTAATTTTACTGGCGAAGCAAGTGATTGGGAGAAGCTTCCCCCTGAAGCAAGGCACTGGCTCGAGGATCATCAAATGAAGGGATTGGGTCGGATAAGTTTTCTATCCAAAGATGGTAAAATTGATTGTCAGGTTGGCTGGACAAAGGAATATAGTTTGACTCCGGGAGCGGAGGAAAGACCTAGCAGGGAATATCTCGACATAAGTAATATGTATCATGCCATGATGATTTTTAACAGTCTAAATTTTGGATCATATCTTGAAAACTTACCTGAAGAATACAGACAAGGGTTTCGGGAATTTACAATGAGCGCAGAATAAGTCTTTCGAAATAATTTGTAATGCCTAACATATATTCCAATACTTTCTCGCCTTGCTAAGCTGAATTGAAATAGTCGATAGTCGCAGAGCCGAAAAACAAAGACACTCGCTTGGATGCCTAAAATATATCCATAAGGCTAATATCAAACTACATTAATTTATTTCTTATCACCGAATTGACGGGAAGTGGAATTTCGTGCTCAATTATTAATTCATGTCCCGGGTTTGCTTTTGGGAGGGTTTTGCCGTCGGGGGTGATTAATTTATCAAGTCTCATACTATATATTTTATCCGGTGTTAAAATCTCAACAACTGTGCCGGATTTTATTTCATTGCGAACCTCAACTAAATAAACTTTGTCATTCCCGCGGAGGCGGGAATCCACTAATAGTTTCTCACTATTTTTGGATCCCGTATCAAGTACGGGATGACAATCAGAAGGTTGCTTTGTTTCGCTCGTAATGACTTTTTTGATAATACCAACAAATTGCCAGTCGGAATGAGGACGAGATGATTTATCGTTTATATCTTTTTGACTTGGTTTTCCAAAATAAAATCCGGTTGAGTAACCGCGGGAAGTTATAGTATCCAATTCGGCTTTTAAGATTTTAATGTCATTCCGAACTTGTTTCGGAATCTCATGAGATCCTGAAATGAATTCAGGATGACAGGTCAAATCGATCATTTTTCTGTAAGCTCTTGCGACAATGGCGCAGTAGTAGATTGATTTATTTCGCCCCTCGACCTTGAAGGATGTTATTCCGGCATCGCGGAGTTTATCTAAATGCTCAATCATGCACAAATCTCTGGCATTAAAAATGTATGAATAGTTCATATCTTCTTCGATCGACATAATTTCATTGGGTCTTTTTTCTTCGATCAGAGCATAATTCCAGCGGCAACTCTGAACGCACTGCCCGTGGTTGGCATCACGCCCGGTGAAATAATTTGACAGATGGCAGCGTCCTGAAACAGACATGCACATCGCGCCGTGGACGAATGCCTCGAGCTCGATCTTTTTGGGCAAGACTTTTCTGATCCGCTTGATATTGTCAATCGAAATTTCGCGCGGGAGTATTACTCTTTTAACACCAAACTTTGCATACTGTTTAATCGCTTCGGAATTAGTTGCATTTGCTTGTGTCGATAGATGGATCTCTAGCTTATTAGCTTCTTGGCTTCCGCCAGAGGCGGATCGAGATTTTAGCTTATTAGCCAAAGCGAGAACACCCAGATCGGCAACAATAATTGCATCCGGTTTCATCGAAATTATTTTTGCTAGATGATTCTTAATTGCTACGAGTTCGTTTTCGTGTGGAAAGATATTTACTGTCACATAAAAATTCTTGTTGATACTGTGAGCATACTCAATCGCTTTATTAAGCGTTGCCAATGTAAAGCCAACTTCGCGAGTGCGCATTGAAAAAGCCGGAGTCGAACCATAGCAAGCATCAGCCCCAAATTGAAAAGCAATCTTGGCTTTCTCCAAATCCCCCGACGGCATTAATAGTTCTGGTTTCACCATAACTAGTTAAAAGTTAATAAAGTTATAAAGTTCATAAAGTAATCCTGACTTTCAACTTTACGAACTATTTAGAGCATTATGGCTTCCCTTAGCAGTGGAATTATCTCCCCGTAAGCTTTTGCGGCGGCTCTGTAGACCGAGCGCCCGCTTTCATTCAGCGCATAGATTTTTTTAACTCGAGCACCTGCACTCTCTTTTCGAACTTCGACATATCCACCTTTTTTTAGCTGCTCGAGTGCCGGATAAATCGTAGATTCTGTAGGACGGCAAAGACCCTCGGAGAGCTCCTCAATTCTTTTTACAATTTTATAACCGTAGGACTCTTTGTCTTTGTAGAGAACTTTAAGAAGAAAGAATTTAATCATTCCCTGATTGATTAATTTTCTCCAATAACCCGGGTTTTCAAGATCCATAGCCGATCCTTGATCGGAAATCCGAATACCCGCTCCGCTCTCGCTAAAGCGAGGCGAGTCGAAATCCGAAATCCGAAACAATTATGCCTAATAAGCTAAGAAGCTAACACCTAACATCTAACAAAAAAGGCGTTCCGCCTCCGCATTTTTCGATATTCTATGCCCATTCTGTGTATTAATTCTGTGTGTGTATCGATGGGTGTAGTACTTTTAATATATTCTATTGGTTAAAATTTGTCAACTTGACACACAGAAATATTTCACAGAAATGACACGTAGTAGATAGTAATAAACGGTTACCGTAATCCTTTGTAGCTTACCGGTTCCCGTATCTCCTTTGTATATCAAACACTTTAGTAAGACGA
>MEZY01000045.1 GCA_001776195.1 Candidatus Berkelbacteria bacterium RIFOXYA2_FULL_43_10
TAGTACAGGATAGCATAATTAGTGTTTTTACGCACTCGATTTTGAACGGTCTCTCCTGCTGCTGCAGTGCCGCCCGGTACTCTTCCCAACGGAAGCGGTCGGTACCGTAATCGGTGGGTGCCTCATTGAGCCACTTCCACAGATCGGTGAGCAGTCGTGTGTTGCGCATATCTGCCATCGCCACTGGGTCTGCGACGATATCTCGTCGCACTTTAGCGGCGCAGACAACGGCTGACATCAAGATACCAGTCGAGCGGTCGAGCAACTTAGCGACAGCGCTCGGTGTTGTGTCGGCGTAACTCTCATCTCTGCCGATAGCCACAGCCCCCAGATTGAGGAAGCCGCGCCTTCGCAGGCAGATGAAGCCGGGGTTACCGGCTACCGCATGTTCATACGACGTCGGGTTGAAGCCCTCGAGATGTGCCAGGTCCACACTCCCGTAAGGGAACATGTGGTTCACCTCGCCGTTCGAGATTTTGTGGCGTCCGCGCTATTCTACGCGGGGCGATACTCCCGCCGGGGCGGGACTGTGAGGGAAGTTCTATCCCTCCGGCTTAAGCCGTCGCCTTATGAGCCAAGACTATCAAATAATATATACTTCTGTCAACCGGCAACATAGAGTTACGTATCATTACCACCACGGATTTGTACCACGGAATATCACAGAAAACGCACCCCATCCTTTGGAGGGTATCTCTTACGCGAAAGTACGAAATTACGAATATTTCCAGATCAATGTCTTGCGAAGCAGTCAGAGCTGTGTTTAGATGAAATGGATGTATCAAATAATTAATCTGCGCAGTATCTGCGTGAAAGATCAGCGCACCGATGGATGAAGTCCAACAAATTAAAGAGAGATTGAATATCGAGGAGGTGATCTCTTCCTATTTGACTTTGAAAAAAGCCGGAAGCAATCTCAAGGCGAATTGTCCATTTCACAATGAAAAGACGCCCTCGTTTATGGTCTCGCCGGAACGCCAGAGCTTCAAATGTTTTGGGTGCGGTTCGGGAGGCGACGTATTCACATTTATTGAGCAAATGGAGGGGGTGGATTTTTACAACGCTCTAAAAATATTGGCTGACAGGGCCGGGGTGAAGCTAAAACCGAAAAGCATCCAATACGGACAAAAGGAGTACGCTCCGGATATTAATACAAAACTCTATGAGATTAACGATTGGGCGGCGCGCATTTATCATGAGCTTCTACTTAAGCATCCGAAAGCAAAAATTGCCAGAGAGTACTTAAAAAATCGCGGGATCAAGATGCCGGCGATCGAGACTTTCAAAATCGGTTTTGCGCCGGATTCCTGGGATTATATCATCAAATTTTTAGGCGCAAAAGGCTACGAGAAAGATGAAATATTTAAAGCGGGGCTAGTGGTAAAAAACGATCGCGGAGAGTATTATGACAGGTTTAGGGGCAGAATTATGTTTCCGATAAACAATGTGATGGGAAATTGCATCGCCTTTACTTCGAGGGTATTAAACGACAACGACAAGGTGGCGAAATATCTTAATTCCGCCGACTCGTCGATCTACCACAAAGGCAAAGTCCTCTACGGGCTGGATCTTGCAAAAATGGAGATAAAATCTTCGGACCTGGCGATTTTGGTCGAGGGCAATATGGATGTGATAGCTTGCCATCAAGCAGGATCTAGAAATGTGGTAGCTTCCTCCGGCACGGCGACGACACTCGATCAGCTAAAAATTTTGAACCGATACGCCAGCGAAATCGCTTTTTCCTTTGATGCCGATTCGGCGGGAGAGACTGCGATGAAAAGAACGGTGCTTCTGGCTTTACAAAATGACATTAACACAAAAATCATTTCTCTCCCAGAGGTTTTTAAAGACCCGGACGAAGCGATAACTTCCGATCCGAAAAATTGGCAGAAAGCGGTCGAGAGTGCCAAGCCGGCTCTCGAACACTGGATAGATTTATTAATTCGGAAGACTCCGGATCTCTCCGTAATAGCCAAGAAAAAAATTGCTAAAGAGATTTTGGCAGCAATAAAGCTGACAGCATCGGAGATTGAACAGGAACATTACATAAAATATCTTGCAGGTAAACTCTCTGTCTCTGAAAGTTCGCTATTTGATGCCCTCTCAAAGACAAAATCGGAGAAAAAACCTCAAGAAGAGGCGACAAAAGTCCAAAAGATCTCTGATCCCGAACGCCTCATCGGCCTCATCTGGAGTGAGGTTGAGTTGACGCCGGAGGTGCGGGAAATCGTAGAGTTATTAAATGCATCGAACAACAAAAATATTGATAAAATTGTCAAAGAGATCGAGAAAGGGTCTATCGAACGAGATAAATTTTCCGAAGATGAGATATTATATTTTGACCAACTGGAGATGACCGCTCTTCATGATTTAGAAAACGAGGACAAGGAGACCAAGCGGGCAGAGGTAAAGTTTTTGGTATTAAAAATAAAACGAGAATCTCGGGAGAAGATAAAAGCTGATTTTGTGCGCAGAATCGCCGAGGCGGAGGCGGCATCTGACCAGAAGAAAATCACAGAACTTGTTGCAGAATTCTCGGAGTTGATAAAGTAGCAATTTTATGCTAAAATTACACTGATAGATTGTAGTGGACATCCACAGATTAGATTCACAGATGATCACAGAAAATTATTCTAATTACACTAATTGCTCTAATTATTCTAATCAATGCCCAAATCCCAATTAAAGAATTCCCAAACCGAACCGTTGGACATTTAGACATTGAGCCATTGGGATTTGATTAGGTCAATTAGGTTAATTAGAAATTAGAATAATTACGATGAGGCATTGTGGTAAAGAAAGTTCTAAGATTAAAAATTGAGGAACCGCTTCCATTTTCGGATGAGGTCAACTCACTTATCGTCAAAGGCAGATCTCATGGCTTCGTCTCAAGTTTGGAGCTTATGCAGGTTCTGCCTGAAGCGGAAAACGATATCCGGATGGTGGATGAGATTTTAGATTTCCTCTTCTCGAAAGGTGTCGATTTTAAAGAAAGTTCTCCCAAGGGTATTTTGGCCCAAACGGTCGAAGAGAAGGACAACAAAAAACTTGGCGTTAATGATATTTCTGCCATGGATGACGATTCGGTGCGAATGTATCTGCGAGAAATTGGGCGGATTCCATTGCTTTCCACCGAAGAAGAGGTGCGTTTGGCGAAGAGAATAAGCAAGGGGGACAAAATCGCCAAGAAGCGTTTGGCGGAAGCGAATCTGCGCTTAGTAGTATCTATCGCAAAAAAGTATATCGGGAGAGGGTTATCGCTTCTGGATTTGATCCAAGAGGGGAATACCGGGCTAATGCGAGCGGTCGAAAAGTTTGATTACAAAAAAGGTTTCAAATTCTCCACATACGCCACTTGGTGGATTCGCCAAGCGATCACCCGAGCCATAGCAGACCAAGCCAGAACGATTCGAATCCCGGTTCATATGATAGAAACTATCAACAAGCTCATTCGAGTACAGCGTCAACTTGTTCAAGATTTGGGGAGAGAGCCGACGCCGGAGGAGATCGCTCAGGAGATGGGTCTTGATATCGACAAAGTCGAACATATTATAAAGATCTCGCAAGAAACGGTTTCGCTAGAGGCACCGGTCGGCGAAGAGGAGGACTCGAAGCTTGGTGATTTTATTGAGGATGATAAAAATCTTTCACCTGAGGAAAACACCATCAATCAACTTCTAAAAGGTCACGTTGGAGAATTTCTGAACGAACTCGCCCCCAGGGAACAGAAGATTTTGCGAATGCGTTTCGGGCTTGAAACTGGAAGGACTCACACTCTCGAGGAGGTTGGACAGGAGTTCGGGGTTACTCGTGAAAGAATCCGCCAGATAGAAGCCAAAGCGCTTCTTAAACTTAAAAGACACGAAAAATCAGAGAATCTGAAAGACTATTTAAGATAGCTTCAAAAGCTTCATGAGCTTTGCTAGCTTTATAAGCTGATAACTCCTAATATCAAATACGTGCGTCGGAGTAAGGCGCGCTTTTTTGTTGACAGAATTAATATTGTGTGCTAGGATTATGGCGTTTCGATTCGGTCATTCTAATCGCTTTTTGTAAATCGAATGTGAGCAAACAGATGGGCAGAATGCCTCACGTGCAGTCGCACCCATCGGCCTTAAGGCCGGTCGAAGCCAACATCCACGCGCTAAAGCGCGAGTCGAGGTGAGGAACGTGAGCCTAGTTCTGCGGGCACGAGGGGGGATGAGCGCAATCGGCCAGCTGAATTGTCTCACCCTCGAAGACACGGATGCTGGAGACCAGCTGATGATCGACTGCGGTTGGTCACTAGCCGAAGCCGACAACGGCTTCGGCAAGGTCGCAAATGGCGGAGCTTTTCCGGATTTCGGAGGGATCAATCCGGATCGGCTCTGTGTTGTTCTGACTCACGGCCATGACGATCATGTCCGCGGAGTCATCAAGATGGCGCAACTCTGGCCAAACCGCGCCATCACGGTCATGGGTTCAACCTTCACCATGCGCCGGCTCGACTGGCTGTTCGGCAAGGAAAGGCTACGGGTGTGTTGGAGATTGCTGGATTGGGATCAGTCAGCACGGCTCCCTGTGTTTGGCAACTTCCAGCTTCGTCCCCTTGCCGTTCACCACTCGATCCCGGGAGCTTGTGGGGTGGAGGTGAGATGGTATGGCCGCGATCAAAGTAAGCGGATTATCCATCTGGGTGACTATGCCCCGGGTGGGTGGAGCGAGCTTTACCGCTTCTGCAAAGAGCCGGATTATCTCCTCGTCGATGCAACCGGTGCCGACAAACAGGGAAGCACTCCGCATCAGTCGAAGGCGTACTCGGCCTTGCAGAAGTTGGTGCGAGACGCGGATGGACGAGTTGAGCGCAGACTAATCGTCTGCGGCTTCTCGACCACGGTGGAGAGGTGGCACAAGATCATCGAATTCGCCCACAAACAGGGGAAACGCATAGCGATTGTGGGCAGTTCGATGAGAGAGATGGTGAAGATCAGTGCCAGCATG
>MEZY01000046.1:0-1342 GCA_001776195.1 Candidatus Berkelbacteria bacterium RIFOXYA2_FULL_43_10
GCGTTAAAGTACAAACAGATTTAAACAAAACCTATTTTTGATGGTTGCTTAAACCAGTTTGTAATTTATATTTCGTAATTCAAGGTAATAACTAATAATAATACATCCTGAATGGCTCAGAGTCCGTCAGCCGGCGGAGAGCCGTTGAGGATTTTGTTGTTGACAAGATTGGGGAAAAAGTGCTAATAATCAATTGAGGCTTATAAACTACGCTCACGAGGTGATAGCCGTGAAAGAGGAAGACGAAGAGGTACGTAAACCCGGTATGTCTGTGATCGAGCTTCTGGTCGTGATCGCGATCATAGCCATCCTGGCGGCGATTCTCTTCCCGGTCTTCGCCCGGGCGCGGGCGAAGGCGTGGCAGACGAATTGCCTAGCGAACCTGGAGCAGCTAGGTCAGGCCCTTTCGGTGTACGAGGAGCGCGGAGATGTCTTTCCGGGGGAGCGGGTTGAGAAAGTCCTCTACTCGCGGGACTTCGGCGGCACATTATGCGCCGGAGCACTCGATAACCCGGAGGGACGAAGCTATCTCTGGAACCGGGATCTTCGTGGCAAACCAATCTGCCGGGTTTTGGACTGCGGGAAGACAATCGCGGCCGTTGACGGTTATGGCCATGACGAGTTCTTCCTGCGGGTCGAAGACGGTGTCGCCTTCAGGCACAATGAAGGCGTGAACGCGCTCTTCTTGGACGGTCACGCCAAATGGCTTTCTCGCGGGTCATTCCTCGCCGAGAGCTACTTCAGCAGGAGCGGCAATCTCTTGCCACCGGTCCTTGTCGGAGTGAAGAATGCCGAAGCAGGGACATACCCACTCGAAGGTCTTGCGGACTGGTCGGTCGCCATCGACAAGGATGGCAACAGCCGCCTCGTGCCCCGTGAGTGACAAGAACTGCCTTCTCGTCCGGCCGAACCGGTGGGCGAGAAGGGTCGTAATAAATTCATTAGTTTGATGCTATATCTCCACCGGCTCTCTCATATGACCGGTGAATTTTTATGTTTGACTAAATTCATGATGTCTATATACTTCAAGATGATGCGTAGCCCATTTCGCCCTAAAGGGGGATGAGACAATGGCAGGATTAGGGTGTTTCATCAGTCAGGCGGAGTTGTGCTGGGAACCTTGGGCCATGGCTCACCACTTGGCCTGCGCAATCGGGTGCATGGCAAAGTCGGTTGGGGTGGAGTGCAGTGTGCGTACAACGCTCCGAACGGCTAATGATCAGGAGCTTGCCGTTGCTTGTCGACGCCTCGGTGGCTGGCCACTTATGGTCGAGATCGATGGGCTCGAGCCGATGCGATTCGTGGTGACGCTCGAGAAGATTTACGATCTGGGCGCAGGTGA
>MEZY01000046.1:1406-6184 GCA_001776195.1 Candidatus Berkelbacteria bacterium RIFOXYA2_FULL_43_10
TATAGGCGTTGATTTTTATGATGATATGACCTAGAGTAGAAAATGCACCAATCCCTTCACGAAAGTACAATAAATTATTGTCACATTACCACCACAGATCTGTGCCACAGATAATCACGGATATTTGTTTCATCTGTGTTAATCTGTGGTGTGAATCCGTGGTGGTAATAATACGATTTATCAGTGCTGGTTCAGTGTACTTAAGTCAGCGTGGTTTATGAAGAGTCCTTTCGGTTTTATCTTGAATCGTTTTTCGCATGATATCGGTATCGATCTTGGTACCGCCAATACTTTAATTTACGTTCGCGGCAAGGGGGTGTTAATACGTGAGCCGTCAGTTGTCGCCATCAACAAAAAAACTAAGGAGGTTTTAGCAGTTGGCGAAGAGGCGAAAAGAATGGTCGGGCGGACACCTAGCCATATCGTAGCCGTCAGGCCTTTGGTTGACGGAGTGATCTCCGACTTCGAAGTCACCGAGCAGATGCTGAAATATTTCTTTGATAAAGTTCATCGGGAAAAATATTCAATATTCCCCCGCCCCCGCGTTGTTATCGGCATCCCATACGGGGTAACGGAGGTAGAGCGTAGAGCGGTAGAGGAGGGGGCGGTTAACGCCGGAGCCAGAGAAGTTTACCTTATCGAGGAACCGATTGCAGCCGCGATAGGAGCAAGGTTGCCGGTTCAAGACGCTTCCGGCAATATGATTGTCGATATCGGTGGCGGAACGACAGAGGTGGCGGTAATATCGCTGGGTGGAATTGTTACTTCGCGCTCTTTACGTGTCGCCGGTGATGAGATGAACGAAGATATTATTCAATACGCCAGAGACAAGTTCAACTTGCTTATCGGAGAGAGAACAGCGGAACGGATCAAGGTCGAAGTCGGCTCTGCCCTTCCGACAAAGGATAAACTGGAAGCACCGCTTCGTGGCAGAGATTTGGTGACGGGGCTTCCGAAGGAAATTATTGTTAATAGTTTACAGATCTCCGATGCGATTAATAAATCGATTCGTATCATAGTCGACAGTATCAAGTCCACCCTGGAAGAAACGCCGCCGGAGCTTCTAGCTGATATTATGGACCAGGGGATTGTTATGGCTGGAGGAGGTTCGCTTCTTAGGGGGATCGACAAATTGATTGCCGAAGAAACCCAAACCATCGTTCATATCACTGACGACCCTCTGACAGCCGTTGCTCGCGGTACTGGAATTGTACTCGAAGATTTGGATCTTCTCTCCGGTGTACTTCTTAAGGCGGAGTTTAACGACTAACGATAATTTGATATTACCACATAGATCAATACACAGATTTTCATAGATCTATGGTATCTATGAGTAAATCTATGTGGTAATTTCATTAAATATGTTGAAAAGAAATATTTACATCATAATAATTGCATTGGCTGTCCTCATCACAATAATCCCAGCGACCAGGCGCGTTATTGCAGGGGTATTTTTTGATACCTTTGGATGGCTAGAGAGCCCGGTATCAAAAGTATCTTCTGTGCCACAGAGATTTTTTTCAGGAATTGGTGAGATATCAAAAATAAAGGACGAAAACAGTCAATTGGCGGCAAAGTTGCAAAAGCTCAAGCTTGATTCAAGTGAACTCGAGGAGCTAAAAGTGGAGAATAAAATTCTGAAAAACCAGCTAGGTTTTGCCGAGGAGCACAAAGAGTATGAGCTAATCGGAACAAAGATTATTGGCAGAGATCCGGTTAGTTTTATGGACAGGATTATTGTAGACAAGGGGGGTGATGACGGAGTGATACTTGGGGCGGTAGCGATATCCGACGGCGCTTTAGCCGGCAAGGTGACGGAAGTTTTGGACCATCAGTCGAAGGTGACTTTGATCACTTCAAAAGATTCTATTATTCAAGTAATGCTTCAGAAAAGTAGAGTGATGGGGGTTCTGCGCGGCGGTCTCTCGGGGCTTACTTTGGAAAATATACCTCAAGATATCGAGGTTAAAAGCGGTGAAGGAATTGTTACCTCGGGATTGGGAGGCAGTATCGATCAGGGGATTCTTGTGGGCGAAGTGGTAGGACAAAATTCGTCTAAAGCCCAGATTTATAAGACGCTCTCGATTCAGCCCACAGTCGATTTTTCCAAGCTTGAATTAATATTTATTATCAAATGAAAATACAAAGCTACATTTTCTTATTTCTTCTCGCCATATTTACAACACTCCTCGATACTTCGTTTTTTTCAAACCTAAGCTTTTTCGGGGCGACAATTCTTTCTACTCTTTCGATATTGATTGTTCTATCGATATTGGAGAGGACCCGAGCCTCCTATCTTTTCGCCGCTTTTGCCACTCTTTGTTATGCCACATTTTCATCACTTTCTGTTTACCTACTCACGATACTATTTTTAGGCATTCCGTTCGGGATCGCGTATTTGAAGTCAAAACTTTTGATTGAATTTAATTTGCTACTTTCAATATTCGTTATATTAATCGCGGAATTTATCTTTATCCTGGTGGCAACAGCTTTCGGCGGCGGACTCACTCTTGCCATATTAAAATATATCGCATCGTTTATGACTATAAATACCTTGACTACGATAATTGTTTTTGTTCTTGGCAAAAAGCTGCTTTTAGGGGGAGCGAGAGGAAAATAATTGGATATATTCGGCAATTTTTCAAAATTGGTCGGTGACAAAGGGGAACGTAAAGTTGGAGAGACCTCTGATTTTGAATATTCTCTTGACAGTGAGGGGGAAGAGGAGAAAATCGGAATTGATGAAGGGTTGAAGAGGGTAAATCTCTTATGGATGAGGATCTCGCTAGTCGCCATTTTTTTAATAATTCTTATAAAAATATTCTTAAGTCAAGTCGTCTACGGCCAAATATCGGAAGAGCTGGCCAAAGGTAATAAGATTAGACCGAGAGTGATCACGGCGCTAAGGGGAACGATAACTGACAAAAATGGAGTTTGGCTTACTCGCAATATCCCCTCTTTCGATTTAGCCGTTTATCCCTCCGATCTGCCCAAAGATTCTCTTTCTCGCGAAGAGGAATATCAACAAATCTCCGATCTTATCGAGAGCGATTTTAATGTTATCAAAAATCAGGTTGAAGCAAATGGACTTCTTTCTCTGGATCAAGTTGTTATTAAAGAAAATTTAAGTCGTGAAGAGGCTCTGATTCTGGAGGAACAAACGGCGACTCTCCCCGGGGTTTTTGTGGCGCAAAGAGCTTCGAGAGAGTATAAAACTTTATCCGGCTTAGCCCATATTTTGGGCTATACCGGTAAGGTTTCCGAATCGGATCTTGATAACAATCCGGATTATTTACTTTCGGACTGGATCGGGAAAAGCGGTCTGGAAGCTAGCTACGAGAAGCATCTCAAGGGAAAAAATGGGATTGAGCAGGTCGAAGTTGATTCCCAGGGAAGTATCATCAGAGTATTGGTAGACGAAAACAACAGAGAACCAGTCGAGGGAGAAAGCATTTCGTTGTATCTAGATTCCGGATTACAAGAGAAAGTCGGGGAGTATTTGACTCAGGGAATGGAGGAGGCAAAAAAGTTGACCGGAGAGGAATCGGGAGGAGCAGTGGCGATTGTTATGAATGTTAAAAATGGAGGGATTCTTTCAATGGTCTCTCTGCCAAGTTACGACAATAATTTATTTGCCAAGGGAATCTCCGCCACAGAGTATCAAAATTTGATAAATGATCCGAAGAAGCCGATGTTCAGCCGAGCTACGAGCGGTGCATATCCGCCAGGCTCGATTATAAAAATAATTATGGCTTCGGCGGGGCTCGCGGAGGGGGTGATATCGGTCCATACCTCTCTTGATACTCCGCCATCGATTGAGGTCGGAGAGTGGAGCTTTCCCGACTGGAAAGATCATGGCATGACCAATGTGGAACGGGCGATTGCCGAGTCAAATAATATTTTTTTCTACGCCCTGGGCGGTGGTTACGATAAAATCAAAGGAATCGGCATCAATAATATGAAAAAATGGTGGCAGAAATTTGGTCTCGGGAGTAGAACCGGGATCGATCTTGCGACAGAGGCCTCGGGATTGCTTCCGGATCCTGGCTGGAAGGAGAAGGTTTTTGGCGAGCCATGGTATATTGGCGACACTTATCACGCGGCGATTGGTCAGGGAGATCTTTTAATCACCCCTCTGCAGATGGTGAGGGCGGTGGCGACAATCGCAAATGGTGGAAAGTTGCTCGAGCCGAAGTTGGTGCAGAAGATTTCAGACAAAGAGGGCAACATAGTAGAGGAGTATGGAGCAACAGTCCAAAATGAGCAAGTAGCGTCTCCGGAAGTAATTTCCACGGTTCAGCGAGGGATGCGGATGGCAGTAACCGAGGGATCGGCCAGGACTCTAAATGATCTTCCATTCAAGGTAGCCGGAAAAACAGGAACGGCACAATTTTTTGGGAATCAAAAAACTCATGCATGGTTTGAAGCTTTTGCTCCATACGATGATCCGGAGATCGCAGTAATTGTTCTTGTCGAGGGCGGTGGCGGCGGTTACGAGATAGCCGTACCTGTGGCGAGGAATATTTTGGAGTATTATTTCGCAAACAAATAGATATTGTAGAAACCACATTGACTTTTTGACGCTGAAAAAGCACTGATAAAGCGTATTATTACCACCACGGATTCGCACCACCGATTAACACGGATAATTAATATCCGTGGCTATCTGTGGTACAGATCTGTGGTGGTAATGTGACAATAATGCTGTGCCGAACCCCCGTAGTAGATAGTAATAAACGGTTACCGTAATCCTTTGTAGCTTACCGGTTCCCGTATCT
>MEZY01000047.1:0-2535 GCA_001776195.1 Candidatus Berkelbacteria bacterium RIFOXYA2_FULL_43_10
ATGATGTTGACCTTGGCAATACGGCACTCGCTACTCCAATTACCTATAATTCCGGTGTGACAGTCACTGCCGATATGCCGAGGTTGGGGAAGAGTATTAGTTGGACGGGGGCACTTCACGCGGGGACTAAGCCGACTTGGTCTCTTTATTCTGGCTCTGTCGCCAATTACAACTATGGCAGTTTGATATTTATTTCCGATATGACCATTAATGCTAATTATGGGAACTATTATTTGGCTGGCAGATCATCGTACTTTTTGACAATGAATGCCCCAACTTTATCCAACAACTGGGGTCCGACTATATATGGTCCAAACGGAACATATACTTTAGGCAGTGCGTATTCTGCTACTAATTTATTTATGAATTACGGAAGTTTTGTCACAGCAGGATATAGTATAACTGTCACGAGCAACTTTTATCTTACTTCTGGTGTTTCTGCGGATATTTCCAACTCTACAATAACACAATCGGGCAGTGGCGATTTCATTGCAAGTGGCGTTACTACTTTAATCACTACTGGTTCTACTATCTCATTCACGGGGACTTCAGGATATCTTTATGGTGGCACAAAAACCTTTAACAATATCACTATTGCCCCTGGCTCTGGAGTTCGCACCTTTAATGGCGCTTTTACCTTTGCCAATATGACGATGAGCAGTGCTGGGACGAAGACAGTCAAATTCACCAAATCCACCACTTACACGATGACGGGGAGTAGTTTCTTGAGCGGGACAAGCGGGAATTTGGTAACGATTGATTCAGATGACGGGGCGACGGCGTTTACGATGAATAAAACATCCGGCGTAGTCATTGGTGATTATCTCGCCACCGGAAGAATGCAAGTAGGAGGGGGAGCAACTTGGTATTCAACCTCTAACTCCACCCCTTATCCTGATCCCAATACCAACGGCAACCTTGGCTGGACAGCCAGCGGCTCGGGTAATTTGAGAACTATCTCCGCCGCAGGAGGCAACTGGTCATCAACCGCCGCCTGGAATGAGGGCGCGGTTCCGACCGCCGCTGATGATGTAATCGCTCTCGGGTCATCCGGCAACTTGACCATTGATGCCGCCGCCTCTGCCAAATCCATCAATATGTCCCTATATCCCGCAGGCAGAACCTTAACCCACAACTCCGCTATTACTTTATCTCTCGGCAATGCTTCGGGAGGAGAGCTCAACTTTACCGGAAGCTGGACCTATACCAAGGGCTCAACTACCACCTCGGCCCTCTCCTTTGTCTCGACCTCCAATAATGGCGGCAATGGCTGGAATATCACATGGGGAGGACATACGCCGGGCAACCTCACATTTAATGGCGTAGGTGGGAAGTGGAAATATCAAGATGGGTATACGAATACGGCGCAGGTTTTGACGCTGACGGCAGGGGAGTTGGATACTAATGGACAGACGCTCAATATCTATCAGTTCAATCCTGCAAATTCAGCGAATGCAATTCTAACATTAGGTGCATCAAATTTGACTAGCTATCTTTGGGTATCATCAAGTGCAACAAATTATGTTCTTAATGCTGGAACTTCTACCATCTATACGTCCGATAATGCTTTTTATGGAAATGGCAAAACTTTTTATTCTGTCGTACTGCAAAGACACAGTGGTTCTCAGGCACTGATCGGAACCAGTACATTCACAAACTTGTCATATTCTACGACTACTAAAACCGAGTCCATGACCTTGTATGCCAATCAAACCATCACCGGTACCCTCACTCTTCAAGGCAACAGCACAACTAATCGTCTTCTGGTTCAATCAGAAACCCTCGGCACGGCGCGGACTCTGACAGCCGCCGCGGTGGATATAGATAATGTTGATTTTATGGATATTACTGGAGCCGGAGCGGCGGCGCCGTTCACGGGGGTTTCAATCTGAGATGCGGGTGGAAACTCACAAATAACGCCAGATGTGGCAGCAACCCAAACTTGGGACGGGACGACCGGCAACTGGTCAACCGCCGCTCGGTGGACTTCACGAGTTCCATTACCGCAAGATGATGTCGTTTTGACAGGCACAAACACCGTCACCGCCGATATGCCACGACTGGGCAGGAACATTTCTTTTAGTGGCGCTACGCCATTGACTTTGGGAAATACTGTTACAAGTTATGGCTCAATTGATTTTACTAACGCCGGAACAGCTTCACTGGGGTATTGGTGGGCATTTTATGGGAGATCGTCCCATACTATAACAAGCGTCGGCAAAATTTTTGGGAATGGTATATCTATAGCGGCTCCCGGGGGAACATATACCTTGGGAGATGCGATGGTATCATCTGGTTATTATTTTGCGCTATCTGCTGGCACTTTCAATACTAACGGAAATAGTTTGACATCATCATATTTTCAAACCTCGTCTTCAGCAGCTACCAAGGTCTTTAACATCTCAAATAGCACCGTTACTATGACAGGAAGTAACTGGACGACGGACTACGGTAACTATACGCTTATATCTACGGGCTCAACTATTGTCTTGTCTTATACGGATGCGGGAGGGACAAACTTTGCGGCTGGAGCGA
>MEZY01000047.1:2630-7621 GCA_001776195.1 Candidatus Berkelbacteria bacterium RIFOXYA2_FULL_43_10
TTACGATGAACAAAACTTCCGGCGTGGTTATCGGCGATTATCTGGCTACCGGAAGAATGCAAGTGGGAGGGGGAGCAACTTGGTATCTGACCGCCAATTCCACTCCATACCCCGATCCCAATACCAACGGCAACACCGGCTGGACAGCCAGTGGTTCCGGCAATTTGAGAACTATCTCCGCCGCGGGAGGCAACTGGTCATCAACTGCCGCCTGGAATGAGGGCGCGGTTCCGACCGCCGCTGATGATGTAATCGCTCTCGGGTCATCCGGCAACTTGACCATTGACGCCACCGCCGTAGCCAAATCCATCAATATGTCTCTTTATCCTGCGGGCAGAACATTAACTCACAACTCCGCCATTACTCTATCTGTCGGCAATGCTTCGGGAGGAGAGCTCAATTTCACGGGAAGTTGGACTTATACCAAGGTCAATGCCACCGCCTCTGCCCTCTCTTTCGTCTCCACCTCAAATAACGGCGGCAATGGTTGGAATATCACTTGGGGAGGGCATACTCCGGGGAACATCACCTTTAACGGGGTTGGTGGAAAGTGGAAATATCAGGATGGATATACGAATACATCGCAAGTTTTGACGCTGACGGCTGGGGAATTGGATGTAAATGCCCAGACGATTAGTTTTGGAGCATTTACTCCCGCAAATTCAGCAAATGCCATCCTGACTCTAACGGGAAATTCTAATCTTACTGTTGCGACTACCTGGGGAATTACAGGTACTGCTTGGATTTTAAATTCTGGGACATCAACCATTACTTTTACAGCAAACGGAGTAACTTTTTACACAGGGGGCAAAACATACTATTCGCTTATTTTAACAGGATCCGGCAACATTTCCCTGTATTCACTTTACGGTGGGGTTTCTTTCACGAATCTCACTAGAAATACGACTGCGGTGAAAACCGATGGTTTGAATCTTCAAGCGGATCCAACCATCACCGGTACGCTCACATTACAAGGTAACAGTACTACTAATCGTTTGCTCGTATATTCCAGTACCCTCGGCACGGCTCGGACTCTGACTGCCGCGGCGGTGGATATAGACAATGTTGATTTTATGGATATTACCGGAGCGGGAGCGGCAGCGCCGTTTACAGGGGTTTCAATCGGCGATGCAGGCGGAAACTCGCAAATAACGCCAGATGTGGCAGCAACCCAAACTTGGGACGGGTCAACGGGCAACTGGTCAACCGCTGGAAGTTGGACATCAAGAGTGCCTCTGCCGCAAGATGATGTGGTATTGGCGGGCACGAATATCGTTACAGCAGATATGCCGAGAATTGGAAAAAGTATATCCTTTAGCGCGGCGGCACGGCTGACTTTAGGAAATAGTGTGACAAGTTATGGTTCATTAAGTTTTACCAATGCGGGAGTATTTACACCTTCAACTTATA
This sequence comes from Candidatus Berkelbacteria bacterium RIFOXYA2_FULL_43_10, assembly GCA_001776195.1. GTDB lineage: Bacteria > Patescibacteriota > UBA1384 > XYA2-FULL-43-10 > XYA2-FULL-43-10 > XYA2-FULL-43-10. The sequence goes on from MEZY01000047.1 coordinate 4,041, forward strand.
CTTGGAATTTGGGAGGGAGGACCGCAGGATTAACTATTGCTTCGGCTGGAAAATCGTTTTATTATTTATATATTAACGCCCCCAACGGAACATATACCTTAGCTGATGCGGTTACCGCTAATTATCAGATAAATGTAACTGCGGGAAACTTTATTACAGCAGGGTATAGCGTTAATGCTGTATATGATTTTTATTCAATAGGCTCGATTACTCGCTCTGTTGATATAACCAACTCGACGGTAACGATAGTGAATTCTAATTCGCTAAATCACGGCTGGAGAATGGTAGACAGCGGACTTACATTAACGACCACCGGTTCGACTATCGCATATACGGGTACTGGTAATGCTACCGAAACCTTTATTGGTGGCACTAAAACCTACAACAACATCACCATCGCCCCGGGTTCTGGAATTCTCACCTTCTCCGGTGCCTTTACCTTCGCCAATATGACGATGAGCAGCGCAGGGACAAAGACAGTCAAATTCACCAAATCCACCACCTACACGATGACGGGGACGAGTTTCTTGAGCGGGACAAGCGGGAATTTGGTGACTGTTGATACCAACGACGGAACCGGGCAGTGGACCCTCTCCAAGACCTCGGGAACGGTTATCTGCGATTATGTGGCCATGACCCGCTCGAATGCCACGGGAGGAGCAAGCTTCTATTTGGGCGCCAACTCCACCGCCACCGGAAGTACCGGCTGGGTGATTGACTCAACCGCTCCGACTAATCCTACCTCCTTTGACGGATATGACACCGCCGCTAAGGCGATACCTCTAACTACTGACACATTCTACAACTACGCTAACCCATACTACGAATGGAACGGGGCAACCGATGCGGATTCCGGTGTTGCCGGCTACTGGGTATATTTTGGCACGGATGATACTGCCAATCCAGTAGCCGTTGGCACTTATCAAACAGCCGTCAATTACACCTCGGCCGGCTCCCTCTCTTCCGGCTCCTCATATTACTTTAGAATCAGAACTCAAGACAACGCTGCCAACATCGCTTCCGCCGAAACCAAGTTCACTTACAAATACGACTCAACTCTCCCCAATGCCCCGACCTTTATCGCCGCATCACCTTCGGGTTATACATCAACCAATAGCTTCTCCTTCTCCTGGCCCGCGGCGACAGATAACGGCTCTCCTCAATCCGGTTTAGCCGGTTACCAATACAAGCGCGGCAATGGCACCGATAGTTGGTCAGCGACTCAAGCGGCAAGATTGGTCTCCGGCATCACCTCTTATCAGACAGGTGCCAATGTATTCCTTGTCAGAACCATAGATGTCGCTCTGAATGCATCAGCTACAGTTCAGACCAACTACTACTATTCGGCATCTGCTCCAACAAAGCCTACCTCCCTTGACGCTATTCCCGATCTGGACGATGTAAACTCCTTCTCCTTCACATGGACTGCCCCTGTTCATCCTATTGATATTACAGATTACGGTTACTCTATCAATGCATATCCTACTATCAACAATTTAACTTGGACAGGAACATCTGCCACCACTCTTGCCGCAGGTAGCTACGCTACACTGCAAGGCACCAACACCCTCTACCTTGTTGCAAAGGATGAATCCGGATCTTACGCCCTCGATTCTGCCAATGTTGCCGATGTCAACTTTGTCTGTACTACCGTCGCCCCTCCAATACCTACCTCTGTAACAATTATCGATAGCTCAAACAGAGCAGGCTCAATATGGTCGTTAACCACAACTTGGCTTGCAGGCCCGGGGCAAGACCCTCAGACCTTTGATCATTATCTCATCGAGAGATCAACCAACGGTACAGATTTCACCTCCCTTGCCACCACTCTATCCACCGCTTACATCGATACGGTGGGACTGAACAACTCAACTACCTACTACTATCGTATTAAATCGGTAGATTCTGCCGCCTCTACTTCAGAGGCATCAAGTGTGGTATCAGATATCCCAACAGGTTTATACGACACTCCCCCAACTCTTACCGGCTCTCCTCAAGTTTCCGCCAAAGCAGGATCTGCCACCATAGCTTGGAGCAACGATAGAGCCTCATCCTCTTTTGTAAGATACGGGACAAGCGAGAACGATCTTTCTATATCAAAAGGACAGTTCGATGCCGTAACCTCCCACAGTGTCAATCTCTCCGGGCTTAAACCTGAAACAAGATACTTCTTCCAACTCCAATCCGCAGATGAATTCAGAAGCTACTCGCTTGATTCCGCTTGGTCGGTGACATACAACTTCGTGACCCTTGCCACTCCTTACATCTCTGATGTTTCAGTCCAAAACATCACCCTCTATTCCGCAGATATCTCATTCAAAACCTCTACCGTCACCTCATCTACAATATCCTTCGGCACTACCTTAAACTACGGCTCATCTGCAACCGATCTATCGTCATCCTCTTCAACCGAACATGCGGTGAAACTTAATAACCTCTCTCATTCAACCGGCTATCACTTCAAGATCTCGGGCAGTGACACGGACGGGAACTCTCTCTCATCTGACGATTACACCTTCCAAACCCGCGCTATGCCCAAGATATTCAATCTTCAATCCGGGATAGATTACGAAGACCCAAGACCGGGCATGAAGATAACATGGACAACCAATGTCCCTACAACTTCCTCCATAGACTACTGGCCGAAAGATGGCAGTGCGGTCAACGAAGAGAGCAGATCGCAGATGGTGACAAGTCATGAAATCCTGATAACCAACCTTGCCGACAATACCGAGTACAGATTCTATGTCTACGGCAGAGATGAGCTAGGGAATGAAGTCAAGAGCGATACTGCGCTCTTAAAGTCTTCCGACGACACCCGCCCACCAAAGATCACAGATCTTATGATAGAGACATCCAACATAGGAACAGGAGAAGGTTCTTCTTCGCAACTTATCATCTCATGGAAAAGCGATGAGCTTGCTACCTCTCAAGTAGAATATGGAGAGGGTTCGGCTTCTCCATCATATACAAACAAGACAGGAGAAGACGCAACACTCAAGAACAGCCATATGATAATCATCGGAAACCTTGATACTTCCAAAGTCTACCACCTGCGGGCGGTATCTAAAGACAAGGCGGGAAACTCCGGCTTCTCCCTAGACAATGCTTACATCACCAAGAAAAAGACGGAATCCATCTTTGATATCATTATGAGAATATTTTTAAAAGCATTTGGATGGATTGATTTCTTAAAGTAGAGAAAACACACCGATTTTTTACACCGAATTAACACAGATACACAAAATCGTTGTGGGTTGAATGTTGTAGAGGGTAGAAAGGTTGTAAGTCATAGGATGTGGGCAACATACCCCAAAACCACAAACCAATGACCTAACTACCTTCCAAAACTTTAAACTACTATCCGATATCAATATTTGCCTGCCTGTCGTCCAGCAGGTAATTTCGTTAGAGGGTAACCACTCACTGTCATTGCGAGTGAAGCGAAGCAATCTAACCCGCAATCTGGATTGCCACGTCGTGAGTACACTCCTCGCAATGACAGTTTGAAAATTGAGAACTGAAAATTCAATGAAAATTGAGAACTGGAAATTAAAAATTGACCATATACTTGATACCAT
>MEZY01000048.1 GCA_001776195.1 Candidatus Berkelbacteria bacterium RIFOXYA2_FULL_43_10
CAGTTAGGCGATGCGGAGTGAAGCGACGGATCGAATAACTGGCGGGAACCGCCGCACATTAGACAAAACGGAGCGTAGCGGAGTTTTGCCTAACTCGTTTTTATACGTTATGTTTGCGCTAATATAATATATTTTGATATGATATGTGAAATAACTTTACCGATTCTAGATATATCTTATAACCAAACTATATTATATGCAATACTACCTGACAAAAGTCGAGATTGAACTAAAATTAAGAAATTACAGCCACAAAACGATTAAGGCGTACATCGCTTGCTTACGCGAATATTTTCAGTATAAAAAATGCGGTATTGAAAAAATGGATGAGAACAATATTAGGCAGTTCTTGCTTGCAAAACAGGGAAAAGGATACGCTCCCCAAACGATAAACCTGTACTTGAATTCGATAAAATATTTTTACCGTGAAATTATCAGATCCCGCCAAAAAATCGATCTAAAGTTCGCCAAACGATCACTGAAGCTTCCGATTGTCTTATCGAGATCGGAGATAGATAAAATTATTTCTTCAATTTCGAATACTAAACACAAATTGATAATTTCGCTGGCATATGGCGCGGGGCTTCGGGTCAGCGAAGTCCAAAATGTTAAGGTTGCAGATATTGATATCGAAGAATTAACGATTCATATCAAAGAAGCTAAAGGTAAAAAGGATAGAATCACAGTTTTACCGGAAAAGATAATTCGAGATATCAAAAAGGCAATCGCTTACAAAAATGTCAGTGATCCTCTATTCGAAAGCGAGCGAGGAGGGACTCTATCAACAAGGACGCTAGAAAAGATATTCGAAAACGCCCTAAGAAAATCTGGGGTTGCGAAACCGGCTACTTTTCATTCGCTTCGCCATAGCTTCGCCACGCATCTGCTTGAAAACGGTACCGATATCAGATATGTTCAAGAGTTGTTAGGGCATGCGAATATCAGAACAACCCAAATCTACACTCATGTAACAAATCCGAGCTTGAAAAATATCAAAAGCCCGCTATGAAACTTCTTGCTTACGATTTTTCAACGTAATACTTACTAGCTTATGACTTACTGCTTATTTGTAATCGGTTGTCAGCAAAATAAATATGACGCCTCGCGACTGGCAGCATTTTTAAATTCACAAGGATTTTCTGAAGTCGATGAAAAATTTGCGGATATCGTTTTTGTTCTCGCTTGCTCCGTCCGCCAAACCGCTGTCGATAAAATGTTCGGCAAAATTCATAATTGGCGAAAGGCCGGTAAAAAAGTCTTCGTTACAGCTTGTATCCTCGACAACGACAAACAAAAACTTGAGAAACTCAATGTATCTTATTTTGTCGATTTTAATGATTTATATACATTACTAGTTTATTGCAAAACTAATAACGTCTATAAGGTTCATTCTGGTACCATGTATGTTCCAATCATGAGCGGATGTGATAACTTCTGTTCATACTGCGTGGTGCCATATACTCGAGGAAGAGAGAAGTCCAGATCGTATGATGATGTCATACTTGATATAAAACAATTGATAAAAAGTGGTCACAAGGAATTTGTATTGCTCGGGCAGAATGTAAACAGCTACGCTGTTAGCGAAAAGCGAAAAGCAAAAAGCGAAAAACAAATGAAGGATTTTGTTGTTTTGCTTGGAATGATCAATAATATTCCTGGGGATTTTGTCTTCTCTTTTATGTCCAACCACCCCAAAGATATGAGTGATGATATTATTCATGCAATTGCAAGATTGCCGAAAGTTAAGAAAGAAATTCACCTTCCGCTTCAGTCCGGATCGGATAGAATATTGAAGTTAATGAATCGTCCATACACGACTCGACAATACTTCAGACTAATTGAAAAATGTAAATCGAAAATTGAAAATTTATCTGTTACTACCGATATAATTGTCGGATTTCCGGGAGAGACAGATGAGGATTTTCAACAAACAGTTGATATTGTTAAAAAGGTCGGGTTTGGACAGATATTTATCAACAAGTACTCACCCCGTCCCAGCACCGCTTCATATAAACTAGGTGATCCGATTCCTTGGTCTCTGAAACAAAAAAGATGGCATATACTGAATGAAATTGCCAACTTGAATTGAATTTATTTCAAATTATATGTACTATATTCTTGCCTGGGTTGATTTAGGTCCGACGCGTCGGGTTCCCTGTACTGCTACAACGACGCGCGATCACGTTTCACGGTTGGGGTAAGTCTTATCCGTGAGACGGTTCCCTGGGCGACCACGCCTGCCGCCTGTCCTAGCCACAGGGCGGCAGGCAGTTTTTTTATATCATGATTTCTTTAACGAGATCATTGATATCTTTTTGACCAACATCTCCTTTGCCGCGTACTCTTACGGCAACTTTTTTGACATCGATTTCCTTATCACCAACGATTACAATGTATGGGATTTTTTGCATTTCCGCTTCGCGTATCTTTTTGCCGACAGACTCTGTTCTTTCGTCAATTTCAACTCTAATATCCGCGTTTCTAAGTTCTTCAGTTACCTGTTTCGCGTAAGCAATGTGTTTATCCGAAATCGGTAAAACCGCGACCTGAACCGGCGCAAGCCAAGTCGGAAATGCTCCCGCGTAGTGTTCGATAAGAATCCCTAAAAATCGCTCGATCCCACCGAAAACTACTCTGTGCAACATTACCGGTCTTGCCTTTTTCCCATCCTCCGCAATATATTCTAATTTAAATTTCTCGGGCATTGCAAAGTCAAGCTGGATAGTCCCCAATTGCCAAGTACGTCCTATGGCATCTTCAATATGGAAATCGATTTTTGGTCCGTAAAATGCTCCATCTCCTGGATTTAACTTGTAATCTTCACCACGCTTTTTTAATACTGATGTAAGCGCTTCTTCTGCTTTCTTCCACATCTCGCTGCTGCCTATCGTCCCTTTCTCTGGTTTTGTGGACAACTCTACATGATATTTAAGGCCAAGTTTTTTATACATTTTATCTATAAGATCGAATATCGCATTAACCTCGGTCTCAACTTGCTCCGAAGTACAAAATACATGAGCATCATCTTGCCAAAAAGAACGAACGCGCATGAGCCCGTGCAAAACTCCCGCAAGTTCATGGCGATGGACCAACCCGACTTCAGCGATCTTTAATGGAAATTCTCTATAGGAATGAAGTTTCTCCTTATAATACAACATTCCGCCAGGGCAATTCATCGGTTTGACCGCAAAATCACGCCCATCTATCTTGGTCATATACATATTCTCTTTGTAATGATCCCAGTGACCGGACTGCTCCCAGAGACTTCTTGCGAGAATTATCGGGGTGCGAATCTCCAGATATCCGGCTTTTTGATGCTCTTCTCTCCACCAATCCAATAGTTGATTCCATATCGCCACGCCTTTCGGGTGCAAAAAGACAAAACCCGTCCCCTCTTCGTGGAAAGAAAAGAGATCTAATTCTTGGCCTAGTTTTCTATGATCGCGTTCTTCTGCTTCTTCCATTCTTTTTAAATAATCTTCTAGCGTTTTTTTATCTTCAAATGCCAAAGCATAGATGCGTTGCATCATTTTGTTTTTCTCATCTCCCCGCCAATACGCGCCGGCAATTTTATTGAGCTTCCAACCGACATCTTTAAGATCGGATGTCGAATCGACATGAGGCCCCTTGCAAAGATCAACAAAATTGACAGCTCCGTTGTCATCCCGAGTAAAGCCGAGGGATCCCTTCAATCGATAGAACGTGGCCAGATCTCCTTCTAGCTCCTCCGCCAACTCGACTTTATAATCCTGTTTGACCTTTTTCAGAAATTCAATCGCCCTCTTCTTCGGCTCATCGTACTTCTCAAAAACCGTATTACTTTGTATGATCTTTTTCATCTTCTCTTCCAAAATCGCCAAGTCCTCCGGAATCAGAGTTCTGGGAAGATCAAAATCATAATAAAAACCGTCATCAATAGCCGGGCCAATGCCTAGTTTTGCCTCCGGAAACATCTCGAGCACCGCTGCCGCAAGCACATGAGAGAGCGAGTGACGAATTGTATCAATATCATACTTCATTTGTTATAATTTATCACAGAATAGATTTTACATCAATCATCATCAAATATCATGTATGAACACTCCCATACTATAACACACTAGAAGCTATCTCATAATTCATCATAAGCCGTGTCATTCTGAACTTGTTTCAGAATCCCATTGAGATGCTGAAATAAATTCAGCATGACAGATCAACTATTGCTATGTCCTGGAAACGATAATCTAATGCAACTCGACTTATTTATGAGATAGCTTCTAGTGTGTTATAGTATGGGACTAATTATGGAGTCCAGGTGTATAAATATTCAATAATGATATTATCAATTATTGCAATTATTGCACTGGGGATAATCGCCATTTTGGGTTACCTCTATTTTTCAAATATTGATGATAGAGAAGATAAAACTGAATCATCCAAATATCTTGATCAAATCTCGAATATCTCTTTTGATTACCCGGCATCATACCGAGTTGTTGACGATCTCGTCTCAAAAGAAAATGAGGGAGTCTATGTAAAGTCAATTCAATTTTCAACCCGGAAAGAGAAAGTCGATTTGCTTCCAATGCAGGTGACAATATTTGCGCAAATTGGCGACGATTCAAAATTTCAAGCAAAAATCGATGAAGTTAAGAAATATTATAGTGACAATGGCAAGGAGGTCTCAAAAATAAGTATCGATAGTAAAGAAATTCCTTTATATCACGCCGAGATCAAAAATGATAATACATATATCATCGGCTTTTTTCTTCAAACGGATAATTTTTTATTCTTGATCGAAAGATATCATTCTGGCTCGAAAAACGATGATCTGGCAGACCAGCTGGCAGAAAAAATTGTTGCGACTTTTGATTATTAAATATTAGCATTATACAGGCTTTCGCAAAACGTCGTAGACCACGCTTCAGCGTGTCTGGAACCAAGCTAAAGCTTGATCTACATTGCGTGAGTCCTGTATAATACAAGCATTAGAACAAAAAAGGAGGGAGATGAAACTCATGATTTCAAAAGCGCTCGCATCATTTCTTGTTTTGATGATGATGCTCGGCGCTCTTTTTGTAACTTTTGATACTACCGAAAAAGCATCTGCACTTTATGAAGGCGAAGAAGACGCTTCCTGTCTCGAAACATACGACAGCTACTGGTATTTCACTACCTGGCGGGTATTGCATCAGTGGTGGACACCTAAACACAATCAAATTAATGAATTTTGGATGTTTGCGGACTCAAGCGGAGGGGGAACATTCAACCTTGACATCGATCAGTGGCTAGAACCAAAGACTTCAATCGTTGACAATCAGGTTGGCGCGGCTACGGGGCAAACATACGGTTGGGTAGGTTTCGATTTTCCAAATAAAGCAGTCGTCGCAAATGATTTTTACTGGGCTTCGATCACGGGAAGCTATCCCAACCGCTGGTGGTTTCACGAGACAAACGATTGTTGGGAGCAGGGTATGACACAGGGAGTGAGTTCTTATGGGACACTGAATTTTTACTATGAATATGACTTTCTTTTCTATGTTTACGGCCAAGATGCGGAAGAACCACCCCCAGATAGCGACCCTCCGCCAGCCGACCCTCCGCCAGCCGACTCGCCTCCCGCAGAAGACCCGGGCGGAGTAGCAACTGGCAACGATCAACCGGCGACGACTGGCGAAACTGTAGCATCGATAAACCCTCCAACAGAAATTAAAGCCGAAGATGTCCCGGACGATGAAGGTGGTGCGCTAAAAATCACTTGGAAAAAATCCGACTCGTCGAGTTTGAGCGGCTACCGCATTTTTAGATCGGACACAGAAGACGGAAAGTTGGTCCGGGTGGCATCCGTAAAATCGTCGATTGTGGAATACGCCGACAGCGGATTGGAGACCGGCAAAACATATTTTTATGTTGTAAGATCGTACAGTTCCAAGGGAGAATCAAAAGATTCCAATAAAGTCTCTGCTTCTCCAACAGATAATCTAGCTCCGGCCACACCTACAAATTTCAAGGCAGAGTACGATTCTGTTGATAAGGGAATAAACCTAACCTGGACGAAAAATTCCGAACTGGATCTTGATGGCTATGTCATCAAATACGGTACGGAAGAAAACAATCTTGATAAAACAGTAGATGCAAAGAAAGACAGCGAAAAACATCAATTACTAGATGTCAACGGTAGTAAAACATATTACTTTTCGATTTCAGCCAAAGACAATCATGGCAATATCAGCTCTCCCGCTAACGCTAATGTTGCTACTCCGCAAGAGGCCGGAGCAAGCTGGAGTGATGAAATATTCACACTACCAAATTACATCGGAGTTGGTCTGATAATTCTTTTGATCGCAACTTTCGTATTTCTAGTAATCAGGCGCAAAAAGAATCTGAAACTTTCTTCCCCTCCTGCCACCCCTCCGTCAATTCCGAAAGCTCCGACTGCAAAACCATGATGGATGATGTCAATCAAATAAAAAACACCCGGTGGCATCGCCTCGGGTGTTTTTTATGTTTCCAAACTATTTAACGATATCTTTCGCTTGTTTGTAAACTAAATCTGCGATTTTATCAGGTTCTGCCATCCCTTTGATCTCAACAATATTTGGATATTTTTTCGCAAGTCTTCGATAATTCTTTCTAGCGATTGATAACTTCTTCAGATCCTCAAAGTACTCTAGCGAGTAACGCGAGGCGGCAATGCGGTGAATGCACTCTTTCGGAGGAACATCAATATAAAACGCTAGATCCGGTTCCGGCAATCCTTTGTTCAAATTTTCGAGCCATTTAATATCGATATTTATTCCCCCATATGCGTAGGAGGAGAAGAAATAGCGGTCAAGAATGACATTTATCCCCTCAAGAAGAGCCGGCATTACTTTGGTTTCCGCATGATGATGGCGGTCTGCCGCATATAATAACTGTAACCCGGCTTCGCCGATTTTCCAGTCTTTCGTCAAAACTCCGCGGATCAACCCTCCGATGATGTTATTGGTCGGTTCTTTGCTGATTATACTTTTATGCCCTGCCCTGTTTAATCTTTCATACAAAAGCCCGGCCTGCGTCGACGACCCGGCTCCATCCAACCCCTCGAAAACTATAAGTTTGCCTTTGTGCATTTCTTGTTATTTAGCGTATGTGGTTATCTGTCCTCATGGTTATTGTCTTTTGTCGCATCTCTCCTTTCTAGAGCTTCTTGGATAAATCCTTTAAACTTAGGATCCATCATTTTTCTTATTGTATCCGAATTTTGTCTCATTGCATCTTGATGAATGAAGTCTTTTATTGTATCCAAAACACTCACCCCTTCCAACAACTTCTCGGAATGGCCGAGAAGTACTTTTATTTTTTTTAAGGCAAATGCCCATGCCGATCTTTCTCCATTAAGACATCGTGCTAAAGTATCTTCATCTATCTCACCACCCGAGACCATAGCATCAACAAATCTCGCTTGATCAGTTAAAGCTTCTTCTCTTTCAGCTCGGTCTAACGATTCAAAAACGACTGCATGGCCAATTTCATGGAGTAGTTCCATTATCGTTTCAAAATTAAATACCTCTTTACTCACGAGTATAAATTTCCCGTCCGCATCCAAAAGACCGCCGCCTTTTAACTCTGGGACACAAACGATTCTGTATCCATTTGGTAAAAGCTCATCGACAGACAAGCTGTTATTTTCATGTTCAATCGAATATGTTGAGAGAATCTTGGCTCGGTTCGGATTATCAATATTATAATCACCCAATAGAAAACGATACCGAAGAATCCTTGACTGTTCGGGGGTAGGACGATCGGTGGAAGATTCCATCATCTCGGAAATACTGGCCTTGTTGTCCAATAAAAAATCTGATGGATTTATTTCAGTGAATTCATAACTAAATCGATAATTCCCAATCACTGCCTCGCCCGAATCAGTTGGTATCTGCTCATCGTCAACACCGATAGGGTATCCCCTCAACGCCTTCGCATATTCATTGGAAGCAGACTCGGCAGATTGTGCTACTGGTTCCAGATTCCTTTGAAGATATTCATTCGGATTAATTTCGCTCTCTCCGCGCAACATAGATTTTCCTGTTTTGATTAATTATGATAAGTAATTGAAATTTTAGAATTTGTTTGTATCTTGTCTCTTGTGCCTTGATTATTCCCCAAAGGGGTAATGGTGGGCGATAGTGGACTTGCCCGTCTCGCCCAAGGCTACGCCGAGGCGGAAACCACAGACCTTGTCGATACATCGGGGCGCTCCCGATACGGTACTGCTGTTCGGGATCCCGACCAATTGGGACTCCAATACTTGGTGGTGAGCCTGACCCGACTTGAACGGGTGACCTCTTCGATGTCAACGAAGCGCTCTGGCCAACTGAGCTACAGGCTCACAATCCGAGTAATTGTAGATTTATGAAACCATTCTCAATAATTCTTTCAATTATTTTCCGACTCTTTAGTTTTTTTAGCCGGTATTCAATTATCTTTGCTTGTCTGATATTATCAAAAGTTTGTTTAAAAACTAATCGTACTGGCCTTCTATGCCTCGTGCTTTTTGTCATGCCTTTTTGATGTTCAGAAATTCTTCGATCGATGTTCGTAGTCGAACCGATATAATATTGATCGTTGTCCAGCTTTAGGAAATATACATCTGACTTCATATCTCTGACCTCCCCGATACATCGGGGCGCTCCTCGACCAAAACTTCGCATTGATGTCGAGCCCGCCAGAATGCGATTAGCTTTCGGCGGGTAACCAACTGAGCTAACCGCCCATAAGGTAATTTCGGGCTTAATATCATTTTCTTGCACCTAACTTCCCAATATATGCTTAATAATCTTATCTCGCAGT
>MEZY01000049.1:0-4551 GCA_001776195.1 Candidatus Berkelbacteria bacterium RIFOXYA2_FULL_43_10
AAAAAAACTCAACTAAAGTGGGTAGATCGCCCTTGCTTAAGGGGCGGAGCCTGATCGTTTGGCCTTGATGAGTAATACGCATATTGATACCGAACATTGTCAACCTCCTTTATTCTTTTTGGAGAGAGTCCATTAGATAGTAGAGACCTTTTTTATCGATTAGTTCCTGCTGAGTCCCCTCTTCCACTTTCCGTCCCTGATCCATGACGACTATTTTGTCGGCTTTCTTAATTGTGGACAGACGATGAGCGATGATGATAGCCGTTTTCCCGGAGAGGATGCGGCTCATATTGGTTTGGATTTCGTCCTCAGTGATTGAGTCAACGGCACTGGTGGCTTCGTCGAGGATTAGAATCGGGCGATCAGCAAGAATTGCTCGGGCCAAAGCAACACGTTGCTTCTGACCACCTGATAGCCGAACCCCTCGCTCTCCAACAACCGTGTTATAGCTGTCTTTAAGAGAATAGACAAAATCATGGATGCCTGCCAACTTGGCTGCGTTTTCGATTTCTTCTGGGGTGGCGTCCGGTCGGGGAAAGGCGATGTTGTAGGCGATTGACTCATCGAAGATATAGACATCGTCGCCTTGAGGGACGTATGAGAAAAGAGAGAGAAGCTGTTTACCGTCCCAGTCGTTAATGTTGATGCCGCCAACCCTTATTTCACCGTGTTGAACGGGAATCAGACGGGTGATGATCTTACGGATTGTGGTTTTTCCGGCGCCTGATGGCCCGACAAGGGCGACTACCTGACCAGGGGAAATCTCGAGATTGAGATCATGGAGTGCGCCGTCAGCTTCACTATATTCCCCATCATAGGCAAAGCAGACATTTTTCAAACTGATGCCAATGGGTCTTGTTGGTATTGTTTGCAGGCAGCCTGTTTCTTTTGGCTCGTCTTCATAAAGAAGATTGACTAATCTACCCGAGCCCTCTCCGCTTTCAGAAGTGCGGTCTAAAAGCCTGGCGAAACGCCAGAAACTATGAAAGAGACGCTCTATAAGAACGTTAGCAAAGATGAGGTTGGCGATGTCGAGGTTGCCTTGAGTTAGCTGAACGATCCAGATGATAAGGATCAGGCGACGGGCAAAGGTTAGGATTCTAATCCGCCAGCGATTATACTTAAAAACACCCAAATGATGCTCTTTTTGAGCCTCATTAATGATGCCGTCGTGAAGAGCTGCCTGATCTTTCATCAGACGCTCCTGCTGTCCAAACATCAGGTTTGTCTCGACCGACTGGACTGATTCGATGGCCTTGTTCCACTCTTTCTCATAGTAGTCATGCCTGATCGAGCGGAAGGGCTGTTTTTCGCGATTTCCCTTTACAGTGATCCAGGCAAAAACAACGAAGGTCAGGGCAGCCAAAATAGCCGCCCAGGGTGAAATGATTAACAGAGGAATGAGGCTGATTATGGCTTGAATGAGCGTGGGTATAAATTCCCAGCTTAGAGTATCGATGATTTCCAGAGTTTTCCAGACACCATCGCCGACTTTACCCACCAGTGTTCCTGAGTTGTGCCGGCGATGCCAGGTGATGTCCATACGAAGGAACTTGGCAATGGCGGCAAGCTTCAGGAAGCGGTAGATAGGGTGGCTGTGCTTGGCGATGATGTGCCAATCGACTGCATTGTCCAGCCTCATGTTAATCTCGTCAAAGACCAGCAGACTGACAAAGACGATCAGCCAGATATGAGGCTGAATACCTTGGTCGAAGTAACGAACGACCAGGCTTAAAACATAGCTATTCGCGAGCTGGACAAGTTCATAGGCGGTGATGAGAATGAGAAACAGCAGAAAGATACGATGGAAGGGTGCCAAAAGATGCCATAGTTTACGTACCACAGGTTTCCTCCTTTATTCGTTTTTAAAGAGCCGTCTGGTTGTAAAACCAAAAACGCCGCGGAGTGCCGCGGCGTTTGGGTACAATTAATTGCTAGTTATATATACGCAAAAACCGAGGCACATATTAGGCCTCCAAGAGCTACCGGATCAAGTTCCGGAAGCAGAGTTATGTATTTAGTAATTTTCATAACGGACGTAAGATAACATGACACTAGAGGTCTTGTCAAGACTGGACTGGACTGAAGCTTTTTTATTTGTGTTTTTTCTTCATCAATTACCTGCTGGAGTACATTATCAGGGAGTTTGTTTGGACTTGCTGGAGCTTTGAGTTGATTTTCGTAATGTTGGAGATTAAGTGAATGAATGGTGAGCAACTTTTTTTGATGAGTATACAGAAACAACTGTCTAGTTTACTGTTAGAATGGTTACATGGATTACACCGGAAGACTGGCTGGAAGCCCGCTGGTGCCTATGGACTTGATAGCTAAAAGCCTTTTGGCAGTATTTTTGTTGATGGTCTTGGTTCACGTAGCAGTAAATTTTTTAAGACGCGATCTGCCGGCAAAAAAGAGGGGAAGAATAGCCAAAAAGATTGGCGGGGGTATCCTTGTTGTTGGTTTCTTTCTGGGAACAATGCTGGGGCTTTATTTATTAGTGCCCCCACCTAATGTGGCGCGAACCCTGCCGGCGGCAGGAAGAAAAGACGCCAAGCAAGACGGAAGGATTGAGATTGTCTTTGACCGCCCGGTTAGTCGAGGAGAACTTAGCAAGACAATCAGGCCGGAGGCGCCGGGTATTTGGGTATTTGAAGGGGCGCTCTATAAGACCCATCTGACAAGAAAGTTGGTGTTTTATCCCCAGGAAACACTGGACCCGGACACAGAATACACTGTGACCCTGGCAGGAATTAGAAATACCCTTAAATGGTCTCAACCCAAAACATACGAATTTTCTTTTAAGACACACAAGGAATCGCAAGTTACAAAAGTTGAGGCCGGCAAAAATGAAAAGGTAGCACTAAAGAGAGGTGAAGTCAGGATCTTTTTTAGCGAACCTGTGGAGGGAAGCCATGTTGTCTTTGAGTTTTTCCCAAGTGTTAACTTTGAAACAAAAATTGATAAAACCGGGAAAATTGTCTCCCTTATCTTTACGGATGAGTTAGAACCGGCGGCTCATTATTTTCTCAAAGTGAACCTCACGTCAATGAAAAAAGACTTGACAACGGACGAGATGCTTGAAGAAGGGGTACTTGAGCTTGTATATAGTGCACAGTTGCAGACAGAGGGGGTTGTGGGTGAGGCCAGTGTGTTACCCATAGGGGCTAGCGTTGCTATAGATGACAGTGTGGCTATTCGTTTTAATCAGGCGATGGATAGGCAGTCGGTGGAGAGTAACTTCACTATTGAGCCACGAGTCTCGGGTAGTTTTGAGTGGGCTGATGATTACCTGATGACGTTTAACCCGGCTCGGCTGGCATACGACACCAAATACACTATCAGGGTAAAAAGGGGCGCCCGGAAAAAAGCGGGTGGATCATTGAAAGAGGAAGTTGTTGGAAGTTTTTCAACCATGGGGAAAGTGGCTTTGGTAAGTTCCAGCCCGATAGACGGAGAGGGTGGAATTAATGTTGCCTCACCAGTAAAGCTAACATTGAACCAAGATGTGTCTCGCCATGTAGCTGAGTCGAAGTTTGACATTGATCCTCCGGTAAGGGGGAAATTCGGCTGGTCAAGCAGACAGATGATTTTTACACCTTCAGAACCTTTAAAGAAAAATACAGCATACAGGGTGTCTTTGGCTCCCGGCGTCGAAAGCATCAAAGGGCTTAGTTCTGATAAAGAGATTGTGTTGGGCTTTAATACTGTACAGTCAATTTTCAGACTGCCAGTGCCGGTGTTTCTTCAGAAATACTCGCTTTCATGCGAGGTAGCTTCTTTGAGGATGGCTCTGGCATATAAAGGCGTCGGGGCAACTGAGGATGAACTAATAGAAAAAATAGGCTTTGACCCAACCCCTCACAGTAATGGTGTCTGGGGCGATCCGCACGAGCGGTTTGTGGGCAATATCAATGGTAAACAAATGACCACTGGATATGGAGTGTATTGGGGGCCTATTGCCCGGGTAGCCAGAAGTTACAGGGAAGCAAGAGAGTTTAGTGGTTGGAGTCTATCACAACTACTGTCCGAGGTGTCAAAAGGTAATCCGGCAATTATTTGGGGGTACGCTAGCGGAGGAAAGAAAGTGTATTGGAATACACCGGACGGGAAACAAATATTGGGTGTGAGCGGCGAGCATACATACGTAGTGGTTGGATTTGTGGGGACTGTGGAGAATCCGTCGCGAATAATTGTCAATGATTCATTGATCGGCCAAGTAAGACTGACGAGAGAATCATTTGAAAAGAAATGGGCGGCTTTTGGAAACAGCGGGGTGGTTGTGTTTTGATTGATCTAGTTGACGGTGATCTGGGCAGTCATACCAGCATGGAGTGCACAGAAATAAGCGTAAGTACCTTTCTTGTCAAAGACATACTCAAAAGTATCTCCCTGGCCGAGACTGGGTGAATCAAAGATATCGCTGTTGACTGTGTGGACGGCGGTGTCGTCGTTTACCCAGATCACTTTTGTACCAGCTTTAACGGTTGTATTTTTCGGGACGAAGGCGAAGTTTTTTAGACGGATAGTGCGTTCGTTTACTGTAGCGGCGGA
>MEZY01000049.1:4593-5287 GCA_001776195.1 Candidatus Berkelbacteria bacterium RIFOXYA2_FULL_43_10
ATCAGGTACTTTTTCCTGCCAAACTATTTCTCCGGTGTCTTTATTGAGTGCGTAAATGGTGCCGTCGTATGTGGAGGTGACCACCAGGTCGCTCACCACTGTGGCCGCGCCAACGTTTATCGACGGGAATTTTTGTGACCAAAGAACCGAACCGGTGTCAACCTCGACTGCTGTTAATTCCCCGGTACCGGCTGACATATCAAAAGTATCAATGACAATTCCGGTGGGAGTGTAATCGGTAAACATGTTGACAATGGGGGCAAAAACAACACCATCAGAATAAGCCATGGGGGTTTCGATGCCTCCCAGCGGGCTCGGGTAAACCCGGGTTGTACCTTTGGGAAGTTCATCTAATTCATCGTTTTGGTGTTTGCCAACCTTTGTTTCCCAGACAACCTGCTCTGTTTTTGGATCGAAAGCAACAACCTTCCCTACCTTGCCACTACCGATAATTAGCTGACGATTTTGCCTGTCTTTCACCAAAATCGGCGGATTTTGAAAATCAAGGTCAAACAAATCATGGGGGGTGACCTGATGGAACCACGACAGCTTGCCGTTGCGGCTGTCTAGGACTACCAAACTATCGGTGAAAAGATTGGGGCCGGGGCGGCTGGAACCATTGGGAAACTCCTTGGTACCGGGAAATGGGGCGGGATTGCCGATTCCCCAGTACATCATACCCGTCTTGGTGTCG
>MEZY01000049.1:5384-6786 GCA_001776195.1 Candidatus Berkelbacteria bacterium RIFOXYA2_FULL_43_10
GTTCATAGGGTTAATATATTAAAAAGCAGTCCGGTGTTGCAACCTGGAGAATTATCCAATGCAGGATGAGCATGAGAAAAAGCCCGTTTCCAACGCAAGATGAGCATGAAACCGGCTTTAGCTTGCAAAAGAGGTGTTTTCCGTCCATAATCTGTAACCATGACCACACAAATGGACGATTCCGGTATAACCACAGTCAGCCAGATAAAAAAGCTATTAGCCGCCTCGGAAGGGTTCAAACTTAAAAGCGCTTCCCGCGACGACAAATACCGCTGGCTGGAGTCCGTTCTCAAGCGGTTTATGTTTTTTGATCTAAAGCGTGGCGAAAAGGGTTTGCTACGCGGATACATGAAGCAAATGACCGGGATTTCCGAGTCACAATTAACAAGGCTGATAAAGAAGCAACTGTTTGCCGGTGAGATAAACGCGGCCTGTGGCCAGCGCAACAAATTCCCGAAAGTCTATACGAGGGAGGACATCGAGCTCTTAGCGGAAACGGACAATCTTCATGAGCGGCTGGCGGGTCCTGCGACAAAGAATATCCTGGAACGCGAGCTTAAATTCGGCGATATCCGCTATAAACGTCTTAGCGGAATATCTGTTTCGCATATATACAATCTGCGGGAAACCCCCGCGTATAGATTTAAAGCGCTGACTGTATCAAGAACAAAGTCAGTGCAGGTCGCTATAGGAAAAAGAGGCAAGCCCAATTCAAACGGAAAGCCCGGTCATTTACGGGTGGATACGGTTCATCAAGGCGACCTCGATGGCGTAAAGGGCGTTTATCATATCAATATGGTTGACGAGGTCACCCAGTGGCAGATTGTAGTGTGTGTAGAAGCGATAAGTGAGGCTTGGCTGGAAGACGTGCTGGAGGCGGCCATACTGATGTTCCCGTTTCTTATCCGGGGGTTCCATTCGGATAACGGCGGGGAATTCATAAACAAGCAGGTAGCCAGTATGCTTGGCGGGCTTCTGATAAAACAAAGCAAATCCAGATCTGGGAGAACCAACGACAACGCGCTGGTGGAAGGGAAGAACGGGAGCGTCATCCGCAAGCACATGGGGCACTGGCACATAGAGCGGCGGCACGCTGGCGGGATACATCGGTTTTACATGGAATATTTCAACATTTACTTAAACTACCACAGGCCGTGCGGATTCGCGACGATCACCGTCGATGAGAAAGGGAAGCGGCATAGGACGTATGAAACGTACCAGACGCCATATCAGGCGTTTAAGGCCCTGAAGAAACCGGAGCAGTATCTGCGGGACGGTGTTACCCTTGAGGGGTTGGAAAAGATTGCCAAAGCATATAGCGCCAACGGGTTCGCAAAGCTCATGCAGGACGCGAAGTATAAATTATTCAGAGAAGTGCTGCCGAAAGGCGCACAAACATTCA
>MEZY01000049.1:6882-8564 GCA_001776195.1 Candidatus Berkelbacteria bacterium RIFOXYA2_FULL_43_10
AATCCTCCGCTAAGGTGAATACGCAGTAGGAATTACCTCCAAGTACAACTTTTAGACTTTAAATTGGTGATTTTCCCCGGTTGGGTTGGAACTCTGGGGCCGTTTATCTACAAAATCACAGGCAAAACCGTTTTTTGGCAATAGTTATCCGCACCATCAAGACTGATGGCGGTTTTGAATTGTGTTCCACCATCTGGAATAATCAGGTCCCGAATAGTTCTGGCGACAATACCGCCCATCTGGCCCGATCAAAGACGTCAAAGAAGATAAAATTCCTGTGCAGCTTGATTATCGTGTTCCTTGCGTGCTTAACCACGAGCGCCGCGCCGCATAGCAACCTGAATCGCAGATTTTTTATGCGGTAAGACACCCAGTCTGCCGGCAGCGCGGCCCTTTTAAACAGGCTCACAAGGTTATAGGCCAGCACGCAGATCTGCGCGTAGGCTGCGTTCGCCGCCAGTTCCCCGCATGGCAGTTTTGCCAGCGCGAATCCATTTTTAAGTTCCTCTATAGCCTTTTCCGCGTTCCCGCGCGCGTTGTGGTGTTTTAGAACATCTTCCGTGCTGCATTCTGCCGGGAAATTGCTGATTATGGCGTGATCAACAAAAAGGTTTTTGAAAAGCTCAAGCTGGCAGCTTAACTTGCGCGTGACAATAAGCCGGAAGGCCGGCAGCTTTTTGCGCAAGTTGGTGACGCCTGGCGCATGCACCGTTTCCGCGAACAGAATCGTTTCCCCGTCCTTTATCATCAGTCGCCAGTCTTTCTTCGGTATTTCCGCGATAACATCGCGCACGCTCGTATCCAGGTCGGCTGTTATGGTGAAATCTATCCCCTGCGCCACGCAGTAATCCATTATTTTCAACTGGTAGCCGGCACTGTCGGAACGCAGCCGTAAATGTGTGTCGCCGTTAAATTGTTCACGGCAATACTTGAGGGTTTCAAGAATATGCGACTGGGGGCTAGCGTTTCCGTTCCTGAACAGACAGGCGAGAAACATTTCAGCCTCCGGGCACCAAGCAAGCATAGGGTTATAGCCCGAGAATTTCTTATAGGTGAAAGCGGCGTCTTCCTTATCGGATTCTATAAGCGAGGAATCGATGTCTATTGTTGCGGTTTTAAGCCGCTTAAGCATGAAGGCCGCCGGCACAAGCGCGGCGCGCGCCAGGGCCGCTATTGTCCTGTGTGAAAAGCGTTTAAGGAAAACGCCTGCGGTGTTGGCGGATGGAACGGAGGCGATGCACAGTTCCGAAACCACCGCGTCATTTTTAAGCAGACGTGTGTCATCCAATCGTTCGCCGCCAGCGATAAGGGTGAGCGCGAGGCTCATTACATGGTCGGCGGTGGAATAATCGCGGCGGCGTTCCCATAAGCCGTTGATAGCGTTTAGCTGTTTTATGAGGCCACAGGAATGTGCCAGATCCGCAATAAGCGGCAGTCCCGCGAAGGAGGTAAGGGAAGAATCTGATTTTTCCACTTTAAAACTACAGGGTTTTTGTCGTATCATAATATTCGAGTGCCTCTTGTATCTATTAGACGTGGACTACAGGAGGCATTCTATTTTTTTATGAGCGGTTGCGGGTGGTATTTTCGGTGACAGACTGGCGTGGTAATCCGAGTAAAGCGTAGCTTCACCCATTGGGTGAAATCTGCTTCCCAATACAAAAGTATAGTTAGCGGAGGAT
>MEZY01000050.1:0-840 GCA_001776195.1 Candidatus Berkelbacteria bacterium RIFOXYA2_FULL_43_10
TTGCGAAAAAGTGCATAATATAACTATGACGGATTTGGAGTTCCCCGGTCTACATAAGTATTATTCGCGAATATTCAACGGTCCAACTATCGACTTGTCGAGTGCCAGTTTTTTCGACCCTTGGTCGATCAACTTCATATGTTTAAAAATTATTGAAAAAGCCGAAGATTCTAATCTCAAAATAATCTTCCCTAAGAATTTTGAAGCCAGAAATTATTTGGCAAGAGCTCATTTCGGAGAATTTCTAAATGACATCGGAGTTGATTCCAGTCGCTGTGATAGCGTACTGCCTGGATTGAAAGAGAATGATACTCTGAATGTCTACGAGCTTTCGTATTGCCAGACAAGCGATGTTTTCAAAGCAAGACTGCCAAGGTTGTTTCAAGTATTACAAAACTTTGGTATGAACGAAGATAACGCCGGTTTAGCAACCGCCCTGGTGGGTGAGCTTGGGAATAATGCCTTCGACCATAATCTGGGAAACTGGCCGACCAATATTAGCGGAGCAGTCATTGTCGGTCAGAGATACCCGAATCTGAATCAATTGAATATATCTGTTGCCGATCCGGGTATTGGCTTCAAGGCCTCACTTTATCGGAAGGATCCTAATTTGAAATCAGAGACCGAAGCAGTTAAGTTGGCGCTCGAAAAGGGGGTCAGCGGAAGAATCGAAGAAGCAAGGGGAAATGGATTAAAATTCATTCAGGACTCGACATTTGAAATGTTTTCTGGTAGTGTTTCTATTCAGTCGTATGACGGCTTGGTAATCAGGTCGGAAAGTAATTTTAAAGAAGAGGTTGTGCCATCTGTATTGGGTTCAATTGTTAATTTAACATTATA
>MEZY01000050.1:883-4261 GCA_001776195.1 Candidatus Berkelbacteria bacterium RIFOXYA2_FULL_43_10
CGATGAGTTTCTATCTGATGTTTATGAAAGGTATGCCGACCAAAAAGAAATTCGCCTTACGAACACTGACTCTTCATCTGTTAAGGAAGCTCTCAAAGTGCTGGAGAAAAATAACTAAGTTGCTCGATGCGCTCTATTCTCTAAAGTATGATGTTGTCATACTATTTAATGATTGATAGTGCCAGATGTTGAAGGCAAATGAGGGGACGGTTCTCTTTCTGCCCCGCTTCTCGCTAAATTGATCTTTCTCATCCCCAAAAAGCCCGGCCGCTGAAGAAGAAGAATTTATGCAAAATGCTTTAATATCCGATCTCTGTCCTCTGTCGTTTTATCGCCTTTGAAATATAGTTCGATAAAGGTGATTTTTTGTTTATCTTCCTCATAACAATATATCAAGCGCAGGGAGTCTCTTCGCAGTGTCCGACACATAAGTCTCGTTTTATATATTTTTCTTTTGATTTTTAACCCGGGTATCTGATCAACATCATTCCCCCTACCGACTGGAAACATTTCGAGAACTTTTTTTCTAAGTTCCAAATCCCCCCTAAGCGACTTATATTTTTTATTGAGCTTCTTGAAATCTTTGCTAAATTCCGGTATCTCGATAAACTGCATTTCGCCATCCTAGAGTTCGTCGTACTCCCTAACAGAGTAGGCAGGCGACCGATAAAAAACAGCTTCATAATCAATGGGTTTCCCGCTCTCGGCAATTTTCCATGGCGTATCATCATGAGAATATTCGCTGATTTGTTTGGCGCTTAAATCTGATAGTTTGCAGAGCACATCATCAATAATTTCTTTTTCTGCTCCGTTTATTCGTCGTAGGTCAGGTCTTCTCAAGGCGATATATCGGGTCTGCGGATAGCCATGATATTTGTTTTTATCGAGTGAAATCTCACCATTCTTGATCATTTCTCCAACGACTCCTTTGAACGAGATCGGGGTCGGTCCATAGTGATTTTTGATATACTTCGCACCTGTTAATTGTTCTTCGAATATTTCATAATAATTAAAATCGCAGAAATACAACAACTTATATAATACCGTTTCGCCGATATTCGGCTTTCCGGCTATTTTTTCCAGAATATAGAGCAAAACTTCTTTGAACTTATTTTTCTTTAATCTGGGTATTGATATTCTTTCCTCTGATTCTTTCTCTCTCGGCTCAACCGCTATCTCTTGGCTAATTTTCTCATCAGATAAAACATAATCCGTCGGAACACCAAATACCGTCGAGAGCTGGGCTAGCTCCAGGCTTGTCAAATCTCTTTCTCCTGTTTCGATCTGTGACAACGATGTTCGCGGTATCCCCAAAACACCTGCGACTTCTTCTTGCGATTTACCGGCTCGTTCGCGTAGATTTTGGATTTTCTTCCCAATTGAATTTTTTGTGATTTGACTCATTTTTCCTACCTCTTATGTGTCAGTTTTAGTATACCTCTGTTGTTTTATATGTCAATAGATTGTTCTATTTCCGAACATATTGCGCAGTCTCGGACGCAATGAGCTACAGCCCAATTAAATAATAAAATGCAAAGATGATGATAAGGACTCCGAGGATTTTCCAAGCACTATAAGTTCCACCGGGGCCGAAGGTTCGCTCCGGCCATTCAAATCGCGTGGTATTGTCTGTAATCCATTTCGAATAGCGGACGCAAATTATACCAAGCATTATCAGAGAAATAAAGATCAATATTTTCATAAACCCTTAACGAAATTACAAATAGTATGCTTCGAATTATTCAATTCTCCTCGTCTACACCGACTATACACTGGGATTGTAGTTTGTAGATCTCTCGCCTTCGCTCTCACCGAATGGATCGAGAAGACTATTCTGACTACCCGTGCTTCACTATTACAGATGCTTGCGCAGTTACTTATATTTTCGTGAAAAGAATTTTCTGCGCAATTCTGTGGATTTTTCTGTGTGATAATTTCTGTGCTCTTTCTGTGAAATAATTCTGTGTACGTTTATTCTTCTCTCCAATTCAAAATCGCGTAACTTCCGGTGGTGGGGAATTCCGGTGGCGGAGTCAAGGTTAAATACGGATCATAGGTTTGGCTGGTATAGCGATAGCCGGAGACAACCGTACCGGAGCCATTAACCCAAGTCCAAGTCCAAGTCAGTTTTGTTCCGATTGACCCATAAACAGTGATTTGATTTTTGATGACTCCGTTGACATACGGAAACCAAACATGACCATTTTGGGAGAGCATTGCCGCATCGATTTCTAAATTATTCGAAGCGTATCGTGGCACCTGGATATCGCCTTCTGCGACTAAGCCCACGCTGGAGGTGCCATCTTTGGCTTGATATAAAAGATTGGCTTTGATTTTTATTATTGGAGATCCGCTTCCGGAAGTATGGGCGGCTATGGTTATGTGGTTGTTATATGATCCGTCCACCCAGACGTTATCTTCGACATATACAATTCCATTTGATGGCGCGTTCCGAGTTTGGATAAAGGTAGTCGTAATCCCCGACGTTCTTTCTCGAGTGACTCGATAAACATCAATTTTGTCATCAGCCCGAAGCATTAGATAATAGCCATTCGATCGTGAGCTCCCAAGCGAAATTCCATTTTCTGTTGCTTTTTCACTCAAATCCGTAAAATCGATGCTTATTCGATTAAAATCCACCGCCGGTACCGGATAAACCCAATAGCTGGTTGGACCACCCGTACCCCAAACTCCGTCGTGGACTTGGCCATCGCCCCCGAAAGAGGATGCCGGAGTATAATCCTCCGATGCGGAAGATACGACACCGTGAGCTGTGCCATCAAAGTGAATGCCGGTGTTCGAATGAACCGGTCCATAAGTCTCCTCATCCTCGCCAAACCAACATTCGGTGTCAATAACAAAAGCATATTGTGCAAATGAAGGCATTCCCAGTTCTGCTACCACTATTCTATCAAGCTGGGAATTATTAAGTCGTCCGACCGCTTTTACTGTTGTTACCGACTCTCCCAAAGCCGGTGGAGTGATATACAAATCGTAGCTTCCGATTACCTGCCCGCTTTGATCTTTAAACTCGTGTGAATATGGACCGTAGGGAGTCTCCCCTATACATTCCCCGCCATCACAGTAGTCATCATTATCATGCGAGAGATGCCACATATAGTAATTGACTCCCGCTTCCGCCACTTCCAGTGCGGAGATATTTCTTTCGTGGAGTTTGGAATCTTTTAGATCCGAAAGAGCAAAAGTTATCACCGCTACTGCAAGCGCCACAAAAATCACCGAGGCGAGCATAATAACGGGAAGATACATGCCTTTTTTAGGTTTTAGGTAGTAGCTTTTTAGCTTGTTAGCCATTTTATTCATCTCCTTCGTCTTTGAATTTTTCAGCGTTCAATCAGCGTTATCAAGTCAGCGTGG
>MEZY01000050.1:4297-27156 GCA_001776195.1 Candidatus Berkelbacteria bacterium RIFOXYA2_FULL_43_10
TTACAAGTTCATCTTCCGTTGGATATGTAAATGTCGGACCCTCTCCGCTCGGAGCAATCGTTGAGCGCAGAAGCTCTCCATTCTCCGTGTAATATCTAACTAATGTCGGGGCAGGGTAATCATCTCCCACCATATAGGCGTAAAAAGCAAGCTCGTCCGGCGCTGATACAACAATTTCGGTAGCACCCCTGGTGATTGATTCGAAATCTTTAATCGCCATAGCGGCGTTTCCCTGAAGTTCGACTATTTGACGGCTTTCCCTATAACTTTTTAAACTCTGCGCAACCAATGTCGCCAGAAGCGCCGAAAGAATCGCCATCAAACCAGCAACCGCAACCAATTCAATCAGAGTCGAGCCCGGTTTTAACATTTTAATTTTCATTCTGCCACGATTTCTATCGCGTTGTATTGCCTGGAAAACTCTCCGCCCGGGTTGGTGATGACCAGATCCCAAAAGCCGACAGATCCAGTTGCTAGATTGAAGTCCGCGATAATTTCTTGGTGAGCTTGCACAGCAACATCGGTTCCAATAATTTCTGCGCCGCTACCAGAATTTACCAATTTCATCTCCGCACTATTATCAAAATTATATCCGGTGGCAATGATTGATGTCAGATCGCCCAAAACTCCCTGCGAGGGTAAAAGCGAGGTTATCCTCGGAGCGGTTGCGGAATTCGTTACATAGACCGTTACGGTTAAATCCGAGTCAGGGTCAAGATACACGGGCAACACCGGATGCGCCGAACTTGTAAAAAACCCGTCGGTATTAACGCTAATTTTATAATTCCCCCACTCCATATCGGTTAGTGTCAGCTGTCCGAAAGCATTGCAGTCATGATCCTCCGAATACTTGTAAGTAGTCGGGTTAAAATATATTTCCTTGCTATCTTCTATATGGAGATTGAGATTCGGAATCGGAGCGCCGCTTAAGTCCACCGTATTGATTGTAAGGGTACTAACCTTGTCTATGGCGAGAGTTTGCCGCGTCACCTGTTGGACAGAGATATTTACATCGGGCTGAAGTTGATTCGGGTTTTGGGCGGTACGCGGATATGTCATATCGGTCGAATATCCATCCTTTGTAACAACTAAATGGTAGTGGTTGTGCTCGTCCGGGGGCAGCGCCGGCACCATAACACATCCAGTGTCGTCGGTTATAAGTTCCATATCAACCGGCGGAGAAACTTCTGTGTTTTGAATAGTTACGGTTGCATCATTAACCGGCTGATTCTCTGCATCGATGATGCATAAATATAAAATACCTGTATCGCTTGGCGTTTCCGCCGCTTTGGCTGAAATATTCGTCGAGATGTCTGCAAGTGCTGGCTCTCTACCGATTTTGTGAACCTCGATCCGCGCCTTTTTATAATCATAAGGATAAATATCCACCGGTTTGCCCGGGATACTGCCCAAGGCGTCTCCGTCAAAAGGATCATCGACATAGTTTAGCGTAATATGGACATTGAGGCGAATATTTTTTCTAACTATTTCTTCGTCGTCCGGAAGATCTCCCGGTGGATATATCGCCCCGTTTTCAGTCGCCAGATCGTCGTAGGGCATATTTCTTAGCTCCTCCATTTTCTCGTTTGCCAGTGCCACGGCGGCAATTTTCGCTTTCGATAATGAAAGTGCGTTGTAGCCGGCCATGAAGGCGGCGATAATCGCAGTCGCCACAAAAGAGATGATCATAAGATCAACCAGAATCTCAATGAGCGTAAATGCCCTTTTTCTTGATTTCATCTCCCTCGAGATCTTCTTCATCCGACTTTCCCATCCCTTATGTTTGCTACCATCAATATTACAGCAATTACAGCAAATTTGCACATTTTTACAGACTGAATATGACTGATCAAATTTTTCGAAAGAAATAACTGACGATTTGTGGTACAATTAGCGGGTAATATTAATTAAGGAGGGATCAATGATGAGCATGAATCCAAGCATGATGACCGGCGATAACGGTATATCAATGATGTTGTTTGGCTGGATAATCTATCTGCTATTTATTGTCTTGTTAGTTTTGGGAATTTCGGCACTCTGGAAATATATCAGCAAATAGAGCTTTTCGTTAGCGGCACTGCAAGCACGGCACTTGACAAGGAAAATGATTAAGGTGTATTATACATATACCTACACCATAGGTGTATGTATTTTAAAATAAATGGAGAAGAAATGGATAAAAAAAGCGAGAAAACTTTAATCAATTTCAAAAAAGCGAAAAGTCACATCGAGAAAATTATCAAGATGATCGAGGACGGCGATTATTGCATTGACATTATGCAACAGAATTTAGCCGTTATAGGCCTTCTGAAATCCGCTCATCATATGCTTATGGAGGGACACCTAAACACCTGTTTTAAAAACGCTATGAAAACCAATAACGAAACCAGAAAACAAAAAATGGTCGCGGAAATTCTAAAAGTTTCGAAACTAGCTAACAAATAACGCTTTCATGGAAGGGATTTATGAACAAAACTGTTATTCCGATAAAAGGAATGCACTGCCGTTCCTGCGAAATTCTTGTTGGAGAAAAGCTAAAAGAAGATCCTAACATTAAAAATATTCAGGTTAGTTTTAAGGATAAAGAAGCCCGGGTATATTCGCAACATCCACTCGATATGGGAAAAACCCGACGACTGATAGCGGAGGCCGGTTATGAGGTCGGGGTTGACGAGTCAAAATCTTGGTTGAGCATGGATACAAAAAACTATCTCGACCTAGCGAAATCACTTGTTGTCTTGCTGATTTTATATTTTATCGCAAAAAAAATAGGTCTCTTTAATATAAATACCGGCACCGCAGACAAGCCCTCGAACCTTCTCTTCGTCCTCTTGATCGGAGTAACCGCCGGACTCTCTACCTGTATGGCGTTAGTCGGAGGATTGATCTTGGGAATTTCCGCTAGACACGCTGAAAAACACCCCGAAGCGACACCGGCTCAAAAATTTAGGCCTCATCTATATTTTAATTTGGGTAGAATCTTATCCTATTTCGTTCTCGGCGGATTAATCGGATTAATCGGTAAAGCATTCCAACTTTCCGGACCGACTTTGGGGCTTGCGACAATCGCTGTCGGAATTGTAATGCTAATTCTGGGAGCGCAACTTACGGAAATATTCCCCAAATTATCCAATCTTTCGCTCTCTCTTCCGCCAAGCTTAACTCGGCTTTTTGGCATTAAGGAGCGCCATGAGAGAGAGTACAGCCATATGAACTCTGCCCTAGTCGGTGCATTAACCTTTTTCGTACCATGCGGGTTTACTCAAGCGATGCAACTTTATGCCATAAGCACCGGAAGTTTCTGGGCCGGAAGTTTGATTATGGCAATTTTTGCTTTGGGAACTGCTCCCGGGCTTCTTGGTATCGGCGGTTTGACCTCTACTCTTAAAGGCAATTTCGCTAAAAAGTTTTTTAAATTCACCGGTCTTTTGGTAATTTTTCTTGCAATTTTTAATATCTCTAACGGCTATCGTCTGACCGGTTTCAATATTTTTCCACTCGATGGTGACCCCGGTATATCATCGAGCGAAGATCCGAATGTTGTGATCGAGAACGGATTTCAGGTCGTTCGAATGACACAAAATTCGGGAGGGTACTCTCCAAACAAATTCACGGTCAAGAACAATATACCAGTAAAGTGGATTATAGATTCCAAAGATTCCAATTCCTGTTCCTCAAGTATTTTTATGTCAAAGAAAAATATAAAAGAATTTCTCGACCCCGGAATAAACACTGTTGAATTCACGCCGACTGAAACGGGAGAGCTCAAATTCTCCTGCTCGATGGGTATGTACTCGGGTAAATTCATTGTTGTGGAAAATGATGCTCCGGCTTCAACCCCTCCGGATACGCAATCCCCTTCTTCGTCTAATCAATCTTCCCAGTCGTCAATCGGCCCGAATCCTGCCCCTTCGCAGACGAACCAAGGCAAGACGCAAAACATTAAAGCTACTTTCGATGATGTTTCCTGGGAAGCAAAATCCGATATTACTCCAAACGCATTTTCCGTAGAGGCGGACAAACCGGTGCATTTTGAAATCACTGCAAATGCCGAGGGAGTAGGATGTATGAGCACCATAATGATACCCGGGCTTGTTAACGAGCCGCAATTACTCGAAAAAGGAGAGACAATTAAGTGGGATTTTACTCCGAAAAAGGGAACTTATGATATCACTTGCGCCATGGGAGTCTCCCGCGGAAAACTTATTGCAAGCTAATAAAAGGAAACAATATGAAGCACAAACTTATCTTAAAAATTGAGGGTATGCACTGCACTTCCTGCGCGGGGATTATCGAAAGAACTCTTCGCAAAATTACTGGCGTAAGCTCGGCAAATGTCAATTTTGCGACTGAAAAAGCCCTGGTTGTTTATGACGAAAATAAAACAAATCCCGATGATTTAATTTTGGCAGTCAAGGGGGCCGGATATAAAGCGACTTTTGTTGATGAAAAAGATCCGGAATTTGATCAAAAAATGAGAGAACGTGAAATAGACGAGCTTCGGAAGAAATTTCTTTTTGGGCTGATCTTTTCTCTGCCAATGTTATATTTCATGTTACTTGATTTTTTCAAATGGCTTCCCGGAGGAGGAATATTCCCACCCTACTTCGGCATAGTTTCCTTGGTTTTGGCTATCCCTGTTCAGTTTATCATCGGCGCCGGATTTTACAAAGGTATGTGGTCAAGTCTTCGAATGAAAACTTTTAACATGGACTCTTTGATCGCTATCGGCACCTCGACTGCTTTCTTTTATAGTTTGATAAATTTCGTCATCTACGTTTCTTCCAATAATACTATTATCGGTCTTGATGGGATGAAAATCCCTGATTTGTATTTTGAAACGGCTGCTTTCCTTATCACCTTTGTTATCCTCGGCAAGTGGCTGGAAGCAAAAGCAAAAGGCAAAACCTCGGATGCAATTAAAAAATTAATGGGTTTGCAGGCAAAAACGGCGAGAGTAATCCGAGAGGGTAAAACACTTGATATTCCGGTTGACGAAGTTATCCATGGAGATATTGTCCTTGTTCGGCCAGGAGAGAAAGTACCGGTTGACGGCGTAATAACCAAAGGGTCTTCTGCGCTCGATGAATCGATGGTAACCGGCGAGAGTTTGCCGGTTGAAAAAAATGTCGGCGATATCGTTATCGGCGCCACTATTAACAAGACCGGCAGTTTTGAATTTAGGGCAACAAAAATTGGCTCCGAGACAACCCTTTCACAGATCATTCGGCTGATTGAGGAGGCGCAAGGATCAAAAGCTCCGATTCAAGCCTTCGCTGATCGTATCTCATCATGGTTCGTACCAGTCGTTATCGGTTTGGCAATCCTAACCTTAGTCGTTTGGTTGCTTCTGGGCTCCAGTATATCTTTTGCCCTGATGGCCTTTACCGCCGTTATAGTTATCGCTTGCCCCTGTGCGCTTGGCTTGGCGACTCCAACGGCAATTATGGTTGGAACCGGCAAGGGCGCTGAACATGGGATTTTAATTAAAGGTGGTGAACCTCTGGAAGCGGCGGAGAAGATTAAGGCAATTATTTTTGATAAAACCGGCACTTTGACAAAGGGAAAACCTGAAGTTACCGACATCGTCTCATTCTCCGACATTGACGAAGATGACATTTTACAGATTTCCGCCTCATTGGAAAAATCCTCCGAGCATCCGCTAGCTGAAGCTATTTATAGTTATGCAGATCAGAAAGGAATTAAATTAGACGAAGTCGCCAGCTTCAGCGCGATCCCCGGTCATGGCGTCGAGGGTAAAATAAATGGTAAAAAATATTACTTTGGAAACAGAAGGCTTGTTACAGAGATCGTTAGACTTGATATCGACCGTATCGATAGAAAGATATCTCGGATTGAGGAAGAGGGCAAAACCGTCATGCTTCTTTCTAATGAAAAGGAAATTATTGGAGCTATCGGTGTCGCCGATACTGTCAAGGAAACTTCAAAAGAGGCAGTGGAAAAACTAAAGAAAATGGGCGTTGATGTTTGGATGATTACCGGCGATAATCAGCGAACTGCCGCCGCGATCGCTAAAGAAGTCGGTATCACCAATGTTTTAGCTGAAGTCCTTCCCGAAGACAAAGCCAACGAGGTTAAGAAACTTCAAGACAACGGGAAAGTTGTGGCGATGGTCGGCGATGGTATAAACGATGCCCCGGCATTGGCTCAAGCCGATCTTGGAATCGCCATGGGTTCCGGTACCGATGTGGCGATGGAAGCCGGCGGGATTGTAATTATTAAAAACGATCTTCGCGACGTGGTGAAAGCGATTGAATTGTCTAAAGAAACGATGACAAAAATTCGTCAAAATATGTTTTTTGCGCTTTTTTACAATGTGATAGGGATACCCATCGCCGCCAGAGTCTTTTTTAGTCTGGGATTGATTCTGAAGCCAGAGCTCGCAGGATTAGCTATGGCGATGAGCTCGATATCCGTTGTCTCCAACTCTATGCTTTTAAGGAATTTTAGACCCGGGAGAAAAAACTGGATCTCACTAGTCGCTCCGGTAGTTATGGTAATTATATTCACTCTTTTGTTCGTCGAATTTGCCCGCATCAGCTCGACGATGGCAAGATAATGATAATTATATGGAGGAAAAATGAATGGTTGCACTATGGTTCACAATCAAGGTCTTGAAAGCGGATTCGGCAATGCATGGTTTGTTTATGCGATAATCGCACTGTTTATTGTTATCGGGGTTGCAACAATAATCAATGTCGTACAACGCCAACAATCTAATAGATGAGAAACGGCTGCTACAACGCAAAAACGCCATTTATGGCGTTTTTGCGTTGGTGGGCGACGATGGAATCGAACCATCGACCTCAGCTTTAGGCAAGTATTTTCGAATATACGGTCTTTCTGGTGGGCGACGATGGAATCGAACCATCGACCTCAGCTTTATCAGAGCTGCGCTCTAACCAACTGAGCTAGTCGCCCATTCGCCCACCAGAAAAACAATATGAACATCGAAAATACTTTATTACGCCTTGTCGCCCTTCGGGCATTTTTAAATCTTGTATGCAGAGCTGCGCTCTAACCAACTGAGCTAGTCGCCCACTCTACGAATTTACCAAAAATATCGTCTTTCCGCAAGACAAAGCTTTGCCAATCAGAAGATTAGAGATATAATGTGATAGTCTTATACTATTTATTGTATCTGCGTTTGATCTGTGTCATAGATCTGCGCATTATGGAGGGAAAATGAAAAAGATTTGGGTTGTGCTAATTACTTTTTTGATTACTGTGGGACTTGTGGGCGGTGGCGGGTATTATTATTTGAACTCTAAGTTCAATGATGATAAGGCGACGCTGAACAAACAGATTTCTGATCTCAACAGTCAGATTGATGCATTGAAAAATCCGGCATCGAGTTCAAGCACTACCAGTACTACGGCTACTGTTGATCCGACATCCGATTGGAAAACATATACAAATGCGAAATATGGCGTCTCTTTCAAATACCCAAAAACTTGGGCGATCGATGACGATACATACAGCGCAAAAAACATTGACGAGATGATTACTGTTAACCAACAGAATGTCAATTTCGACCGAGGGATAAAACTTATCGGTGAAGATACAAATAAGAAGGTTTATGTCGACTTGACCACGATCACTGATTATGCTGGAGTTGAGGGGACAGAAGAGGATGTCGCCGCAATAAAAAGTGTCTATACGAATAAAAGCGTCGGTACTGCTTCAAAACTCTGGTTGCCTCCTTCGAACGCAGGCATAATGGCAGAGGTTCCTCCGACCTATTTCGAAACTTCGGATGGAAAATATCGGGGCATCGTAACCTTTTCCAACATCGGCCAAGATTATAATGCTTCGCTAGATTGCATGATTATTTTGACTGATAATACATCGATATTTCAACTGCGCGCTCACGATGTTTCCGACAAAGGTAACGAGTATTTTGAAGGCGCCACAGCCGATAACTTCGAAATCGCCGCCACTAACTATCAAAATTATCTCAAAGGGCTGACTCTAACAAGCACCACGGAGACAATTATCAAGGATTACGCCGAGACCTTCAAATACCTCGCCTTGAGCGTGAAGAATATATAGACGGAAATGTACTCCCAAATGTCATTCCTGCAAAAGCAGGAATCCAGTTTCGGTTGCCGCCGGATCCCGTATCAACGAGTACGAAATGACATAAAAAAATTGTCCCGGAAGTCGTCGGGATGATTTTTTGTTAATCTACAACTGAATGATATAATAAAATTGGAAAATTAATTCAAAATACTAACATGTCATCTGAATCAGAGAAGTACACGCAAGAAGAAGCGATAAACGAAGCCCTGGAGATAAAGGGGGTGATTCGGGATGCTCGAACATCTATCGACAAAGACAAAACATCGAAAGACGAATATGAGAGCGCAGATCGATATATCGATCTCAAAAATAAATTAGACGATGTTCAACTAGAAGAGCTTAACACTATAAGAAGTCATCTCCGATTTGGTTTGGGTGGCACAGGTATCGAAATGCTTGAAAGCTCGACACTTCCAAAAGAATTAATCGACATGGTTATCGGCGAAGAAATCAGCCACACTATAAAAGTCGTGGGGAGAGTAATCGCCGAACAAATTAATAAATATATTACCGACGGGATATTGAGCAAAGAACAAGCAGAACAATCTATAATCGAGGGCACAACCGCTTTTTTGAGAGCTTATGGAAATCCCCTGACCTATGCTAGGTTTATTGAAGATTCTCGGCCATGGGTTGGTCTTTTATCGTGTCCAGAATACAGAGCTGTTGCTCAAGATGTTATAATCCGTGTCTTAAACCCTCCCGCTTCGTTATCTTCAGTTATTTGGGTTAGCGACATAACACGATACATGCAACCTTTGGGTGTAGTCGAAGAAGCGAAAACAGTTCCGGCAGTCCGTGAGGCGGCTATAGCCGCTTACGCTAAGACATTCCACGAATCGATTTCTCGAGGAAGCGATATGTCTGGGAGACACTCTGATGCTCATGATGGTATCAGATCGCTTTTCAACTTGACCGAAGAAGAATTATTTGATGTTCAAATCGGCGAAATCACTCGTTGGTTAGAATTACGAAATACGCACTGGGCTCTCTCGGCTCAAGAAGAGTGCGGATTAACAAATCAACAATTACTGGATTCAGAAGCATTTATACAAAGTTCCAGACAGATGTTGGTTAAAATACTAGACGAAGAGAAAGGAAATCGCTCGGAGGTACAAAGTGTATATGACGCAATCGAATTTGCAGATCATTTTGAATTTGATCAAGAATTTCTTGTAGACGAAGAATTGCAAACAGCGGCAAGAGGATCTTTTATCAGGCATATGGTAGCGGGAGGAGGAGAAATCGGCACAGCTGATCACATAGCAGACGCTTTCGAGATTCCAGAAACTTTTCTGACCTCGTCCGAAGCCAGAGAGGCCGCCATAAAGGGAATCAAAATATTGTTAAAATCTAAATCGAATAGCGACATTAGAGAGTATTACCCTCGGGCGATTGAACTTGTAAAATTATCGCCAGAGGAATTTGATAGCACGATCAAGGAGACTCTCGCCGATATTATGGAGGAAAGTGATGGCATTAATAAAGCGCGGGAGTTCGCAGGAAAACTCAATGTCTCCGATGAAAAATTTCTTGAGATGGCCCAGAGTATTATGGTCGAGAGTTTGAAAGATAGCAACTTAGGACTAGCTATCAGAATTGTGGAAGGTGTCGACATTCCTGAAGAATTAATTAGAGGCGAGGAGATACGAACTCTGGCTATCGGCGCCTTCAGTGGATATCTGGAGAAAAGAAGCATACATATATCTGTACTACGAGAGTTAGTCGAAAAATTTCATCTGCCAGAAGATGTTGAGTCGTATAACCAAAACCTACTATTCGGAGTTACTGAAAAGATTAAACTCGACAAAATCTCAGATGTTCTGTCATTGCTCTCCGAATATCAAACCTACGTCTGGTATCTTACCGATGAAAAAAAGAAATGGATATTTAATTCAAAAGAACTGAATCTTATAAAAGAAAAATTCTTGGAACCCAAAGAGATACACCTGCTCAAGGAGAACGGGTTCAATCTCGCTGCAAAATGGACAGAGACAAATGATTCCGGAAAGGACGGCTGGAAACAGGCCTTTGAGATACTGTCGCAGACAAAAGAAAGAAGGTTACACGAATGGGAAGATGAGGAAAACATTACCGGCCCATTTCGTCGTGGGGCTGAAATTTTTGGCTATGAGAGAATGTTTTATTATATGACCCATAGCAATGGTGGCAGAC
The DNA here is from genome assembly GCA_001776195.1 of Candidatus Berkelbacteria bacterium RIFOXYA2_FULL_43_10. GTDB lineage: Bacteria > Patescibacteriota > UBA1384 > XYA2-FULL-43-10 > XYA2-FULL-43-10 > XYA2-FULL-43-10. The sequence goes on from MEZY01000050.1 coordinate 14,576, forward strand.
ACGACGCCCTTTATGCTTTTGATAGTATCGTTAACAATTTGTATCAACCGTCTGGTCTTGAAGCTAATGTGTTTTATTCTTGTATCCTGCAACAAGTTTTAGACGATACCTCCCATCAATATCCGGAAAGATCCTCTGTTCGCTGGCTAAATAATATTGCCCAGAATACCAGTCCGGAGCAAATTCAAAAAACTCTTCAGGATCTATCAACATTTGTGGAAATCCCCAAATTACGAGAACTGGCCCAACACATTAATTCTTTCGATGATGTTTTTTCTTCGTGGTCTAATTTAAAAAGATTTTATGCAATCCAAAAACTTATAGAGAAACGAGAATTACTGGAAAAGCTTGCGGAATTAAAAAATCAAGGAAGAGATCGGCTTTATAATTACATTGAAACACTTGCTTTTCATGAAACATCCGATGTCAGTATGGAAAAAGTAATGCAGTTCTGGCAAGACCCAGAACGGTTTTTAAGTGTAGGAGATGAACACTCCGGGCGCCGACATAATATGAAAAAGCCCTCCAACTATGTTAATATTCCTAATCTAGATCTCACAGCAGAAGAATTAAGAGACTCTCTCGTGGAAGGCGACTTAGACAGTCTTCAAGTTTTTCATCCTTTCGAAATTGTTTATGACGTTCCGATTGAAACAAACGGCGGCGAACCGTTGCCGATATTAGAATTGTTGAAAAAAGCATTAGGAAGCAGAAAAAATAACATTCCCGGCCTAGCAATAAATCCCACGAAACTCTTTTCCGGAGTTGGGAAAATGTTTAAAGCTCAAGGAATCAATTTACAGGCATACATTTCGGGAGAAATCCAAATTTCTTCCGAACAAGAGGACATTCTCTTCGATTTAATTAACGACCCCAACTTCGGGGTTAAGAAGAGTGCCGTTAAAACGGATAAATATAGAGCGAAAATATATCTGAAAAGCGACCCTGAAGGAGTTGTGGCCGGCAACGACACCGCCTGCTGTATGCCCTTTGGCTCTGGAAAAAATAATGTATATACATACAATCCGGTATGCTCAATTTTTACGATACAACGGCAAACCGCTGATGGAAGATGGCGAACTATTGCTCAAAGCGTATTGACCGAAGATCGTGATATAAAAACAAATATTAGCGATCTGACACAGACAGTCGAAAACGCGGAAACACCAGAAATTGCTACCCTGATACCGGACGAAATTCTGACAAGCGCAAAATCAACAATAACAGCAGATAATGTGGAAGTTGCACCAAATTTTAGATCCAGGGAGGGCGCTAGCGAATTGCTGGAAAACCTATATAGAGATTTTTTCAACGAGTATCTGTCTCGTTATAACGTTGATGGACGATTTGACGATCAGCGCATTATTGTCGGTGAGGGCTATTCCGATGCATTAAACACGCTACCCAAAGTCGACAATACATTTTTACCCTATGCCCCAGTGGCTTATTCTGACAACATCTATCCGACGGCATATTCGTTGCCCCTACACAAAGCCGAACCCTTTGGAGTTGCTAAAGCTGTGACTGAAACCGAACAACCGCCTAACGAAACCGAAAACATTGAAGCACTGAAGGCCGTAGGAATTGCAGGCTTAAGTTATCTTGATTTTCGAGATACTTTACCTGTTGCTTTTTTGGAGGGCAAGGCCTACGCGGACAACCCGAGCCTATTAACATATTTGCATAATTTGGAAAATGGGTTAATCGCAAAGGACATAACTAATTCTTCAAAAAAACGACTAAATATGAGTCTAAAATGGCAAGACACGGAAGGCAGAATCCGTGGGTATATACTGGCATACGAGGGTAAAAAGCAAGATGAAAAGGATGAACTTGAAGATTATGACGAGTACGACAATGATGAAAATGAGGATATGCACCCTCAAGTTAGCGACAATGGGGAAAGGATACTATACATTTCAGACCTTGCATCTGACAAAGCGTCGGCGTTTGCCGGCGGTAGGTTGATAAAAGCTTTCTTTGCTCTTTACAAGATAAATTATTTAGACAAAGGAGATCCAATCCCAATATTTTTTGAGGGTCGAGAGCAAACTTCGTATGCGATTATTAAAAGACAATTGGACAGAATATCAAAGGATCTGGGCGCCAGATTGGAGATGGACGAGGGGGAGACCCACAAAGAAGGCGGCGATATTATGCATCCGGTTACTCTTCGGGTCAAAGGCGCGGCTTGAGCGTAAAAAATATTTAGAACCACAATTAAAAAAACGTCTCGAAGAACATCGTGACGTTTTTTTATTAAATAGTTTCAATAATCTATCCGTGTTCTATCTGTGTGATAGATCCGTGTAGTTAACAATTAAATAGTGATAGATACGCGAACGACCATATGCCCTGTTCCACAGGGAAGCTCCAAGATACAAGATACAATGACCAGTTAAATTTCAATTTTCAAAAGATTGATTGATGGAATTTTGAATTTGCGATTTGTTTGGTTATTGTTACTTGGTTATTGGTTATTCCGTGTGGAACACGGCATTGCTCCTAGAAAGGAGGTGATCCATCCCCACCTTCCGGTAGGGATACCTTGTTCATGTAAGTTCCCGCTGTTACCAGCAGGCATGGACTATATCTTCATCCTAAGTTCGATTTGCTTACTCTTGCGAGGATGCCAAGACCCTATTCTTTCCATAAATTCTATGTGTGATTTCCTGGAGATAAAAAATCTCCAATAGTTATCATCTACTTTCCGACTTGGGTTGTGGATTGCTCCACAGCTGATTCCAAGCTCGCAAAGCCAGTTTCTGACATTAGATAAATCAAATTTATCTTTCTGACAAAACTGGAAATATAGAATCTGATCACTACTTTTTGGCATTCCTCCTTCAGCATCGAAATATCCTCTTATATATGCGACTTTATCGTTATCGTTTGCCGGACATTGGTTTACATCTATCTTTGCGGATGTCTCAAGTATCCAGACAAACCGATTCTGACCTTCTCTGTAGATCCAGCTTTTATTACCCAATCTTTGGAAAATGGCTTGCAGTAATTGCAACCATTTCTCGGAAGACTGGCTGAATCTATGAGTCTGATGTCGCTTATTATAAGTAGCATCATGAAGAGCGCCTAAGATATACATTCTTAGTTCGCTTTCACTCGAATTGCTTAGGAGTCGGCGTGTAGTCTCTACGGGGTCACTCCGATTTTCACATCGGAGGACTTCCCTCGGTATTGTCCTCATATACTTATTATATATCAAGGGTGTTCACCGATACAGCCGAATTTTTCTAGCAGATTGCTCCGCTAGGTCGCAACAATTTTACGACTTAGTCCTGATTACCGATCCCACCGTGGTGCCCTGTTGGGCGCTTCGGGCGTTACCGGCTTTCCTGACTTGACGGGCGGTTCCCTGATCACATAGATATTACTATTTATGTGTCAGACACCACTGGGCAAACGGTTTTACCGTACCCTAGCGGTTATTGTCTTTCTTACCGTTCTGTCTCATTTCTCGCTGAAGCATCCTAAACATTTGTATGCCCTCAGGAGATAGATGTTTTTTCTCAGCAACCAATCCGACAGCTTCGCAGAATATCCGGAAGCTATTTTTCTTTTTCGCTTGGAGCTGATACTTTTTCAAAAAAGGTATCAGTTTCTCCTGAAAATCAGAGAGTTTGGAAACTTTATACTTTACATGCGGACGCCATCCATATCTTTCGTATGAAAGATGATAGATATTGTCGCAATTAAGCGTTTCCTTGATCCTTTCTAATATCATGCGATCGTCGGCCCGAAGTTCTATTTCAAACTCCAGCTTGACTTCAATACGGTTTTTAAGCGTACTATGTCTTCCAATACTAATTGCGAAACATCCTTCTCCGTCAATAAACCCAGCGATATAATGAGGGTTAAGCTTAGACAATTTCATTCCTTTCCCGCCTAAATATTCATTTTCGGCGGGTACTATGAATTCAGCAGACTTCTTGTAATATATTGGATTGATTCACATCGCACCTACCTCGGGTATAGATTTTACTCGAGGATATTACAAGATCTCCCTTGGTCACCAGAATTTCCGTTCTTTCTTATCTCGATACCCAAATACTATATAACCTATAATTTACAGATGACTTCTCCATGCACACGAAGGATCGTCAGGTTGAATAGCCTTAAAGTATTCAAGCTAAGAAATGCTAATTTCGCCCTTCACTTGGTTCCTCGCGAAAACAAGCTGCGATTTTGCTTTTGTAGCTCTGTATACCACAAGATGGATTTTAACCATCTGGAAAAACTAGCGGCAAGGCGCCAGTGTACAAGACCCGAGAACGTATTCACCGTGGTATGGCTGACCCACGATTACTAGCGATTCCGACTTCATGAGGGCGAGTTGCAGCCCTCAATCCGAACTGGGGGTAGGTTTGATGGGATTAGCTCCACTTTACAGTTTAGCAACCCTTTGTTACTACCCATTGTAACATGTGTGTCGCCCAGGACGTAAGAGTCACGCTGATCTGACGTCATCCCCGCCTTCCTCCGACTTAACGCCGGCAGTCTCGTATGAAAAATACAACATACAATAGGGGTTGCGCTCGTTTACCGACTTAACGGGACACTTCACAGCACGAGCTGACGACGACCGTGCAACACCTGTCATCGCGTTCCAAAAGGCACTCCGCTATCTCTAGCGGATTCGCGAGATGTCAAGCCCTGGTAAGGTTCTTCGCTTGTCATCGAATTAAACCACATGTTCCACCGCTTGTGCGGGTCCCCGTCAATTCCTTTGAGTTTTAGCCTTGCGGCCGTACTACCCAGGCGGCATACTTAACGCGTTAGCTTCGAAACGCAGAGGGTCGATACTCCGCATTCCTAGTATGCATCGTTTACGGCGTGGACTACCGGGGTATCTAATCCCGATCGCTACCCACGCTTTCGTTCCTCAGTGTCAGGTAATGCCCAGAGAACTGTCTTCACCATTGGTGTTCCATACGATATCTACGCATTCCACCGCTACACCGTATGTTCCATTCTCCCCTGCATACCTCAAGTCATGAAGTTTTGGATACTTTTTCCCGATTGAGTCGGGAGATTTAATATCCAACTTTCAAAACCACCTACGAACTCTTTACGCCCAATAAATCCGGATAACGTTTGCACCCTACGTATTACCGCGGCTGCTGGCACGTAGTTAGCCGGTGCTTATTCATCTGGTACCTTCAAGATTATTCCCAGATAAAAGAAGTTTACAATCCGAAAACCTTCATCCTTCACGCAGCGTTGCTGCATCAGAGTTGCCTCCATTGTGCAAAATTCCCAACTGCTGCCTCCCGTAGGAGTATGGGCCGTGTCTCAGTCCCATCGAGGCTGATCATCCTCTCAGACCAGCTACCCGTCATCGCCTTGGTGAGCCATTACCTCACCAACTAGCTGATAGGGGCAAGGCCTCTCCCCAAGCGCCCAGCACCACTTTAAACGTGAATGATCATTAAATCAAATATGATTTTGCTCATGTTCAAAGTGGTGCTGGGCTTTGCTCTTTCGAGATTATGCAGGATTACCCAGCCTTTCGGCTGGCTATCCTTCACTCGGGGGTAAGTTCCTTGCTTATACTCTCTCGTCTGCCACTATATCGTTCGACTTGCATGTGTTAGGCACGCTGCCAACGTTAATCCTGAGCCAGGATCAAACTCTCCGTGTGGTGCGACCTTGTACATATAAATATGCACCATCCGCCGTAGCGAAGATTCGTTTGCCCCGATTGATCGGGGAGACGAACCTAAGCGCAGGAGGATAGATCGTGTTAGCGAAGTATCGATTTGACTCAATAATTCAAACTTAAATTGCGGAAGTTTTGATTTGCTCAAATACTTCCAAAAGGATTCTTTGACTCGTTCCGGAAATCGAAACGAATCGAGAAACCCGCGCACTATCACTATTTAGTTGTTAACGACCCTAACTACACAGATTTTATACCCGCCTGCATCGCATGGTGCGAAGCAACTTCGGGCAGGCACAGATATTCACAGATCCATTATGGAATTATATTATTTGATAATTCCAGCCACTGTTCTTCTACAATCTGAATAGTTACACTTTCGTGAGACACAAAAACAATTATCTCTGCAAAACAGAACACCACCCCTTGGATCAGAGACTATTAATTTTGATGTCTACCTTACGATCTTATGTCAAAATTATTCTCTTGTCAAGAGTGCAAAAAAACATTTTGTGATTTCTAATAATTTTGCTACTATATGTAATGCCCCCGACTCGCGGGGTCATCCGATTCAAGGGAGAGCTCCGATGGCAAGAAGATACAAGCCAGAAAGCCTCTGGGCTCCCCGTCGCTATCGGGCAGTCACAGAGACACTAGTCGAAACGTATCGTGCACAGATCGGACCCTTTCACAATAACCCGCAAAGCCCGGAGATGTCGATATTCGCCCTTCCTCAACTCGACAAGCCGGAGAAAGCGATCGCCGGCGCTTTCTTCCTCACCTCGTTACTCCGCGGAAGCATCGCCACCGTGAAAGCTGTAACGACCTTCAAGAATCTGGTGACCAAACACCCCGAAGTGCTTGACCCGACATCAATCCTCGAGCTCGGACAAAGTCGGTTGAACACAGAACTCGAACATGCCGGTCTGGGGTTCCTCTCCACCTATGTGGTCGGTGATTGGATCAGGAATGCGACTATTCTCGCAAAAGAGCAAATCGCTTTCGTCGATCTGGTCACGGGCTTCAGGGATTTCCAAACCGCTCATTTCGTGATGAGTGCCCCGAGGTGGGCTGGAGGTACCAGGCGCAATACCCATTTGCGCTATTACGACTTTTACGGTATGGGTGGTACTGGAAAGGTCCTGACCTTGTTTCTGCAGATGCTTATGGATCAGAAGCTGATCCCGCGTTTTAACCTTCCGGTGCTAACTGACATCCACCTTCTCCGCATCTTCACCGCGACAAGAGCTGTCAAGACCGATAGCGGAAGTATTCTCGCCTACACCCTCGCGAGAATGCTTCGAGATCTAAGTCTGAGCAAACACCCTCGCGACGATCCGAGATTCAATGTTGACCTTAGTCGGGCCACCTATCGTTTGGGGCAGAAGTTCTGTTCAAGACATCCCCAGATGACAGCTACCCCGATCCCTCCGGAGATGAGGAGCAAAGTCGGGAAGAAGTCGCCCTACACGCCGATAGGCGATCTACTTGGAAAGCGGTCCGACGACATGGGGAAATGTGTTGAGTCGGAGTGTCCGCTCCGGAAGTGGTGCCGAGACATCGTTCCGAGCGGCGCTTTCTACGAGTGCCAAGTTGTCGCACCCGCCAGGTTGCTCAAACCTTGGCTGGAAGAAAGGGGGCTGACCTAGACTCCCGTCGCATCCGCGGCGGGAGTTAATACTCACACCGGAATCAATGATATTATTTGCATCAACGAAATTAATGTTTTATAATAGTGCTAGTATTAATTAATTCTACTGATCGGTCAGTGCTCTGTCAGTGCATTAAGATCAGTGTTGTTGAGGGGATATGGCAAAGGGAAAAACAAAACAGCTAGTTGCTGTTTCTACGGTACTAGGGATTGCCCTCATAGTTCTTGCCGGAATTATGGCCTGGGTCGTTCTCCAGCTCCAGAGTATCAACTTTTCTTAACTAGATACTAAAAAAACCAAGCCCGACATTGGCTGGTTTTTTTGTGGTTTTCCGTTTCCTAAATATTAATCGACAATTTCTGTTCCTTTTCTGTCGCTCGATTATCTACTATATGATATAGTCACGTGTACATATCATATAGTTTGAAGCACCGGCCATTGATCAATGCCGTAGATACTCAACGTCTCACTCCCTTGAGCCGTTTAATGTTTGCTAATCACAACTTCGTCCAACACGGAAACATCCAGAACTACAGACACGGAGTTTGTCGCCGGAGAGAGGATCGCAATTATCAGAGTTGATCAGTGGATTAGATCAGTGGTAGCGTTTTCCTATTACTCGCTCTTCCACAGGCCATGGACATTGCAATAAGCGCGGGCAGAATCGGCTGATTCGAACTCGGCAGTAGGGGAGTCGCCGGGCTTGAGAAATCTCTTACACGTATTGTTTGATGACAACGCTTCTATCCACTCAATGTAATGATTTTCCTCCATAGGGTGGGGGACAGAGCCGATTTTAATTTCAATCCCTTTTTCCGATTTTGTAAGCACCGGCTTGTGTTTTCCCACTCCCTCATCCTCTGTTTTTTCGTGCTGATTCTCCATCGGTTGTCCACAGCAAACAAGCTCCCCTCCTCCGACGAACAAGACCTCGACAATGTTGCCACAAACATTACATTTATAGATCTCCCCCCTTTTCTTCGTATTCGCCATAGTTACTCCATATTAATAAATCCTAAATCCGAATATCGAAATTCGAAACAAATTATAAATCCCAAAATTCTAATGTTCTAAACTTTTGTCATTACGATTTTGATACTGTTTCGGATTTCGTGCTTAGAATTTCGGATTTTAATGTTGATTGTAGGGTTTCCTCGCTCGAGGCATGGAAACCCTACGGGTTGGCGGCTAGGCCGATTGGGCCTTCCGCCGAGGGTGAGGTCGTCTCCCCTTGACCGAGGTACATCGATGCGCCTCCTTCAGAGTAAGCTGCGTACTCGGCTGCGGGGCCGCAGCCGGTTGGTTGGGGACCGGCGGAAAAAAGTGGCGACAAGTGCCAGCCTTCTGGCACTTTGCCCAGGGATCGGGGACATCGGACCCGGTGCGTCCGCACTGGAAACGAAGATTGGATCCCACGCCGACGAACTCCAAATCGGGGCAGAAGCTGCGCATACTATTGCAACCTCCGCAGTGGAGATCGATGAGGAGCGTATCGTGCCCCTTCTTCGGGCAGACCGCTCGCCGATCGAAACCCACATCCCTGAAACAGATCTTTCGGCAGACGGGCACTGCTCTCCCCCCTTTCATGGGGACCGCAAAATGACTTCATCTAAAATATAGTACAAAACGATCTTTCAAACAAGGGTTACGGAGTCGGAAAGTCCCCGAACTGGGCACTGCTGTATCTTTTCTTTTCTCTGTGCGTAAATAAATATTCAACCGCCAAGATCAGAAGCGCCATTAGCACAACTGTCATTATCGCTCCCACATCAAATTGGCGATTAATTTTATAATTTTTATTGATTATCTGGTCAGAAAGATCAAATTCTCCTCCCTCCTTCATGTAAAAGCCGCTTCGCTCAACTTTGATATAATATTTTCCATCCGGTGCGTAATAAGCGTACTCTCCCCGCTCGTTAGTCACTTGAGGATTCTGTTGCTTGTAAGCTTCGCCATCCCATTTGACCCACTTTTCATCAATTTTTTGATATAAAGTTACGACAGCCTCTTTCACTCTCCTGTTTTTCTTGCCGGCAAACGGCCAAAAAGTCGTACTTTCTTCGTAGATATAGCCGTATGGAACGGTTGTAATACGCCCTGTTATCGCCTTCTCGCTACCATCGTTATAATGAAATAAATATATGATATCGTAATCACCTAAAACTTGTGGCACAGTCAGAGTCGTTTGCATCAGTTTCTCATAAGCATCCCTACTCATCAAATAGTGCGACGAGTTTAAGATTATCTCGATATAATACAGATCGTCCGCAAGAAGGTTGATGTCAAAGCTGATCAGTATTTCGCTCCCCCTATAAATCCGAACCCCCTGATTTTCTTCTTTGTCCAATTCCAAGAGTCCGTCTGGTAATATTGTGTAATAATTGATATCGGTGAGATTGATTTCTGTCGGTTCGGGAAGATTTTTTATTTCTTCGATCCGTCGTGTAACTGCTTCTTCAGACTCCTGTCCTGCCTCATTCTCCGGAGTAGGTGTCGGCTCAGTCGGCGTGGCTGGGGTTTCTTGAACCGCTGGGATTTCCGATATCAAGACCCCTGATGCGTAGTTGTGAGAAGTGTCATATGCAAAAACCGCATAATAATATCTGGTACCGTTTACGACAGCTGCGTCGCGATAAGATGACACCAATCCAGCTTCGATAATTTCACCATCAATTTCGTTTAAGGGATAATGATCCTCACGTTTTACGATTCTCACCCCCATGAAATCGGCATCACCCGGGTTTGTCCATGTCAGATCAATGATATTGTTCCCCGGAGTTGCGGCAAGATTGCTCACGTTTGAGGGCGGGGTAACGTCGTTTCCCAATATTTTTAGACCGACAATGATTCCGGAGTTGTCGTCGACCGCGAATGCAAAACCGGCCGACATAATAATCGCGGCTGAAAAAAGTAGTATAACAATCTTTATTCCCCTCATCCTTCTCCTATACTCAATCTAGATATCCGATCTAACTTATCACTAATTATTGTACCATAAAGCTAAATTCTATTTAATAATCACGAGATATCACCATCCCCACAGCGGCACATACTATATTATTATTTAGATCTTCCACATACCTTTTTCTTGGATCGTTTTTCCGTCTAGAACTATCTTGCCCCGTTTCATATTTTTAACAATATCCCAGTGTATTGCAGAGTCGTTACCGCCGCCGTTTTCTTTGTAGGCCATACCCAGCGCAAGGTGGATAGTGCCACCGATTTTTTCATCAAACAACAAATTCTTTGTAAACTTTTTTATCTTCGGGTTCATCCCGATGCCAAGTTCACCTAGATACGAGGCATTTTTATCGACATTGAGCATCTGATGCAAAAATCGCTGGTTTTTCTCTGCTTTTGCTCTTACCACTTTCCCCTTTTTGAATTCCAAATATATGCCCGATACCTCGTTCCCGGATCGAATCGCAGGATAATCGAATTTGATGAAACCGGTGGCACTTGTTCGCACCGGCGCCATGAAAACTTCGCCGCCTGGCATATTCTCTTCACCCTTATCGGCTACCGCTAATTCGCCCCTGATCTTCATTTTCAAATCAACTCCGGGGCCGAGCAGGTGAACCGATTTCCCCTTTTTGAATCTCCTCAATATCTTATCGATTTCCTTACCTAGTTTTTCCCAATTTTGATTCGTGGCACCAAAGACAAAATTTTCATAATCGTGGATCGACATTTCGGCATCTTGAGCTAAAGCCAAGCATGGGTAGCCGACTGTAACTCTCCTTATTTTGTCCTTTGCATTCACGATATAGTCAGAAATCGGCCGGGTGATTTTTGCTCGCTCAACAATCTTTTTTGGATCAGCCGATGATAATTCTTTTGTATTGCTTGAAGTATCAATCCCGATATATTTATCTGCATCCTTGACCTGAAAATCAAAAGCGGCTGGATATTTTTTGATGTGATGTTCCTTGGCATATTTGTAGAATATCGGTGCCATTCCAGGAAGTGAAAGGCGCAGTCCGGGATGTCCGCCGGCGTAAAGCACCTCCTTGTAAAGTGCCAAAATAAAATCGGAGGCTTCAGTTGAGCCGGAGATAATAACATTTTCGTCGTGCTTAACCTTGAGCGAATAATTCACGACAATTTTCGCTAATTTTTGAGTCCGCTGATCAATAGCCATATTAAGTAGCTTAAGTAGCTTAAGTAACTTAAGGATCTTAAGTTACTTAATTATCTTATCAATAATTCCATACTTCTTCGCTTCTTCGGCCGACATGTAGAAGTCACGGTCAAGGTCGCGCTCAATTTGAGATTCGCTTTTTCCGGTGTTCTTCGACATTATTCTCACCAGATTTCTCTTCGTTTTTAGTATATGCTCTGCGGTAATTGCGATGTCTGATGCCTGGCCTTCAGTACCACCCAGCGGTTGATGGATCATCATATCGGCATTTGGCAGTGCGAACCTTTTTCCTTTAGCACCACTCGAGAGAACCCATGCCCCACCGGAAGCGGCCATCCCGACACAAACAGTCGAAACATCCGGCTTGATATGGTTCATCGTATCCATTATCGCCAGCGTTGATGTTACCGATCCGCCGGGGGAGTTTATATACATCTGAATATCTTTTTTTGTATCCTCCGATTCCAAAAAGAGAAGCTGGGCGATAACCGTGTTGGCAACTGCGTCGTCGATATGGCCACCCAGAAAAATTATTCGATCTTTTAACAATCGAGAGTATATATCATATGCCCGCTCTCCATCAAATGTTTTTTCGATAACCGTTGGAATTAAATAGCTCATACGAATCCTTTTGTATTATTACCACCACAGATTTATGCCACAGATAGACACAGATATTGGTTACCACTGTTGCGCAATTGTCGTTACGAGCGTAGTAAAACGGAGCGTGGTAATCTATTCAGATAAAGATTGCTTCGTCGTATCTCCTCGCAATGACAAGCAAGAATGAATTACGCAACACTGGTACAATATATAAATTATTAGCATGAGCCGTCTTTAATTGTGTTTATCTGTGAAATTCTGTGGTACAGATCCGTGGTGGTTATGCTACCTCAATTTTACAATATTTCTCGGCTATTGTATCTCCTCAACCGCTTCCTGTCAAGCACACTTTACAAACCAACGATATATAAATTATTGATTGTGTATTATTAATCACAAAACTTATTCGTCTCACAATTGTTTATGTGGCGACTTTGTCGCGACCGCGATAATATCGCTATTTGTAACATTAATTATTTGTTCGATAAAACTTGTAGCGCCCCGGGTA
>MEZY01000050.1:27206-27387 GCA_001776195.1 Candidatus Berkelbacteria bacterium RIFOXYA2_FULL_43_10
CCCGATTTCCCAAGTACAATGCTTAGTACTTGGCGGTCTTCGTTCGTGACCTTAATCCCAGGGGTTTGTAGCTCAGGCAAATCCCTGAACGGCAGGATCGGCTGAGGTTCGACCACGTAGGGATTGATGCGCTTCGGCCCTTTTTGCTCGTAGTAACCACCGCTTGATATCCTGCCAAAGC
>MEZY01000050.1:27472-55752 GCA_001776195.1 Candidatus Berkelbacteria bacterium RIFOXYA2_FULL_43_10
ATCTGGTATCGGTCAAAGACCATCACTCCCGCCCCAAACGAAAGGACCAGCCCATGGACATCGATCGGTGGTCCCAGTTCAGACAACCCACTGGGATCGCAGATCCCGGCTGCCACCTGCCGAGCAATCATCAGGCGAGCAACCTTAGGACCCATCCCGTGGAAGATCTTCTGCTTTCTCTTCTCCCCTTCTCCATCGCTGGTGTCGCGGGTAGCGGTAAGGAGTTCGTATATCGTTCTGGCATTCTTTCCGCCGTTGAGCAACTCTCTCACACTACCACCCCACTCATCCTGGAGGACGGTCATACACTTCCTCCAAGAAGATGCCAGAGAGATCCAGAGATAGTGGTCGAACTCATCCTTAAGATACTCGACCACTCTTCGACTGACCTTGTGCTCTGCACCATCTCGCTCGGCGACGAAGAAGAAGGGGAGAAAGATATCCTCCCACTCCTTGTAGGTGCGAGCCATCTTCGCAGCTAACAGCCAGGAGTCAGTGCCCACATCCACTAGCGCGTGGCAAAAGAGGAAGATTGCCATATCCTCCGGGCAACCCCCTATTCCGAACCTTTCCGCATGTCTCACTATCGCCATTCCAGGCTCGGGAACATCGTACGGAAACTTCCCAGTCTTGAACCATTTGAGCAGGAACCGGGCGAGGCGTAAAGCCGCACCCGGGTCCGTGTGGCTCGGGTGCAACTTCAGCTTTCCCATCTTGCTCCCCCTAAGTTTGATGGTACGCCTCAATACAAATATATACCGAATATAGATTTTTCGTCATCGGTTATTTTTGACATCTAGATAGTTAGTACAGAAAAGAAAAATATAATAATTTAGCGACTTATCCACAACCTAAGTTGCGGGGAGGGTTTTTGGGGCATCTTCGAAAGAGAGCCTGATACCGTAGATAAATATTATCAATGCCAGAGCCAGCATTGCTATAAACGGCGAGGTTAGGTCGGCGATACCACCGACAATCAGCGCTGGAATAGATATCGCTATATTTAGTAGCATTGTCACAATTCCGAAAACCCGACCCCTGTTATGATCTTTTGAATTCAAATGAAGGGATGTTTGAGCAGAGATATATACTATAGAGGAGCCAAGCCCCAAAAGGACTGCCAAGACGATACTGATAACTCTTGCCGCGAAAAACCCGTCGTAATATTTATATACCGAGAACATAATAAGCGCTGCCCCTACCACAAGAAAGCCTTTGTTGATTGCAGAAGCAAAAGAAAATACTCTCTTTCTCTCTAATATGTAAGTGCCGATAAGCATCCCGAATCCGGCCGGAAGTACTATCGCCGGACCGACATATCTCGGAGCAATTTTTAGAATACTTTCACCGAAACTTGGGAGTAGTACTATAAAACAGCCCAACATCATCCAGCCGATGAAGAGTTTTATCATCGGGGATAATATGCGCTTGTTTACCCGCACTTCTCTCAAGGAAGATTTTGTCTCATTCCAAATATTTTCTACATCGACTGCTAAATTTGTGAGGGATATTCTTCTCTCTCTTTTGTCGTCGAATTCGGTCATCCTGTTCACAGAAAAAGTAGCGACTAGGTAGAGCAATGCACAGACCAGAAATAGCCATGAGGGAGATATCCATGTCATTATCGGCCCAGCCAGAGAGTAACCGATCAGAAGTGATCCGTACATCGTGGTCATAACCACCGAGTTGGCCGCTACCAACTTTTCCTTAGGGATGAGCACCGGAATTGATGAAGTTTCGGCCGGAGAGAAGAATTGAGTGATCATAGATATCAAAAAGATAATCTCCAACACTCCTAAGACATTGGCTTTCGAAACAAAGAGTAACAAGACTGCCAAAAATCTCAGGGCGTTGGTATATATCAATATTTTTTTAAAATCCAAGCGATCGGCCAAGACACCGGAGAATGGACCAAAGATTATCGAGGGGAGCGCCGAAGCTATCAGGACTAAAGAGATCGAAGTTGTTGATTTTGTCAAAGTGTAAATATGCAAAAGAAGGGCAAAATTTAACATATTTACCGCAATTTGCGAAGTCGCCTGTGAGACCCATAGTTTAAAAAAATCTTTGTGTTTTAGAACCGATGTAAATGTATTCGCCGTAAAACCCTCCTAACTACACGGATATATTGGTATTATTACCACCACAGATTTATACCACAGAATTGCACGGGAATTCGTTATTGGTCATTAGTTTAATTCGTTATCCTTACTTGCATTATTCTGTGGTTATTTGTGGCACAGATCCGTGGTGGTTATGTTACATTATTTTCCCGTGGCAATCTCAACCAACTTCTCCAGCGCCCGCCTGCCCGCCTCTTTATCTTTCGGATCAATATTTTCCGCTTCAATAACTTTTCCTAACATAAGCCCGATTTTAACATTTTTTTCCGCCTGGGGTTTCATTTCATTTTTGATGGTTTCGATATCTTTCTTCATATTTGTAAGATATTTCTCAAAATTCATTCCCCTAGACTCAATTTGGTTTTTAAACGTCTCGAGCATTCTCTCCGACTCCTGCCAGACTAAAATTTCTGGAACATCAATAGTAAGAAGAGGTAATACTTTTTCAACAACCATATTATCAATCATATTTTTATGCTCAACTTCGATTTCTTGTTCCAGACTTTTTGCAATTGATTTTTCTAACTTCGCAACCGTCTCCTGCCCAAATTCCTTAGCAAAAACGTTATTGCATTCGGGCAAAACCACCTCTTTCGCATCGGCTAGAGTAACTTTGAACTTTACTTTCTTGTCTGCCACATCTTTGTCGTGATAATCTTTGGGAAAAGTTATCTCGAACTCCTTACTTTCACCCATCTTCAATCCCGAAATTTGATCTTCAAAACCGGGTATCAAATTCCCCTCGCCCAAAATTAAGGGATGATTCTTCGAGTAAAGTTTGTCGAGTTTTACACCTTTTAGAGTTCCTTCGTAGTTGATCTCGATTCTGTCACCCGTTTTCGCGCCTCTTTCTATCTCCTTAAAAGTTGCTTTCTGGCGACGAAGATGAAGCAGTATTTTTTCAACATCACTTTCGTCAGATTTCCTCTTTTCTGGTACTTTCACTTTAATTTTTTTATAATCACCGAGTTTAATCTCCGGCATTATCTCGAATTCCGCTTCGAATATTAAATCATCCGCAATTTCCGTTTCGTCCAATGAGTAACCGGGGATTTTTTTAATTTCAACTTTCGGCGGTGAAAGTGGCATCAACTTTTCCTGTTCAATCGCCACCCTAAAGCTCTCATTTGCTGCCATATCAACACCATCACCAAGCAGGCGATTGTGTCCAATTTTTGCCTCAACCAATTTGTATGGGGCTTTCCCCTCACGAAAACCATCAAGTTTTACCTCTTTTGAAAGCCGGTCAAAACTTTTTCTAAAATAACCAGCGAGCTCTCGGGGCTCAAGTGAAATTGTGAGTTTAATTTTATTTTTTCCCAGATTTTCTTTTTTGATATTCATAACAAAAAATCAGCAACTCCTACTGCTAAGATATTTTTATTGTAGCACAAGATCGAAAGTTTTAAAAGATTATTAGATCAATAAATGCGCCTATGCGTTGACAAATAATCTTTTGGATCCTTAATCGGATTATATTTACTATTCGATTATTGTACGTACGTACTGAAAACGAATAGTTACGACCTTTAAATCTGGCTGTGCGGAGGCTCTGTTGACACCATAGATTGTATCTGCTAGACTTCTAAATATTCGCGGGGTGTAGCTCAGTTGGCAGAGCGCATCGCAAAGAGAGTTGCTACTCGTTAAAGTCTCGGGTGGAAACCTGGACTTGAGTATGATTCTCTGCGATGAGGCCGGAGGTTCAACTCCTCCCTCCCCGACCAAAAAAACAACTCGTCCTCCGGGGCGGGTCGGATCCTTAGCTCAGCTGGTCAGAGCGCTAGCCTGATAAGCTAGAGGTCCCCGGTTCAATTCCGGGAGGGTCCGCCAGATTCGCGGAGTTGTTAAGCGCTATGACGCCACAATGCCCTGGCCTATCGGGAGATAGTCACCAACCCCAGAAGGAAGGTGAGCCCTCCTGAGCAACTCCGCCAAACAGTAGTTCGATACCTTCTTTCGGTGCCCCCCACTGGAAGTTGGTAATAACTGCCGAGCCGAGAAGACTGCGCACCTTGCGCGGTCTTCTCTCGTATTAAGTTAGCTCTTCTTATATCAATACATCGGAGAATATGGACGTACGTCCATATTCTCCGATGTCTATGACGCTAGAATCTATCTCATCCGATGTGCTTGAAAGTTCTTGGCTCTACATCGGAACCTTTAAGCGTAATACGATTTCGATCAAGTCCGATATGCTCACTATTTCCACTCCATAATTGCTCGTTCATACGCCTCGTGAGTTCCGGTGTCAAACCACTGTCCCGAAAATGGATAGCCGAAAAGTTTCTCGTCTCTTGCTAATTTTGGATATACATCGTACTCCACCATCGCTTTTCCTTTTTTTGGAACATATTTATCTATTACCTCCGGCTCCATAATCGCTATTCCGGAGTTAATTAAATTACTGGGCGCTTTAGCTTTCGTTGGTTTTTCGACAAACTGAATAATTTTATTGCCTTTTAAGTCAGCAACTCCGTAACGCGAAGGGTCCTCGACCGTTGTTAATGCGACCGTAGCCAATCCGTCGTTATTTTTGTGAAAATACATAAAGTCATCAAGGTCAATTTTCGACAGAATATCCCCCCACATGATGAAAAACGTTTCATTCAGATATTTTTTCGCCAATCTTAACGGTCCGGCAGTTCCAAGAGGAGTTTTTTCTTCTGTATAATTTATTTTCAAACCAAACTTTGAGCCATCACCAAAATATTCTTTTATCTGTTCGCCCTTATAGCCAAGCGAGAGCACGATATCAGTCACTCCATGTGATTTTAATAGATCGAGAGCGTGCATTATCATCGGTTTTCCTTTTATTGGAAGCATCACTTTCGTAAGTTCGAGGGTGTATGGCCTTAGCCTTGTTCCTTCTCCGCCAGCATATACTATCGCTTTTTTGATTTTATTTATCCCAAGCCCCTGCTCTATTAAATACTCTGTGGCGTGAGAACGGTTTCGTATTTTTCTTCCATCAATAATCGCGTCGATTTTTGGAAATAAATCTTTTTTAATTGTTACCGTCAATTTTTCTCGTTCCATCTGGCTCCAATATTAGTAATATTCTAGCTATCATTATAGCCATGAATACGGGTCATTGCAATAAATACGATATTATACGATAACCCACGATCTTAGATCTTTTTTGCGAAATTTTATCGGCGCCACAAATCGTTCAACCGCCTCTAAAAATATCATGGTTAGATATTTCCCGCTCGATTTTACTTCCCAAAAATCATCGCTCATCAAGATATATTTTCCATATTCGTTTTTTATTTTTTCAAGATCCTTTTTTGCAAACGAATCATAAAATATCACTTTCGATGCCCTGGCTTTCCCGACTATATCTCCACCGGATTTTTTTAGTAGGATTTCATCCCCAACAGATATAGTATGATAAGGTATGATCTTTTTTTGGCTAATTCTCAAATCAATCCTTTTTTTTCCTTTTAGGATCAGCTCCGCCGTATCACCGATAAAAATTGCGAGATGACGCATGATAGATAATTCAAAACGTAAAATGTAAAATGTAAAATTATTGTAATTATTTTAATAAACAAAACGCTTTCTGCGTTTTGTTTTTGTTTTCTAATATAGTATATGCTATCAAATGTTTTGATACAATATCATTTTATATCAACTGAAAGCCGAGGGTTCGAAGAAATCGCCTCTTCCATACCTGATTTTGTTAATAGCCCCTTTTGGGCACCAATCACATTCACAACCGAAGATGAGTCCAGTATCCCCCAAATCAGTGATTCTTTCACCGTATCGCTCGATATCGCATCCGATTTAGCTCTTATAACTCTTGCTGCAAAACCACAAGCGAAACTGTCCCCAGCTCCAGTCGCATCGACTCTTTTTTGATTTAGTGCGTCGATATGATACATTCTCTCTCCATCGAAACAATCGGCACCGCGTTTTCCATCCGTAATCACCACAAACTTCACCCCATATCCGGAAAAAGTTTTTAAAAGCTCCTCTGTCTTTGAGCTCACCGGCAAATTAATAAAATTAATCGCCTCCTCTTTGTTCAAAAATAGTATTTTTGTGTTTGCGAGTAAAGCTTTGTATCTCTGCGCACCTTGTTTGATCTGGTTTGAGCCGGGGTTCCAAGCGAGTTTAATATTTTTCTCCGCAGTCAGATATAAAATTGATTTTGATAATATATCACCATCTTCGCCATATGGTCCCAGATACATCCACTCGGCTTTAATAATCTTTTTCGGAGAGAGTAACCCATAATGCTTAAGGTACCTGTGGATAAATATCGTCCGCTCATCTCCAACCAAAAAAATAACCGAAAAATTGGCCAAAAGCTCTTTCTTGTGTACGATATTTGAGATTGCCACACCCTCGTCGGACAATCTCTCTGCAATTTTTGAGGACGCGCCATCGTCACCCAAGGCAATAATTGTTGAGGATTTTAATCCCAACCTTGCAAACCCAACTGCCGTGTTGCAAGCAGAACCGCCAATATCAAATTCCGCTTCTGGAATTGCAATTTTTGTTCCCAGCTCAAATGATACTTCACGATTGAGAAGTCCTCGCCCGGACGATATCTTAAGTCCCTCTGGTCGGATAAAAATATCCTCCGAAGCATCACCGATTGTAACTACATCGTATTTCATATTTTGATATTCTAACACAAATTATTTACACTAATTAGCACAAATTTGTGGATATTGGTGTATGAATTTGCATTGGAATTACTTATTATTTTCCGGCGGTCCCAAACAGCTCTATGTAATCCATCACCAATTTTGTTACCGCATCCTTACCTGCAGTCATCACCTCTCTTGGATCATCTGAACTGCTATCTTCAACAGACTCTGAAAATGCATGGCGGATATTGGTATCAATATTGAACTTCACCACTCCAAGCTTTATCGCTTCTTTAATATCGTTCCTCGAAAGTCCTGACGAGCCATGAATTACAAGAGGTGTATTTACTGTTTTCGATATTTCCTTGAGAAGCTCGAGATCAAGCCGTTCCCCTTTTGGCGCTCCGTGTTCGTTGCCAACTGAAACCGCCAAGATGTCGATGCCCGTTTTTTCGACAAATTCTTTCGCTTCCATAGGATCAGTTTTTGCCCCCTTGTGCGAAAGTTCTCCTCCCTCCTCTTTCGATATTCTGCCGATCTCCGCTTCGACGCAAACCCCATGCTCCGCCGCCAGATTTACTATTCTTTTTGTAATGTGGATATTCTCTTCATGTTCCAAATACGACCCGTCTATCATCACCGAGCCGAAACCCATATCAATACATTTTTTTACCAAACCGAAATCTTTTCCATGATCAAGATGAATAGCTCCAGATACTTTTTGATTCTCGATTTCGTTTTTCACAATATCAAATATCTGCCCAAGCCCTGCATATTCAATAGCCGATGGTGTAGTTTGGATGATCACCGGCGCTTTTAGCTCCCGTGCCGCCTTACATATTGCTTGAGTTATCTCTAAGTTTGAGGTGTTAAAAGCACCGATGGCATAACCACCGCTTTTTGCTTTTTGATATTCTTTTTTTGAGTTGAAAAAAATATTCATAAGGTCTTCCTATCCATTACCACCGAAGCTGACCTTTGCGAAATTTCGACGGTTGGCAAGCGCGTCCGCCGATTCGGCGGATCAAAGTGCCTAGAAATTTTGTAAAGATCAGCTTATCAGCCAACAGTAACTAAGATTTATAGTTGTCGCGATTTTTGATCTCGGTTCAGTGCTTCTATCCCTGGCATCGGCTCTCCGGCCAGATACTGAAGTGTCGCCCCGCCACCGGTTGAAATAAAGTTTATACCCTCAGTCAAATTGTGTGTCTCTAAATATCCGACCGTATCTCCTCCGGCCACAACTGTAGTATTTGGGTTACCTGCGACTGCTTTAGCCATTGCGTCTGTGCCAGCAGAATATTTCTCATCTTCCGAATAACCCATGTTGCCATTCCAAAAAACCGTCTTCGCTTCAGAAACTATCTTCGAATATTCCTCCCTTGTTTTGGGCCCTATATCCATTATTCGAAATCCACCGGCGATATCTTCCTTTACGCTGTCTTGAGGAATTTGGATTTTTTCCGCATATTTTTTAAGCATCTCTTCGCAGGCCTCAAACATCTCTTTTTCGTGCAAAGAGTGGCTAATATCCTGGCCGGAAGCTTGAAGGAATGTGTTGGCAACAGCTCCTCCGATTAAGATACTGTCGGCTTTCGATGCCAGATTCTCTATCAACCTTGTCTTGTCCTTCACTTTCGCTCCCCCCAAAACCAAGACATATGGTCGCTCAGGATTTTCTAATAATAATTTCAATGTCGTGATCTCCGATTCCAGCAAAAACCCGGCGCAACTTGGTATGTAATGCGTTATCGCTTCGACTGATGCATGAGCACGATGAGAGACAGCGAAAGCGTCGTTAACATAAACATCAGCGAAGCTCGCGAGTTCCCTTCCGAAAGCCTCGAGATTCTGCTCCTCCTCACTGTGCCAACGCAAATTTCCAATTACCAATATATCCCCCGGTTTCATTTTGTCGATCTGATCTACTACAATAGGATGGATCACATGATCCGTAGCATATACTTTGTGCTTGAGCAATTTTGCCAGCTCTTCGGCGATAGGAACAGTCGATAGTGACGGAATTATCGTACCCTCCGGCCGGCCGACATGAGTTGCAATGATTATTTTTGCTTTTTGTTCAAGTAGATATTTTATAGTTGTCAAAGATTTCTTTATCCGGTGATTGTCGACAATTTTTCTATCTTCCATCGGTACATTAAAATCAACGCGCAAAAGCACTCTTTTCTCTTTGACGTCAACATCCCTCACACTTTTCATATCCCCTCCATATCCCTTTACAAAAGTACAAATTTAACGAAAATTAGGAATCATTAAGAATATTCTGTGATATTCCGTGGCACAAATCTGTGGTGGTAATAATACAATTCGCTCTTATCCATTGTATCACAAAACAAAAGAGCTCTCCCAGCCGGGGACGGCGGGAGAGACTCGGTACGCCCCGAGGTTACTGGGAACGATCGGGTACGAGGCACTACTTGGCGGCAAAGCCTAAAGCACTCCCCCAACTTGCGCTCAAGGTTCGCCACTCGATGATTATAATATAGCACAATATGAGATTAATAAAAACGAAAGAGCCTGGCAGTGTTTCAATAGAAAACATCATTTGCCAGGACTCCGAGATTCCCGATTTTGATCAACGATCAAACCGGGCGATTCTACTCAAACGAGTAGCGATGATAGCAATCCGACTAAACGGTTATTTACTCCGGAACTCCCATCTACCTCCCCATCACTTGCGATGGATGCTCCCGATACCAGTCGAGCTTGGCTACAAACAGCTCGAGCATTCCCTTCTTGTCTCCCCCGCAAGCTTCGGCCCACTGATACGCATGCCGGGCCGCATGCCGGGCCGCCATCACAGATCCGAGACGTTGCGGTTCTTCGCCAGCCGTTGCTCCGATCATCCACGGCAATCGACCGATACCGATGCTTCCATCCTTCCTCACCCAGCGCGAGATCGCGAGCGTGCTGTAGCACGGCATCGTCAGCTTCAGAACATCGATCCGATCCTGCGCTTCGGAATACGGATTCGCAGGAATGATCAGAGGCTCCGCCATCGCCACCATCAGCCCCCCACCACCAGAGCAGTCTCGGCCGAACTCGGACCGCAACACAGTAACAGATTCTCGTTGAGTCGAGTGCCTGCGCACGCCACGATCTCCGACGTAGCGCAACCGGCAACGTCCAAGGTCGCTGACGTTTCCCCACTGCATCTCAACTTCCAGCTGGGGCTCCTTCTCCGCCCATCCTCCGACCAAGCCGATCAGGCGATTCACACCCAGTGCTTGGTCATACCCCAGATCGAAAACGACATTCACATCCACTTCAGACAGCTCGGTGAGCTCCATCACCGTACCTCCGGCCAGCTTCATCGCTTGCGTAGGCGAAACCGCCTTACCGCAAGTCAATATATTCTTATCATTTCACGCTCATCTTGTCAATACTTCTATCGGAGAATATGGACGTACGTCCATATTCTCCGATGTTATATATCTCTGTTATACTGCTATCTTGACTATTATAACTGGCCTAACTGGCGAGAATTGACTCCCTTGCTTTACATATTTTTTTATTACCTACAATAGAAATATGGTCAGACCCAAAACACAATTATTTATGCTGATATCGCTCGACGGCAAGATATCAACCGGAGATACGGACATTTTGGATGTTGACAAAGACTTCCCTAAGATCAAGGGCGTGAAAGAGGGTTTGTATCAATATTACGATATCGAAAAAACAACCGACATCCACTCCCTCAATTCCGGCAGAGTATTAGCAAAAATTGGGATGAATGATCCAAAGAAAGACATCATAAAAACAATAGTGCGATTTATCGTAATTGATAATTCTCATCTTACGCTTACAGGTGTCGACAATATGCTCAATCGGAGTAAAACCCTTTACCTAGTTACTTCCAATCCAAAACATCCGGCATTTAAACGAAATAATGCAGAGAATCTGGAGATTATATTTTATAAAAACAAAATTGATTTTACGGATCTTTTCGAAAAACTCGGCAGTAAATATCGGATAAAAAGAATCACGATCCAAACCGGTGGCACGTTAAATGCCGAGTTCTTGAGATTGGGTTTAATCGATAAAATATCAGTCGTAATCGCCCCCGCGCTCATTGGCGGAAAAGACACATCGACTCTAATTGATGGGGAATCATTAAACACCATTAACGATCTTTCTATGATCAGAGCTCTTGAGCTCGAGAAAATCACACGACTAAAAGATTCTTATATACATCTTAGATACAAAGCTCTCAACAATTAGATAATTCTCACAACAAGTTTGAGTGCGGACATTTCGCCAGATATTGAACGATCGTTCATTATCTGGCGAATTTGTGTGTTGCAATCATGAACTTTTCTTTCGGCTTAAGGTTGTAATAGTTTCTTTGTCAAACTTTTTAAGCTAAAATGGTTGTACGGAGGGTAATGAAGTACGACATAAATAAGCATCAGCTCGGAAAACTTGTCGGGACGATAACGGGAAAATATCAAACCTTTGCGCCCCAAGAGATTGGGGGCAAGGTGGTTTTGGCTGAAGTAAAAACGCTCTCGAATTTGCGGCTTTTCTCCAGGCCAACGGTTTTGCCGTTCAAAAAAATATTATTTCCAGACAGAGTTGAATTTGGAAAAGCTGACGGCACAAAGTCAATCGCGCTCGTAGGACTTCATGTTTGCGATGTTCATGCTTTGCATATTTTCTTAAGACAATTTGTTGACTCAAAACTAGTTTTGAGGAGAGACAATATTTTGATAGTTGCTTCAGAGTGCGAACCGGATATAAATTGTTTTTGTGAGGTTTTTGGTGCGAATAGATTGGACGGATTCGATATATATCTTCAAAAAGAGGAGGGGGATAAATATTCTGCATATACAAATTCGCAAACAGGTGAAGATATTTTGGATGAAATCGATATCATTAGCGCGGAAGAACAGTCCAACCCCCGACCGATAAAACACGATGATGACGACTTTGAATATTCGCTCGAAGACACCATCTCTCGTCGCGCTGATTTTGAGGATTTTTGGCAACGAATCGCCAACAACTGCTTCGGTTGCGGTGCTTGCACCGCCGTTTGCCCGCTCTGCTTCTGCTTTCGACAAGAATATAAAAATAATATTGATGGATCATCAAAAATCTGCCTTAAATGGGACTCCTGTTTCGCAAAAGGTTTCTCCGAAATTCAAAATCGTAATGATTTAAGGCCGGAAAATGTTGATAGAATTTACAATTGGTATCATCATAAATTCGTTCGCGGCAAGCGCGAACTTGGACGATTTTTGTGTGTCGGTTGCGGCCGTTGCATCGTGGCCTGCCCGGCAAATTTGAATATAAAGAATATTTTAAGTGCGTTAGACGAAAAAATTGAAAGGAGAATCAATGGCGGAAATAAAAATTCTTGATTATGTACCCCAATTAAAAAACTATATCGGCGATACCAATAGAAAACCTTGGGAGATATTATCAGATATTGATTCGGTTATTGAAAAGAAATTAAGGGAGTTGGGAGACGAATACAATATTAAAGATAAGGTTGCCATTCATAAAGATGCGATCGTGGAAGCAAATGTCATTTTTAAGGGTCCTGTAATAATTAACAAAAAATGTTTTGTAGCCGCTAACTGTTATTTCAGAAGCGGTGTTATATTGGGCGCAGATGTCACAATCGGTCCGTCATGTGAGATCAAAACAAGTATTATTCTTGATGGTAGCACGATCGCACATATGAATTATGTGGGGGATTCGATAGTTGGGTCAGATGTCAATTTAGAAGGTGGGGCCGTAATCGCTAATCATTTTAATGAATATATAAGCGATCAAGATAAAATAATAAAAGTGATGGCAGGTGATGAACTAATCTCAACGGGTGTTATTAAATTCGGAGCTCTGATAGGTGATAATTCGAAACTCGGAGCTAACTCGGTGACATCTCCAGGAACAATATTAAAACCTGGAAGTATTATTGGACGGCTCGAGTTAATCAAACAACACTAATGAAGTCAAAAGATCCTTTCGAAAAATTCAAAATTGTCAAAAAAAAGGAAGTAGCTCCTGATACTTTTTTGTTTACCCTGGAGGGGAATCTTAATTTTGAGCCGGGGCAATTTGTTCAAGTGATGGTACCAAAAATCGGTGAGGCGACTTTTGCTCCCTGCTCCTCACCATACAATAAGAAAAAGTTTGAGCTTTGTATTCGCGCCGTTGGCAATACGACAAACCAGCTTGTTGAATATTTACCAGGAGAAGAGATGCTCGTTCGCGGACCATACGGAAAGGGCTGGCCGGAGGGAGCTCTCATCGGTCAAAATATTGTTATTATTGCCGGCGGGATGGGGATAGTACCACTCCGTCCCATGATTGAGAAGTTGATTAAATATCAAAAAGAGTATAAGAATATATACATTCTTGCGGGATGCAAGACGCCGGAGCACCTCCTTTTCTCAAAAGATTTTAAGCAATGGAAAAAGAAATTCGGATACGTAAAAATTGCCGTTGAAAAGGGTGCGAGCGGTTGGGATGGAGAAGTTTGCATGATTCCAAAGATCATCGAAAAATTAAAAATTGATGCCAATAAAACGAAAATATTAATGTGCGGACCGGAAGTGATGTTCGGATATTGTAACGAAAAACTAAGCGAGAAAAAAATAGCTGATAAAAACATTTATATTTCCTTTGAAAGACGAATGGAGTGCGGAATCGGCCTTTGCCAGCACTGCAATATCGGGAAATACTTAGTCTGCAAAGACGGCCCGGTCTTTAGATGGGATATAATAAAACCGGAACTTAATAAATGAAACCATATCCGAAAAAAACTCTGGGGATTTATTCACTCACCTGTTGCGAAGGATGCCAGTTTGAGATCCTAAAAGATTATGATGATTTTTCACAGCTTCTAAAGTATTACGATGTAAGAAACTTTCGTTTAGGGCAAGAGGAGAACTTACCGGGTCCGTTTGATGTTTCTCTGGTCGAAGGTACACCGGAATCGAAAGAAGAATATACGCTCTTGCGAGAGATTAGAAAAACAAGTGCGATTGTCATCGTCATCGGCAGTTGCGCCCACTTGGGAGGGATACAATCTGAAAGAAATTCCTTACCCAAGAAAATGACTCTGGCTAAAGATGTTGTCTCAATACCGGAAGTAATAAATACCGACTTTATTGTTCCCGGCTGTCCCATTTCTCACAAAGAATTATTCGCTTTTCTAATGGATATTTACTGGAACAAAGTCCCGACTCTCCACGATCTTGCCGTCTGCTTCGAATGCCGTCAAAATGAAAATCAGTGTTTATTAAAAGAGGGAAAACCTTGTCTTGGTCCAATAACCAGAGGAGGATGCGACTCAATTTGCGTAAATGGAGGTGAGGCATGTTACGGCTGCCGAGGCGCCACCGATCAAGCCGATTTTGCTAAAATGAAAGAGATCTTAAAACCAATTATTAGTGACGAGGACTCAACTAATATGATGACAATATACGGGGATTATGAATGCGAATGGAAAAGGAGAACAGATGAAGGAAAATAGTATCCCAAAGATCGAAGGTCATGCCACATTTTATGCCCATCTTAAGGCTGGCAGAATCGATAAAGCACGGATCATTGGCCTTGATGGGGAACGTTTTGTCGAAAGTATTGTGGTCGGTAGACGTTACTTCGAAGCTCCGGTAATTACTTCAAGAATCTGTGGCATCTGTCCGGTTATTCACAATGTGACATCTACGAAGGCGATCGAGGCCGCTTGTGGCATTGAAGTCTCAAAACAGACTAAGGAACTGCGAAAGCTGATGCTTTGTGGTCAGATGATCCAGAGTCACTCCCTCCACCTTTATCTTTTAGCCCTGCCTGATTTTGTCGGAGCGAGCTCTTCTTTCGAATTGCAAAAAACTCATCCCGATCTTTTTCAAAACGCCGTAACTTTAAAAAAATATTCTGATCTAATTGTACAGATAGTAGGGGGGCGAGCCGTTCATCCGGTTTCAAATGTCCCAGGCGGGTTTAAAAAGATTCCAGAATTCTCTGATTTAAAAAAGATATTAAATGAGTCGGATAGAATTATTGAGATCTCTCAAAAAACTCTCGCTCTGTTCGCTTCTTTCGACTATCCTCAAATCGAGAGAAAGATGATCTATAGCGCTTTATGCGAAGATAATGATTATGCATATTATGAGGGTATCATACAAACCACGAGCGGCAATAAATTCCAGGCAAAAGACTATCACAACTACGTTTATGAGGAGCTGAAACCATACAACAGAGCAAAATTCGCAACACTTCGGGGCAAAGAAATGATGGTGGGAGCTATGGCAAGATATAATTTAAGCCGGAATAAATTAAATCACACTCTTGCGGCCTATCTTAAAACATTGGATATTTCAGACAAAGAATTCGATAATCCTTTTAACAATATCTTGGCGCAAGCGATAGAACTTTTGCATTTCGTTTATGAATCTCAAAGAATAATTAACGGATTGATGCGGGATGGATTAAAGTCTGAGAAGATGGTTGAACCAAAGGTATTCAGAGCCGGGGTTTCCGCCTGCGAGGCACCACGTGGAACATTATTCCATTCTTACTCGCTCGACAAAGACGGGTATATAACAAAGTGTGATATTGTCACACCGACAGTTCAAAACCTCGCTTCCATGGAAACTGACATGAAACTTTTAGCTCCGATAATAAAAGGTATGAAACCGGCGGAAAGAAATGCGTTAATTGAGATGCTAATTCGCGGCTACGACCCCTGCATAACCTGCGCAACACATTAGAGTTAAAAGTCGAAAGTATTAAGTTCAAAGTAGAACGAATAATAGACTGAGCTGATGAAAATTGTTGAGATAAATAAACTGACTAAATATTACAATCACGGGAAGATTTTAGGTGTCAAAAATCTTACTCTTGATGTCGATGCGGGCGAGATTTTCGGTTTCATAGGACCTAACGGCGCCGGGAAATCTACAACCATTCGGCTTCTTTTGGATTTGATAATGCCAACCTCCGGTTCCGCATCGATTTTCGGATTAAACATTCATACGGACACTATCCAGATTAAGAAAAATATCGGATATCTCCCTGGTGAAATTTTTCTGCCCGATGTCCTAACGGGTGACAGCTGTATCAAATATTACGGAGGTTTCAAACAAGATATTGACAAAAAATATCTGGCTGATTTAATCCAGAGATTCGATCTTGACACCAAACGCAAGGTTAAAGATTATTCAAAGGGAAACAAACAAAAAATAGCGGTTGTTTTAGCGCTTATGCACAAACCAAAACTTTTGATACTTGATGAGCCGACTTCCGGTCTAGACCCTTTGAATCAAGCAGAATTTTACAAAATTATCCGCGAAACAAAAAAATTTGGCGCTACCACTTTCTTCTCAACACATATTCTCGAAGAAGCCGAGAAGCTTTGTGACAGAGTCGGCATCATCAAAGAAGGAGAACTCTTAAAAATCGAAAATATTGATGAGTTCCGTGAAAAAAATATACGAGAAATCCATATTGATACTTCTTCTGTTCTCCCCCTCTCCACCCTCAAGCAGGAAGGTGTAACGAAAATTGAGAGAACTACCACCGGTTACCATCTGATAACTACCGGAAAAAACGGAAAGATACTACAATCTCTTGCTAAATTCGATATCGAAGATATCAAAGTCTCGGAACCTTCTCTTGAAGAAATATTTATGCACTATTATAAAAAATGATCAATATTATTATCCAAAAACTTAAGGAGCAAAGAAACGGTGTTATCTACTACGCCACTGGTCTTTTTGCTTACACTTGGCTTATGATCGGGCTCTTTCCTTCAATGCAAAGTTTTGATATTGACGCATATCTCAAGCAGATGCCGGAAGAGTTTGTGAAATTTTTTGGTGGTGCTGAAGGTTTGCAATATTCGAAAATCGAAGGCTTTCTCTCAATGGAGTATTTATCAATTTTCTTTGTAGTAATCATTACATTTTATCTTGCCTCTTCCGCCGGAAGTGTCATAGCCGGTGGCATTGAGAAAAGAACCATCGATTTTGACCTCTCGCAACCGATTTCTAGAACTAAATACGCTCTGTCTCAATTTGTAGTCACACTTAAATATTCTGCGGCATTGGTTATTTTTAATATACTTGCAATGTACCTTCTATGCCTAGCATACGATATTGATATTAAAATCAGTGGACTTTTAGCCTTTGGCTTAACCGCAATACTTTTCATGTGGGCGCTCACCGGAATCGCCGCCTTTCTCTCATCTGTGATGAAATCAAGAATTTCTGTCGTTTTGATTACAGTTGTCATCGCCTTCGGTTCATATGTATTCCTTTCGCTCTGCAATATCATCGACAAATTAGCAGATTTCAAATTCATCTCGCTCTACAATCTTTATAATCCCCAAAAACTGCTCGAGTCGGGTCATGTTGAAATTAAAGATGTTGTTATCCTTTTTGCGATATTTTCAATCGGGACCATTGCCTCTTTGATCATTTTCAATAAAAAGGACATATAAGAACTCTGACTAACTCATCGGATTTAATACTAGAATTAGCGATATTGTCGCGACCGCGACAATATCGCTAATTCTAACTTGATGCCAGCGACAACAGTTAAAATTTTTTACTACTTTGAAGCTCTATCAACTTTAGATTTTCTCCCGCTTCTTCCTTTGTCACTTTAGAGAGCGCTCTACCGTCGTGAGTCAAAATCCAATCCCCGATCTTCACTTCCGGCGAGAGTGATATATCGGCGCAGTATTCTTTGTCCTCAAAATCAAAAAAAGCTTCACTACCCTTAATTTTTTTAATTTTACCGGGAATTGCCAAGCACATAGGGAAGCTATGCTTTCAATGAATAATTAATAATGAAATACTCTCGATCTTAGTAATACTGGCTCCTATAAGCCAGCCCTCGCGAAATTTCGACGGTTGGCAAGCGCGTCCGCCGAATCGGCGGATCAAAGTGCCTAGAAATTTTGTGAGGGCTGGCTTATCATGTATAAAAACAAAAATAGGATTATTGTTTGGTTGCAATCAGCTCGGCGAGTTCGACTAAACGATTGCTGTACCCCCATTCGTTATCATACCAAGCAATAACTTTGATTAAATCGCCAGCAACAACATTGGTAAGTTGCATGTCAACTATCGCCGAAGCATTATTTTTGACTAAATCCGATGAAACTAGCGGCTCTTCGCTCGTGACTATTATCCCCAGGTGTGTCGATTCCGTAGCATCGGTGAGCACCTTGTTAATAATCTCGCGATCAACTCTTTTGCCAACAAGCGCCGTGATATCGGACAGAGAGACAATCGAGGTTGGCACGCGCACGGAAAGTCCGTCGAACCTACCTTCAAGGGATTTGATAGTTTTCCCCGTAGCAATAGCGGCACCCGTGGTTGTCGGGATGATGTTTACCGCCGCCGCCCTGGCTCGACGCAAATCTTTGTGTGGACCATCCACCAAGCTCTGATCGGCAGTATAGCTGTGGACTGTTGTCATCATTGATTTTTCAATTCCAAAAACATCATCCAGAACTTTCATTACCGGAGCGATGCAATTTGTTGTGCAAGATGCATTTGAGACGATATCTTCACCATTGTATTTTTTCTCGTTTGATCCGATTACATATATCGGCACGCTTTCGTCTTTCGGTGGAGCCGAAAGAACTACTTTTTTTGCGCCGGCAGTTATGTGGCTCTTTGCTAGCTCTTTGGTCAAAAATACCCCGGTTGACTCCAGAACGACATCGATCTCCAGGGCTTTCCATGGCAGATCTTTCGGATTTTTCTCTGAAAAAAAACGTATGTTGTGAGTATTTACGATCAGTCCATTATCTTTGTAACCAACCTCTTTTTCGTATATGCCGTAGCAAGAGTCATATTTCAGAAGATGGGCTAAAGTAGGAATATCGCCGAGATCGTTAATCGCCACTAAATTCATTACGGGGCTTTCGAGCGTAATTTTCGCCGCAGCTCGCCCGATCCGACCAAACCCATTTATCGCAACATTGGTCATAAAGCCTCATTTAATGTACTATTACCACCACAGATTCACACCACGGAATTGCACAGATATTCGTTATTGGTCATTAGTTTAATTAGTTATCTTTACTTGTATTATTCTGTGATTATCCCTGCCTGCCGGCAGGCAGGTGTGGCACAGATCTGTGGTGGTTATCTGTCAATATTTCTGTGTCTACTTGAAGGTTTTTGCTTCTGCCCATATCTTGCAAATTTCGATAAATACTCCTGCACGTAGGCTTGCCGAGCCGACTAATACTCCGTCTATATGAGGACTTTTTGCAAATTCACCCACATCTTTGTTGTTAATGCTCCCACCATAGAGTATGGGCGAATCTCTCCCGATATCTTCTCGCAAGCGTGCAATCGCTCGCACTACTCTCTCTACCGGAGCCGCTTCCACTCCTCCGATAGCCCAAACAGGTTCGTACGCAACAACGCAATTTTGATAATTTTTCTTCGGTATATGTCGGAGTGCTTCTGTCAACTGTTCCACCGCTTCTCCGATAGGAGCGCTCTTTGACTTTTCTCCAACACAAATAATGGGCGAGAGTCCATGTTTTAGAGCCGCTATCACTTTCTCATTTACATCGATATCTGACTCACCGAAATGGAAACGACGCTCCGAATGGCCGACAAGAACATATTTGGCGATATCACGAATCATTATCGGAGAGATCTCTCCTGTATACGGACCCTCTTCTTCATAAAAAATGTTTTGAGCACCAACATTGACCTTGCCATCTTTTTTAACAATGTCGGATACTTCGGAGAGCCAAACTGATGGGGGACAGATTACAACCTCGACTCCGTCTATTGCCGCCACTTGGTTACGAATTGTCGTCGCTAAAACATAGGCGTCGGATGCCCTGGTATACATTTTCCAGTTAGCAACAACCATCGGTCTGCGCATGTTACCACACTGACTTAATTACACTGACTTATCACTGACCCGACCAACTATCCGCGCTTATCCGCGTTACAGATCCGTGTAAGAATCACCTATTCGCCCTCTATCACTTCTTAACACTATTATATATCTTAATTATCGCTTTTGCTAGTTTATCCGGTTGGTGATATAGCGGTTTTTTAGGGTCAATGATATCTTCTTTGTATATTTTACAACCCAAAATCTCCTCTCTATCAGTTGTAATGTTGTGAACACCGCCCAAAAGGGATTCGTCTTTTGATTTTTTTACTATCTTGTCATTCACTAGGCAGTAGTCAAAAAGTCGGTTTTTGGAGTGATCTTTGATCGCAAAAATATGATCTTCCGCGCTGTAATTTTCCGTCTCGCCACGCTCAGTTGAACTGTTTATAATAAATATTCTAACAGCACTTGTATTGCCCGCGATGGCACGATTGATATCGGCTATCAATAAATTTGGGATTATGCTTGTATACAAACTCCCGGGACCTATTACTATCAAGTTTGCCGATTTTAGAGCTTCGACCGATTTTCTATACGCTTTGGCGCCCTCATTGCTTAGCTTAATACTTTTGATTCTTTTCTTCGGTCTTGGAATACGCGACTCTCCTCGCACCACTTTCCCGTCGTCATATCTGGCAATCAGTTCAAGTTTCTCAAGCGTGGCGGGTAATATCTTTCCAGCCGAGACAAATATCTCCGTTGTCGCCTGAACCGCTTTCTCGAACGATCCGATATGTCCGGCCAATCCTGCCAACCAGATATTCCCAAGCGTGTGACCGGCAAATGCGCCCGTGCCCTCGGGAAATCGGTAGTTAAAAAAGTCCTTCGCATCGCCCTCGTATTTAGATAATGCGACAATGCACTTCCTGATATCTCCCGGGGGCAAGATATCAAACTTTTTTCGGATTCTGCCCGAGGACTTTCCATCATCCATGACCGAAACAATTGCGGATATATCGTTTGAATATTTTTTAAGGCCGGAAAGTAAAACGGCCAAGCCGCTTCCACCTCCCAGGACAGCGATTTTGATATTTTTACCCGCTAAAAAGCGCGGGTCAAGTGGCTCGTATATCAACCCCCTCCACCACCTTTTGAAAATGTTGGGCATTTTTCCCTACTAATTTACCTGTCTGCCGACAGGCAGGCGAATAATTTCACTAAATTACTCAACCACACTGATTTTATACACAGATTTAGCACTGAAACGATTGTATTTAGATTCTTTATTTTGTTCAAACGATATCCGTGTTCCATCCGTGTGGGTATCCGTGTAGTTACTTTGTAATTTTTGTTAGATCTGTAACTTTCGTAAGGGGATTTCTGTGTCCTTTCGGTGAATCAGATCTGTGTGTGTTGTTTTCCAATAATTGCTTGCGGTGTAATTTTCTATAATACTGTATCGCGAATCTATGGGCTTCATCGCGAGCTATTATCAATGTCAGCTCCAACTCCGGTGTTTTTTTAAGGTAATTGGCAATTAGGGAGTCGGAATAATGAAATTCATTTTTGTCTCGCTTTTCTCCTTTTGCAATCGCCACCACTGGGATATCAATTTTATGATGGTTCAATATACTGATAACTAAATTCAGATGAGCCACTCCCCCGTCGATTACAATCAGATCCGGCATCGACCATCCGCTGGTTTTTGATGCATGTTTGAATCTGCGTTCCAACATCTCCCTCATCATCGCGATCTCATTCGCTCCCTTAACGGTTTTGATTTTAAATTTTCGATATTCACTTGGTACTGCTTTCCCCCGCTCCGCCACAGACATAGCCCCGACCGCAAACTTACCTGAAATATTGGAAATATCGAAGCACTCGATTCTTTGAAATAGAATATTCGATGAGCTCTCGAATGTATCCTTGATATCAACCGCCACTTCATGAATATGATTTAGCGACTCAATTTTATCGCGCAGATCCGCCGCTTCTTCATATTTTGTTGCTTTTGATGCTGTATTCATCGCTCGTTCAATGTCTCTGATTATCATTTTCTTGTTACCACGTAAAAATGTCTTGAACCATTCAATGTTTGTGGCGTAATCCTCTATCGATATTTTATCGATACATGGAGATGTGCATAAATCGATGTCTCCGAAAAGACATGGCCTACCTCTTTTTTCATAAGTTCGATATTTCGCCTTCGAGCAATCGCGGAACTGGAAAATTTTGCGCAAATAACGAAGCGATTTTTTTAATGCTAAACCGGCCGGATATGGTCCAAAATACTCTCGTTTTTTAAGTTTTGATTTTAATAGCAATGCTTCTTTGTAGCGGACTGTCGATACTTTTGGATATTCTTCGCTTGATATATGGACTAGTAAAAATGTTTTATCATCTTTCTGCCGAACATTGTATTTTGGTTGTAGCTTGTTGATGAGTTCGGCTT
This sequence comes from Candidatus Berkelbacteria bacterium RIFOXYA2_FULL_43_10, assembly GCA_001776195.1. Lineage (GTDB taxonomy): Bacteria > Patescibacteriota > UBA1384 > XYA2-FULL-43-10 > XYA2-FULL-43-10 > XYA2-FULL-43-10. The sequence continues at coordinate 49,504 of MEZY01000050.1, forward strand.
CCAACACCACCGCCTCGATCTCACTCTCGCATTCAATTATTTTAATATCTGATGCCTCTTTCACCATTAACTCTATCGCCGGTCCCCTCCCAACCTCTCTTACAAAATACGATTTTATACGATTTTTCAGACTCTTCGCCTTCCCCACGTACAAAACCTCCCCTTTTTCATTAAGGAACTGATATACACCTGGTAAAGTTGATAGTTGTATGTTGCTAATATTTTTCATGTAAATATTCTCAATTCTGGCAGTCGTATTCTAGCACAATATTCATTAACATGACACCATCGAGTCTCTTTTAATGCAAGATGCGTCCAATCTGGCCCATCGATGTCTATTGTAGAAACTTCATACAACAATTCCGTCTTATGTAACCACAATACTATAACACTAGAAGCTATCTCATAAATAAGTCGAGTTGCATTAGATTATCGTTTCCAGGACATAGCAATAGTTGATCTGTCATGCTGAATTTATTTCAGCATCTCAATGGGATTCTGAAACAAGTTCAGAATGACACGGCTTATGATGATTTATGAGATAGCTTCTAGTGTGTTATAGTAATTTTATTTATTAAGTCCTAGACACAATAATACTATAGCTCGCTAATTAAATACTCCAACACTATATAGTGTTGGAGTATTCTTTGTGTTTATACTGTTTTATTCTAGTTTGCTAGCTTATTGATTAGTTTAGATATCCTGATAATTTCGCTATCTTGCGATCCTCTCTTTGAGATTTCTGCGCCGCCAGAAGCGAGGGATTTTTCGGAGATGATGATGCGGATTGGGCAACCGATGAGGTCGGCATCAGCGAACTTCTCGCCAGCGGTGATTTCATCTCGATCATCGTATAGAACTTCAATATTCCGGCGTATGAGCTCCTCATACACTTTGTCTGCTTCGCTGTTTTTGTTTAGTGAGATCAAATTAACTTTAAACGGTGCGACGCTTTCCGGCCAGACGATGCCATTATTATCATGACTTACCTCAACTACTGCCGCCATCACTCGAGTGAGTCCTATTCCGTAACATCCCATAATCATCGCCACTTCTTTCCCATCCGCATCCAATATTTTGGCGTTCATTGACTTAGAATATTTGTCCCCGAGCGGAAAAATGTTTCCAATCTCTATCGCTTTTTCTGATTTGATGCTGCTACCACACTTCGGACATTTATCGCCTGATTTCAGTTTTGATATTTCTGTATTTTCCGCAAAATCGCACTTTTCGCAGATTAATATTACGTCCTCGCCGGTCGGACAGATAACTTGAAACTCGTTCGATGTATCGCCAAACATTCCTCCGCTGGCTTTAACATATTTTGTTTCAAGACCGATGCGCGAAAATATTTTTTTATAAGTTTCGGCGACCTTATCATAATATGCTTTAAAATCATCTTCGTTCTCATGAAAACTGTACATATCTTTCATCAAAAATTCGCGACCGCGCAAAAGCCCCGATTTAGCTCGCGGTTCGTTTCGAAATTTGACTTGTATTTGGTAATAAGCTGCCGGTAGATCTTTATACGATGATATTCGTCTGCGGACAATATCGGTAATCTGCTCTTCATGAGTCGGCGCCAATCCGACGTCAGTGCCCACTCGGTACATGACATCCGCCACTTTTCCCCAGCGTCCGCTCTCTTCCCATAGCACCTTTGGCTGTAAAACATTCATTAAAAGTTCTTGCCCGCCGATAGTATTCATCTCTTCGCGAATGATATTTTCGATTTTTCGATAAACTCTAAGACCGAGAGGAAGAAGAGCATATACTCCCGCCATCTCTTTTTGAATAAATCCGCCACGCGTTAAAAGTGATGCATTGATGGAGTCAGCATCAGCTGGTATTTCTTTTTGGGTTTTAATTAGAATTTGCGATCGTTTCATAAGATTCGGATAATGGATTAAGAATTAAGGATTATGTACATTGTCACTATTATACACCATACATACCTCATAATATTTTGACATCGATTATTCTGCGACCTTTCTGCTCGCCCCGCGAAGCTCAGGGAGCGAAGTGGGGTGTATTTTTTCTGTGTGTGTCATTTGATTATCAATCTCACCACATCCTTATACGTAAGTACTGCTACCATTAAAATCAATAAAGCGAATCCCAAAGTGTGAATTATCTGCTCTGCCCGCTGTTTTACAAGTTTCCTGCGAGCGATAATCTCCGATAAAACAAAGAGGATTCTCCCTCCGTCCAAAGCCGGAAACGGCAAGATATTTACCAAAGCCAGATTTGTCGAAAGAATTGCGATGAATTGCAGTATCGCCATTATCCCCGCTTTAACCGCTGTTCCCGTATAGGTATATATTGCTACCGGCCCGCCGATTCCCTGAACAATTTCAGTGGAAAACACCGCTCTGACAAAGAATTTTTTCAAAAACAAGAAAGTTAACTGGAATATTTTTATCGTCTCTCGCAATGCTACATACGGCGCTTTATACCAAGGGACCCTGACCACTCCCTGCTCTATAACCACAACTCCAAGCGGCGCATCGGGGTCATTGCTGACAGTAACTTCTTTGCTCTGATCAGAATTATCTTTGACAGCTTTATAGTTGAGTGTTATCTCTTTTCCCTTCGAGGAGAAAGAAAGATCGGAAAGATCTTTTGTCGATTCAATCGTGATATTCTTGTCCTCGACAACTGCTCCGCTCACAATATCGCCCGGCTCAAGACCAGCACTGTCTGCTGGCGAATCTTTCATCACTTCGGCGATCATCACTTCAGATTTTAATATCTCTCCGGGGATCGATTTGGCAGTAGAAACTATAGGCGCCATACCTACCGTGAAACCGATATCGAGTATTAGCCAAGCAAGAAGTATATTCATCACCACGCCGGCGACAGATATTAAAAATCTTTTGAAGCGACTTTGATTTTCGAAAGCGCGCGGATCCGGATGCTCTTCGAGCTCTCCCAACATCTTCACATACCCGCCAAGCGGGATTGCATTTATCGAGTACCTCGTCTCTTTGTATTTTTTTGACCAAATGCGTGGCGGAAAACCAAATGCGAACTCCTCGACATAGACACCGCAAGCTTTTGCAGCTAGAAAATGCCCCAGCTCATGGACCATCACCAGGACGACAAGTATTGCTATGAAAGTTATAATCGTGAGAATCATTGTGTGCAATTACTCTAATTTCTAATTGCTCTAATTATTCTAACTAAGAACCAAATCCCAAGCATCAAATAACAAATGAGCTCCAAAAATCAATTTCCAATATTCTTTTAAGGTTTGTTATTTGTGATTTATTTGTTTTTTGGTATTTGTTTATTTGGGATTTTAATATTATTGGGATTTCATTAGGTTAATTAGAATAATTAGAAGCAATTAGAATAATTCTTGCGAGTGGTGGTTATATTTTCATCACTTCCGCTTCTTTCGCAGAAACAGTACTGTCGACTTGTTTATTCATCCTCTCTATCAATTCGTTTAACTCTTTCTCCGAGCGATATTTGTCATCTTCCGTTGCCTCGCTCTTCTTTACCAGATCTTGAACCTTACTCCATGCTTCGCCTCGTAAAGTTCTAAGCTGTACTTTAGCGTTCTCCCCTGCACGTTTGACTTGGGAGGCAAGCTCGACCCTTCTTTCTTCCGTTAGCGACGGAATGGAAATTCTGACAAATGTTCCGTCGTTAATCGGACTAAAACCCAGCTCGGCATTTCTGATTGCAAGTTCGATGTCGCCAATAGCATTTCTGTCGAACGGTTTAATCTGAATCAAGCTTGGCTCCGGCGTTGTAATTGTTGCCGCCTCCTTGAGCGAGATCGTCGAGCCGTAGTAAGAGACGGGGATATCCTCAACCAGACTTGAATTAGCCCTGTTTGTTCTAATTTTTTTAAGCTCTTCGGACAGATTTGATAGGGCGCCGACCATCCTCTTCTCTGCATCTGAAATGATATCTTTTACCATAACGCCTCACTTGTTAATTATTCTAATTTCTAATTGACCTAATCAAACATCAAATCCCAAGCTCCAATGTTAGTTTTGAGATTTATTTTTTGAGATTTATTTGATATTTGTTTTTTGTTATTTGGGATTTTCCTAATTGGGCATTGATTAGAATAATTAAAGCAATTAGCAGTAATTAGAATAATTTAATACTAGAAGCTATCTCATAAATCATCATAAGCCGTGTCATTCTGAACTTGTTTCAGAATCCCATTGAGATGCTGAAATAAATTCAGCATGACAGATCAACTATTGCTATGTCCTGGAAACGATAATCTAATGCAACTCGACTTATTTATGAGATAGCTTCTAGTCTCCTAACTCGTATCTTATGAATCTGGAAATTACAATATTTTCACCGATCTTAGCTATCGTTTCTGCCAATAGTTCCCCGACAGTTTTGTCTTCATCTCTTAGATATTTCTGGTCAAGAAGACAAACTTCGCTTTGCCACTTTTTTATTTTTCCCTCAACAATTTTCCCGGCAATCTCTGCCGACTTTCCGGAAGCACCAACCTCTGCTTCATATTCCGCTTTCATTTTTTTAATGTCTTCAGCGGGAATTATCTCAGAGCTCACATATATCGGTTTGGCTGATGCAATTTGGAGAGCAAGATCATGGACAAATCTTCGAAAATCTGCATTTTTTGCCACGAAATCAGTTTCCGTAAGAACCTCGACGATCACCCCGATTTTTCCGTTGTGAACATATGAATCTATATAGCCCGATTTAACTTCTCGCTCAGATTTTGAGGCCGCCTTGGAAAACCCTTTATTCTTCAAAATTTCAACCGCTTGTCCCTCGTTGCCGTCAGCTTCCACCAATGCTTTCTTGCACTCCATCATCGGGAGCCCGGTTTTATCTCGAAGCTTTGCAATTTCTGTTGCTGAAATATTCATAATAGTCCTCCGATATCTATGGTATCTATGAAATAATCTATGTGGTAATCTCTTTTGATGTCTTCGCGAGCGTTTTGTTCTTCTTGATTGTATCAGCAAAAAGTTTGGAAAACATAGTTATCGATTTCGTAGCGTCGTCGTTGGCCGGTATCGGAAAATCAATTCCAGCCGGATTGGCGTTTGAGTCAAGCAATGCAACAATTTTTACTCCGGCTGATTTTGCTTCAAGCACGGCATTTTTCTCATCGTGAGCGCCTATCAGGATCAAGGCTTCCGGCACCTCTGTCATTGTCACAAGTCCCCCGACGAGATTTTCACTCTTCTCTATCGCCTGCATTAGCTTTACTCTATCGCGCTTTTTCATCTCTTCGAAATCACGGCTTTGCGATAAAACTTTCATTTTTTCCAGCTTTTTTATCGCTTTCTGAACCACGGCAAAGTTAGTCAATGTGCCTCCGAGCCAGCGCTCGGTTACGTATGGCATAGTACAAGCTTCAGCCGCCTCTTTCACAATCGCTTGAGCCTGTTTTTTGGTACCGACAAATACCGCTTTTTTACCTTCTGACGATATTTTCGCCAAGTATTCAAGCGCCAAGGCTAGCTTTTCTTGCGTTTTTTCCAAATTAATCACATGAACGCCGGATTTTGACGCAAAAATATACGGCGCCATTTTTGGGTGCCAGCGTGATGTTTTGTGGCCAAAGTGAACTCCGGCCCCAAGCATCTCTTTGAGTGTTGGTGTTTCTACCATAACAATTTTCCTTTTCCGCAGGAACCCCGCGAAACCCGAAAGGGTGAAGTGGGGTAACCCCGCCCTCCGCCCAACAGTTATTCGACGTAGAAGTTGTCATCCTGAACTTGTTTCAGGATCCCTTCTGCAATCAAACAAGGATTTTAGATGGGCGTGTGAATTTAATTAACTTGATATCGTATCTACATTATCACAATATTTTCCATTCTGCAAACCTTGACAGATGCAGTTAGATGATGTAATATCCTAGCCAGTATCGCGGAAGCGGTACAGGCGTCAATCACCACTCCGACGAAAGAGGCTCCCATGCCACTTCCGAACATCTGCCAGACAGATACCGAGAGAGTCGATCGCTGCCCATGCGGGGTGATAATACCTCCGCCCGGCTGTGTCATCGAGATTCTCCGTCGACCAGAGAAAGGCGACACAACCGACCTTACGCCGGGAAGCCGCTGGCTCGTTCTGGGCTTTCACCTCGGCACTTCTAGCCACTGGCTGGTTGTGACCGAAGATGACCCGACCATCAACCCAGATCGGTTGGATTCACTCCGCAACTTTCCCAGTCTGCTCACTAAAGAAGTAAAAGGAGTCCGCAGACAGACGTCACCGTTCAAAATCGAGTGCGTT
>MEZY01000051.1:0-10233 GCA_001776195.1 Candidatus Berkelbacteria bacterium RIFOXYA2_FULL_43_10
TGACTCTGCTCTCTTCGATGCCCAGCTTTTCGGCAAGGCGCGATTTAAGACCACCAGTGCTCGCCGAAGCACCAGTTGCTAAGAATATCCCCGACAACACGGCGGCTCCTAGCACCGCCGATGTTAGTAACAATCTTTTTTTCATTTTAACTCCTTACTACCTATTAATATTCTGTCTCGATATTATGTGGGCCCACATATCCCGCCGATTCGGCGGGCATCGACCTTCAAACATTTACTACAAAAAGCAAAAGGAAATATTTCAAATCTCTCCGCAATCGTCACACGGGGGTGCTTTTCGGCTAATGTCTTTGCCGAAGAAACCTCTGCCTCTTATCGGCCTTATGGCATCAGCGTTTATGGTGCTATCGTTATACTCGCCAATGACCGATATCACCTCACCGATTTTGAGATTTGTGATACCTCGAGTTTCGTCATTCGTCACAACTTTCGCCTCATCTCCGTTCTCCAATTTTACAGTGATATCATTCCCGTCAATGGCTGTGATTTTGCCGATAAACAAGCCCTCCGGCCTCATGTGCTCCATCCTCTCATAACCGGGTCCGGCAAACCCCGGCCCTCTGCCTACTCCGGCGCCGGAGAGTCTCTCGTGAACCCCGCTAAGAGCCAAAGCGATACCTGCCACCAAGAGCACCAACGCGATCGCGCCAATAGTAAACAACGGAGAGTGTTTATAGAAGTAAGGATATCTCTTCGCGAGCAGTTCAATTAGGATAACAAGTACGGCAATTATAAAGATCAATTCCCAAGGTAGATACAAGAATATCAGAGGTATTAAAGAGAGACCCAGATAAGGTAAAAAGATGATCCCCCCGGCTCTTAGAGCAAATATTGCCATGCTGGCGTAGAAAACTGCCAAGATGATCGCCAAAACGATCGCAACAATCAAAATCACGTTTTTAAAGACAAAAGACGATCTCGGCTCCATCTTAACTTCGCCGGACTCAATCTCCTTTTCAATTTTCTGTTTTATGCTCGGCATAAAACTCCTACTAATTTACCTGTCTGCCGACAGGCAGGCGAATAATTTCCCGAAATTACGAATCCTCATTGAGTCTATTTGTATTTTTACGACTTACGCATTGTCATTGCGAGCCCTTCTTTTGAACCAAGGGCGTGGCAATCTCACTGTTTAGATTGCTTCGTCGATTACTCCTCGCAATGACATTGGTGGTGTTTTTGCGTAAGTCGTGTTTTTTGTAAAATTTGTAACTTTTGTAAGGGGTTTCCGTATCAATTCTGCCTGCCCCGCGCTGTGCCGTTCCGAAGCTTAATGCGAAGGGTGGTAGCTTTAGCGTAGTGGGGTGGTAGTGTTATCCTTGATGATGTTTTTCGCCCTATTTATCCTTACCCCTACCGTTGAAACCGGGATACGCAAGATATCGGAAATTTCTTGATAACTCTTCTCTTCAATATAATACAATACTAGCGGTTCCCGATATTTCGGTTTTAATATCTTAAGATGTTTTTCAACTTCCATTTTATCAAAATGCTTGTTTGCTTCACTCTCGACATCGTTATCCGACCTTAATGACTTGGCGAAGAAGGTATCCGGATCAAAGAAGCTGATTGGCTCGCGCTTGCTTTTTCGAATGATATTAATGAATGTGTTGTGGGCAATCCTGTAAATCCAAGGCGAGAATTTCATCTTCGTATTAAAACTTTGGATATTCTCGTAAGCTTTGATGAACACTTCCTGGACTGCGTCCTCGACATCATCGTAGTTGAATAAAAATCTTTTACCGTAGCGAAGAAGTTTATCCTGGTATCGATCGATCAGTTCCCCAAAAGAGTTGGCACTTCCGCTCTGGACCAGTTTGGCAATCTCCTCGTCAGATTTTTGTTCTACTTTTCCAGAACACATAAAAAAGCCCTTAAATGTATTACAAACTTAGCACAATATTATTTCAATGTTAATTAAAGTGTATTCAAAAGATTTGCATACCGGTCGCGAGCTAGATGGTTATTTTATGGCCTCAACGTTCCGAAGAACACCTGCCATGCAAGGAGTGATTTGGCGACGAAACTTAAGATGATATAGACGCGCTCTCCGTATAAGTAGTCGCTCCACCTGCCGGTTTTTTTGTACTGCAGAACTTGGTTTAAGGCGAAAATATTAAAAAAGACGAAAAGTGAGACAAAAATCCAGTAAACAAAAGTCGGCGGATTGTCGGGGCTTTTAGGGCTTATGAGATATATTGCAATCGCAATCCAGGGACCTATCCCGGCAATACAGCCGAAGATAAAAGATGTCCAATTGGTCGTATCTGTACTCTGGTTATGAAGCTCCATCATCCAGCCGAAGAGAATCATCATTGCATTTAGGAAAAATATTGTAATTAATGTTGCGACATCACTCATTCCGACCAAAAGTGATATAACCACAATCATTACGGAGGAGGAAAGGGCATACTCTATCCAGCGAGCGATGTTAATCTGATTCTTGAGATTTTTGTTATACCAATTATTGAGAGGGATCGCCACCAAAAAGTGTGCGATTGCCGACATAAAAAGGAATGACGCCACAAGCGGACCAAGCTTCAAAGAAAATAGAGTATCCATTTTTGGAACTAAACTTTGTGTCGTAACATCTAACCGTAAAAACGAGCCGGTTATCGGAACCGTAAGATCGCTTGATACCATAAGCATCACAATTCCGGAAATTAGGTGAAGCAAAGATGCATAAATGTTTAGCGATTTTAGTTTTCTAAATGTCTCATCCATAGACCCTCCCTTGATAACTATTATAATCTGATTAAATTATACTTGATCCTGTCTAAAAAAACATCAGCATGGGCATGATGTTTACACTCGCTATGATTTTTGATACTATTTTAATATACTCCGGAGTAGCTCAACGGCAGAGCGCCTCGCTGTGAACGTTAACATTCCTTCATATTTTTGAGATAATTGGATAATGGAAAAAAGAAAATACTCGGATAGAGCCGAAAATCTCAAAAAAGCAGTTGCTAAGCGTCGCAAAAAGATAAAAGAAATGGCGATTGCTTACAAAGGTGGCAAATGTTGCATTTGCGATTATCACAAATGCAATACGGCACTGGATTTCCATCACCGGGACGACACCAAGAAAAGTTTTGGACTGTCTGTCAGAGGTCTAACGAGATCTTGGGAACGGACGAGAAAAGAGCTTGATAAGTGTGTCCTGGTATGTGCAAATTGTCATCGTGAAATTCATGAAGGAACAACGCAGCTTCCGGTGGAAACATCGGAATGAAAATCCTGGGATAACGGTGAAGGCTAAGTCTTGAGATATGCTAATACCGTGGGAACCCGCCAACATCCTCGAAGTTGTGGCGGGAGCGCCGTAGAGGCCAGATACCAGGGCTCCTAAATCGCTTTGCGATATGGAGAAGATATGGTCCACGCCATTATGAAAATAGTGGATTAAGTGTAACGAGGATGTTCTCGGTTCGAATCCGAGCTCCGGAGCCATAAGAAAAGAATCATCGCAAGATGATTCTTTTCTTGTCAAGTTCTCGTGGTATAATAAAGGTACAAATATAGACAAGGAGGGCTATGAAAAAGTTATTGATAACTTTAGCAGTAGGGTTGATGGTGTTTTCGGCGTCGCCTGTGTTAGCAGCGGATAGCCAAAACGAATTGCCAACTTGGCTTACTTATACCAAGGAGTGGGTTGTTCTCAATTTGTTTACTTGGAAATCCGAATCAAAAGTCAAGGTTTTAGACGACCTTGCATCGAAACGCGTTGATAATATTGAAGAAGCTAATCAGATTGGCTCCGATGAGGATGTCATCACATTTGCCGATCGTTATTTGCAGATAAAAGAGAGAGAAACCAACCGGATTGAAACCAAAAATATCTCGGCTGAAACCATGAATATGGTAGCTACGCGCGAAACAGAGAGACAGAGAATCCTTTCGAAAATACGTCAGGAAAGCAAGTCTGAAACAGTAAAAACCCTCATGGTTCAAGTTCAAGAAGAGGCGGTTAACCGAACGAAATCAGCTATTGAGAAAAAACAACAAGATGCCGATGTTGAAAATTTTCAAAATGATATTGTCGCCGCTTGGCGTGATCCCGATGGGACTATTGATCCGAGTAATGAAACAGATACTCGTGTTTATGCCGCCGGAACAACCGCCGCAGGAATTGACGGTGTGTTGATAGACGGCGGAGAAGCAAAAATCACTCAAGTTGGTGGCGAGCTAAAAATTGAATATGCCCCCGGAACCGGTCCAAATTCGGTAACCAGTGATAGTGGCCAAAAAAAATGGACTATCCAGCAAAGCAACGGTACGGTTATAGAAAGTTACACCAGTGGGGGCCAAGTCGTGATCGGACAAAGCACCGGAGTTTCAGGCAATGTAATCGTTAACACGGTAGTCGGCGGGACATCTTCATCTGCACAATCAGTTGTTGGCGGGTCAGGTGGTACTTCCAGCGTAATTATTGAAGGTGGCGATCCTGGAGTCAAAGGATCTTCCGACGGTTCTACTGATTCCGGCGACGGACAGAATATTGTTCAATAAGCAAAATTTTCCAATAATTTCCCGATAAGTTCAGCATTGGAAAGCCATTCGACTTCGCTTTACAAAGTAAAGCTACGCTCATGGCCATAGGCCAGAAAAGGAAATTGAAGAATTTATAGTATTCGACCGTGATAGAATGGACCACTTTGGTGGTCTTTTTCTATTATTTCGATACAGCATAGCTGATATCAGACCCCTGTTTGACTAATTGTAAAAACTCCAATATCATTGGGATTAAGGAGAAACGCTGATCGGAAGGAGGAGCCGAATGGGAGCAACGCCTCAATGCTTCTGGGAGTTCCTGGGACTGGAGGGTGTCGTGAACCGATCGCTCGAGTGGCTTGACCTGCCCGAGTTCGACAGACGGCACCTCAATTTCATCATTGTGGGCTTGCAGAGCAACTGCAGAGAGTTGGCCCACCATGAAGTGATCGCACCGGCACTCTGTGTGCTTCTTCAGCTCCTTTGCAGATGCAGGAAGCTGGAAAGCGTAACAGACGAGACCCGGGAAGTGCTTCGAGTCGCAACCGAGAAGTTCAAACAGGAGCTCGAAGATCTGGCCTACCTTAAGGAGCGCTGGGTGCCACAGCTCGCGGATACCGCACCGATATCATTCTGAGGCATCAACCGGGAGGTGATGGCTTGTACAACATGGAGTTCTATGAGCAACTCGAGCAATCCCGCCGACACCTGTTCGGCAACAACGGCGGGCCAACTCCGGAAGACGAGAACTACGTATTGCCTCCCGGGATCAAAGTGATCCCCTGTCGCGTCAACGAGCATGGGGAGCCGATCCCAGATCCGCACGTGTCCATTGCCACGAGCGCATCATGAACTCCGTCCAGACGACGGATCACAAGGAGAACCGACGCCGGTCGTACTTACGGCCGGTTTTCCCGTTTACACCATATTCCCACCTCGTAGGTGGGAATATGGTTGGTTCAATATCCAGCCTCTATTTTACGCATAGTCCAGAATTATCTCCGGTTCCACCGGTCGCGGGTGTAATTTTTCCGCTGTTACCAACCAGATCTAGATTTCTCACTTGCAGACCGGTACAACACTTCGGAGCACCGGCATAGTCAAGATACGACTCCCCTTCTTTCACGCACTCTGTCGGGATAATATCCAGCGGGGTGCCATCGACTGCCGGTACTGCACCACTTTCGCTTAAACTAATCCCATATTTTTTCAAAATTGTAGGAGCAATGTCGCGCCGGTCGGCGGCTCTCACTACGCTTTGATCATTTGTGGCATAGATTGAATACGGCGCGTTATTATGAGATTTGGCATCCTGATCAAAGCCGTGATCTGCCGCTACATATATCATCGTCTTATTCTCCAAATTCAACTCTGCAAGTTTTGCTACAATTTTGCCCAGCCAAGCATCGATCTCAATTATTGCATCAGAATATTCGATAGAATTTTCACCATATTTATGCCCCGCACCATCTGGCTCCGCAAAATGAACAAAGAGTAAAAAGCGATCGCTTTTGTATTTTTCTATCATTTCCAAACTCTTATCGCCGGTAATTTCGTTTTCCTTTAAACCATTTTGGAAATAATCCACCTCATTCTTCACATCGCACCACGGTTCGCCCACAAGTTCAATTGTGCCGTTCTCCGCTACTTCATCTTTGCACTTACCACCCAAATTATCGATCTTCGCGGCTAAGAATATAGTTTTGATCTCTGGATAATTATTCTCTACTTTTTCAAAAAGCGAATAACCGCTTGGGATCGGCGAATAATTATCATTTGTTTTCGTACCCGAAACCTCCGAGTTGTATCCGGTCAGAATCTGCACCCAGCCCGGTTTGGTGGAGGTGGCACCGTTTGTGATTGTAAGATTGTAAATGTTATCACTTGATAGATTTTTGATATTCGTAAGCCCGTTGGGGCACTCGGGCAGTATTTCGTTGTAACATTCGAGGAAATGGTCGCGCTGTACTCCATCCCAACCGATGATTATGGTGTTAAACTTGTCGCCAAACGGCAACGCTTCTGCTTGTTGATTATTTTCCGTCACCTTTGAGGATTTTTTCTCAACAAAATAAACCGTGCCGCCTGCGGCTAGAATAATTGTGATTGCCGCCCACATTATCCAAGATATTTTTTTCACCAGGTCCTCAATTTTATTCCGGTCGTGATTTTTGAGCTCGAATTTTCATCGTAATATTATCATTCCCAATATATTTTCCTCAAGACACATAATGCGCTCTGATTTTTTAGTTTACTGTAATGTAGCGTAGTAAATGCCTTTGGTGTGCTGACCGTAGTACATATACCAGATATTATTGATTTTCATCAAAGTCGGATCGCCGGGTGGGTTTTCGGAAAACGCTACATTTGGATTGGTGCTGTTAGTAAAATCAAAAGTCGGTGTGCTAACAAAAAGTCCGTTTTCATAAGTCGTATGATAGACACCCTTATATGACCAAAAATAGAGTCGGATTTTGTCATCATCCCATTGCACCAGTTCGGCGCCATCAGAAAAACCCAATAAAGTTTCATTGCGGCTATCCAGCGCCAAACCTTTTTTCTGCCAAGTTAAACCATCTGTCGAAGTAGCATAGAAAAATAATTGGGTGGTCTGATTGGGTAATTTTTCCGTTGTGCTATAAAGCACATTGATAAGCCCGCGATAGACCATTAAAAAAGTTCCATCGGAAAGTAAGGCCGTTGAAGACGCTGCCATATTATCAATTGTGAAACCGGTTTCCGTTTTATCGATTCTTGTGCCGGGCTCATCGGTAAAACTTAAACCATCTGCTGAAATAGCGCTTTTGATAACTTGATTTTGCTGATAATACATCCGCCATCGGTTGTCGGGAAGCTTAACTACATCAGGAAAAGTTGCACCCTGCTTGATTTCCACTCCTGCCGTCCATGTCACGCCATCAGTCGATGTCGCCGTATAGATCTGGCCATTAAAATTTGGAGTTTCCGGCTCTGCTGAATAGTATATCCGATAGTTACCATTACCAAGGTCAACAACTTCGGCATCGGCATATTTGCCGGCAATAGCGACTCCGCCTTCCTTCCATTTGGCCGTCTCTTTTGATGTTGTAGAATTTTCTGACTTTGTTGTTTCCGTCGTGTCTTTATCGGCAGTTTTCTTATCCCGCAACACAAAAGCCACCGCAACGGCGGCCACTATTAACAACAAAACAATCCACAACCACAACTTACTCTTTTTTGGCGCTTCCATAGCCCCTGTTGTTTGATTTGCTTCTTTTCCGCCAGAGGCGGATTTCACTTCGTTCAACATTTGTCTCCTTTCAAGCCCCGATTTATCGGGAGCACTAATTATGTCAGTCCAGATAAATTATGCGATTCTGTTATCAAACTTACAAAATGCTTGAGAACACTCTTGGATCAAGTACCATTTTAATGATAGGGCATATTTACTTGCAATAATCGCTCTGGGAATTGTTGGCAGTTGCCGGCAAACTTCTTACTTTGGCCTCATTGTTGGCAGAGAACAGATCAAACCAGCAGAGAGCGTGCCATGCTTGACCCGGATCATCGGCATTAGCAGTTCGGAAAGAAGGATCCTTTGACGCTTCGTTTTGTTGGCGCAAATCATAGACGCCAAAATCAAAGCCGGCGTTGCCTGAATTTATAATACCAACGGTCGTGGCAATAATATCTCCTGCCTTGATTTCTGCAGGTGGATTAAATTCAGTCGTCCGTGAGTCGTCCTCTTTGGCAGCGGGTAGTTTTTCGGCCAGTGTCGCAAAAGACGGGGATAAAACTCTTAAGTGGTCGAGACGATATTGTATGCCGCATGAATTGACAAAACTGAAAAGATATTGAATTTCACCACTCTCGATATAGCGCGAACCGTTAACAACCGAGGCGTCCATCGGCGCCGTGATGATAGCTTCGTTTGCGTTATCGGCAAATCGAAGACCGCCATGGGGCTTGTAGTCTCCTCCGCGACTCTGGCCGGGGTAAAGAACGGATACAACTTTGGAGAGATCTGTCGGAGGATCGAGAACTAGTGGCGAAGGACAGCCGGGAGGCGTGCTGCTTGCCCGATAATTTCCGTCATCCATCAATTCCCATCGAATATCGTTGGTGGTTTTCCCAATCTCAAGCGATCTTCCAGTAAAAACAAAATATCCACCTACTCCCGCACCGATCAATAGTAGAGCCAAAATGAAGATCGGCCAAATTTTTCCTTTTTGTGATTTATTAACTATCTGATCGATTTTTTGATCTTCTCCTTCCATGAGATCTCCTTTATTCTGCCAATTATGGCCATTGTCTATCGCTTAAGCATTCCGTTAACGAATAACATTCTGTGATTTTTGAGCCCGAATTTTCGGCAAAATTACTTTGAAAAACAGAAGTGCGAGTCCTATTAAAATAATCAACCCGGCGGCTACTGCGCCGATAATTATCCATTCGCGATATCTGCCGCTGTGAATTATCGGAATTTTTTCTTCCAGTAATTTTTTCGCATTAGCGTTGGCAGTATTTGAACTGGCCGACTCCTCGTCGCCTTTGTAGGCTCGAACCATATAATAGTAAGTTTTTTCGTCGCCGACTGTGTCGGTATAGGTCAGAGTGATATTGCCGGTATTGGCAATATTTTCAAAACCCTCTGTTTCTTTTTCACTGCGAAAGATTTTATAGCCGTCGATATCAGGAGTTTCTGATTTTTGCCAGGAGAGGTTTATCGATGCCGCTCCTGCATCTTTTACGATAAGTTCGCCAGGCGCTAGAATTGATGCTGAAACACTCGACGCCGGAGCAGTTTTAGCACCCGTAGAAGTTCCTGTGCTTGATCCTGTCGTGGCTGGTCCCGCATCAGAATCACTATCCCCCGTCTCTTCGCCTGGAGTCGGCGAAGCCGCCGGTGGCGTATAAACTATCTCCAAATATGCCGGATGGTTAGCGGTTGATTCTTTTGAGATAAGAGTTCGCTTAAAATCTGCGCCACCACCATACAAAAAGAAGCCGTAATTGGTTTTGGTGCCATTTGATATTTCTTGAACCAGAGGAGCGACATCCAGCGAGGCCCAACCACTGTAACCACATGACAGCCAACTCCCAAAGCTTGCTGCCAAACCGGCTCTGTTGCTCCATGTTATTTTGTTTTCCAGCCAAGGTAAACTTGCCAGACCAATGGTAAAGGTGGTTGGGCTGCCACTACAATCCAGACCACTGCTACCCAGTGTATAGACAACTAGTTTAGCGCTGGTAATAGTCGAATTTGCCGGAAGAGAAGATGTATCAAAATTAAAATAGGCGCGGCCGTCATTGGCGTTGTGAAAAACAAAAAGAGAGGATGCTCCACCATAATTGGTGTCTGGGAATTGTGAGCTCACCCAAGCGTCAGCGCTCACTGGATAAGTTGTTGTCTCGGCTAAAGAGATCTGCGGCTTTGCACCGAGAATACTTAGTGCGGACAAAGACAAAATCAATACTGCCGTAATCCTGATCCATTTTGCTCCTTTTTTCATTTTCCCTCCTTAATATCCATTTTTCATTCTTCTTATCTCAATATACTCCAAATATACTCTAAATCTAAGTATCCAGAAACCCCCAACTTCCACACCCGGTGTGGAAGTTGGGTTGTTCTATCAAAAGTGGGATTATTTTGTTAAGCTTGGAGTATGAAAAAATATTCTGTCACCGGAATCTCGGCTGTTGCGATATATTCACTGACGATTATTGTCGGCGGGATTT
>MEZY01000051.1:10271-23167 GCA_001776195.1 Candidatus Berkelbacteria bacterium RIFOXYA2_FULL_43_10
CGAATTTTCGCACGGGGTCTGCCATTGAGCTGGTTGATAGTTTTGTTTCTCGTAATCAGCAATATATTGATAATTTATTTGGCGTACGGCATATTAAGATCATCGACAATCAAATTGATTCGAGCTAGTATGATCTTTCTGATCATCGCCAGCATTGTCGGCTGTATTCTTTTCGTCTTTTTCCCCATGGATCCATGGCTAGGTTTCCGGACTGCGGCGGATATTGCGCACAACAATATCGTCACAGTTATGGTCGCGCTGATTTTTATTTCGATGCTACTCCTCTATCTCGGCTCGAGGAACGATAAACGCTGGCAGAAATTATCAAATTATTTTCTTTTGACAACCGTGATTTATTTTCTCGCCAGCGCAACGGCCGGCTATTGCCTCCACTTCCTCCCCTCCCTCACCGGCACTTTTGAGTCCCTCTGGATTATAATATTTTTGCAATGGATAGTGGTGATGTCAATAAATTTTAAACCAAGGTAAAAAGGGGTATATTGGAGAAAGAATGGAAACTCAAATCGCGATATTTAGACAGAAAGAAATAAGAAGGAATCTTTTCAAAAATGAATGGTGGTTCTCGGTCATTGATGTAATTGAAGCGTTAACCGGAACAGATCGACCAAGAAAGTATTGGGGTGACCTTAAAAAGAAATTAATTCTTGAGGGTTACGATGAAGTGTCCGAAAATATCGGACAGTTGAAAATGAAAGCCCCGGACGGCAAAATGCGAGAAACTGACTGTGCTGACACCGAGACAACGTTTAGGATCGTCCAATCCGTCCCCTCTCCTAAGGCCGAGCCGTTTAAGCGTTGGCTGGCGAAAGTTGGCTACGAAAGAGTTCAAGAAATTGATGATCCGGAGTTGGCAACGAAACGCACTCGCGCGCTCTATAGAGCCAAGGGATATCCCGACTCTTGGATTGAAAAAAGGATGCGCGGGATTGAAATCCGCGAGACACTGACAGACGAATGGAGAAACCGGGGAATAGCCGAGGAGAGAAATTATGCAATTTTGACAGCAGAAATATCCAAAGCCGCTTTTGGTATGACGCCATCGCAGTATAAGAAATTCAAGGGGCTTAAACGCCAAAATCTGCGCGACCACTTGGATGATTTGGAATTGATTTTTTCGATGCTCGGAGAGGCCTCAACAACAGAAATTGCTAAAACAAGAACTGTCAGGGGTTTTCAGAAAACAAAAATGCCGCCACTGCTGGCGGCTCGGTTGCCGGCAACGCCAGACGCGAACTAGAATCAAAAACCGGCCGTAAGGTCTCAAGTGAAAAAAATTATCTCCCCAATCCGACCAGAAGAAAATTATTGAAGTCAAAGAGGAAATAAACATCCTTGCCACCCGCACTCCCACCCTCCTACGCGCAATGCTACGGGAGGGCTCCGCCCCGTGGTTGCCAACAGAGCTTCGCAGGTTTATACTTGAGGCACAATTCCCGAATACCAAGTCGACTTTTCACCGGTTGTGTTAAAATAGTTTCATGAAGCCTACTTTATTTGTTGATTTTGACCGCACTATTTGTTTTGACAGATTTTGGAGAAGTGTTGATCCGAAAATTTATACCGGCATTCAGGAAGTGTTGTTTAGAGGAAACGCAGAAAAAGTTGATGACTGGATGCGCGGGAAGCACTCATCAGAAGAGATTAATAAGTTTCTAGCCGATGAGCTGAATGCGGGATACGATGATTTGTGGAGTGTTTTTGTATCGGATTGCAAGAGTATGAAGGTTTCTGCAGATGTTTTGAAAAAGATCGATGGTCTTAGGGCAAGATACAATACGATTTTGATCACCGGCAATATGGATTGCTTCACCCGCTTCACTGTCCCCGCCCTCGAATTAGATAATTACTTTGATCAGATCGTTAACTCCGCCGATTACGGAAGGTTCAAAGACGACGATAACGGCAGAATATTTCTGGATATTTTAAAAGAATTCGGCGGAAATATTAAGGATAGCATCCTGATCGATAATTCCGAAACCACCTGCAAAACTTTCTCCAACCTCGGCGGTAAATCGCTCCAGGTCACAAAAAATACACCCATTGAGCATTGGCTAAATTATTTGAGCAATAGCGCGGGCACATGACCATCTTCATCTTCCATAACTGAACGGCTCACCCCCCTTGAGGTGTTAGTTTTTGTGATAAAAAAACAAAAGCCCGATGCAGCTGGGCTTTTGCCTTATGCCGCACGGGCCGGTTCGGGCTAGGGCCCGTTTGAACGCGAGTAGCGTTCGTGGTTGCCAACTTGGTCGTCGCGTCCGCCGATGCCACCATCCGCCACAGCTAGTCTCCTGTAGAGATCGCCGTAACTACGATCCCGGATCAGACGAATTGGACCCTGACCCATGATCCCGTGTGCGGGCGCGAATGTGAGTCCGACCAAGTCGTCGTAGGCGTGAAGACCAACCGGGGCGCTGTACCTCTTGATGTACCCCTTTCCCACCATACCGCTGCCCAACCTCGAGAAGAAGTCGGCTAGCTTCTGACCATCGACAGTGAGATCGGCCCATAGGGCGTCCGCGAGATACTCCCGCCCATAGAAGCACTCCGGCTCCCCCGACAGATCAAAGTCGCACAGAGCACCCCACTTCCTCGACTCCGGCCACGTCACCTCCAGCCAATGTTTCAGATCATCTCCTGGCACCCGGAGAGCGTAGCGGATCCGGTGGTAGCCAGATCTCCTGAAGTCGAGATTGAGCAGTGGCTCCCTTCCCGCGGGATGCTCCACGGCATCTCGAAGACGTCTTGCCAACTCGTGCAGATCGTTCGTCGTCCAGACCTCGCCGGTGAGGAACGTCACCTCCGCCTGCGTGACGCAGACTTCGGCACCGACTGGAACAACGACACGACTGATGTCGACAGCAGCCGTTTCGGCCATGTCCGGTCACCTCGTTGGAGATGTTGTCGCCTGCTTTCAGGTTAATATAAGCATTTAGAGATGTCAAGAAAATTGAGTATAATGACTATATATGATCATCTTCATCTTTCACCGCACGAAGGGAATGACCAAGTAGTAGAAATTTGATAAATTATGTTCTATACAGTTTATTTGCTACAAAGTAAGATCGACGGTAGTTTTTATATCGGTTATACGAGCGATATTAAGCGACGGCTAAAAGAACATAATTCAGGCTTAAATTTTTCGACTATAAATAAGAATCCTTGGAAACTAATCTTTTTTGAAGCTTACATAAACATAAAGGACGCAAAGCGACGAGAGAAGTATTTGAAAACTAGCCAAGGATCAAGATTAATAAAGAGAATGATAAAAGAATATTTATTTGATAAAAAGGTCGAAAAATAATCAAATTTTCACTACCTGGATGAACAAAGTTAAGTATCTGCGAACTTAC
Organism: Candidatus Berkelbacteria bacterium RIFOXYA2_FULL_43_10; assembly: GCA_001776195.1. Lineage (GTDB taxonomy): Bacteria > Patescibacteriota > UBA1384 > XYA2-FULL-43-10 > XYA2-FULL-43-10 > XYA2-FULL-43-10. The sequence goes on from MEZY01000051.1 coordinate 13,646, forward strand.
CGCTATTCCGAAATGGTCCACGACTTGACAGTGGAGTTTTGTCAGCAGTATGTTTTAAGTGACTTGAGTAACTTACGAAGCTTAAGTGCCGAGAGGAAGCCGGACTTTCGAACAGCTGACCAGATGAATCAGGCGGCCAGAAGCGGAAAACAGAATATCGTTGAGGGTGTAAATAAAAGTACCACCTCGAATCAAGGAGTGATAAAACTGCTTGGCGTTGCCAGAGCTTCGATAGAGGAGCTTTTAACTGACTACGAAGATTTTCTGCACCAGCGCGGTTTTCAGATTTATCCGAAAACCGATAAGCGAATAACCGAGTTTCGCAAACTCGCTTATAAGTTAAGCAGCTTAAGTAACCTAAATGACTTAGGTGAGTTTGAGGAAAAGCCGAGACTTTTTGGCGAACCAGAGAAAGACGCTAACCTTCTTCTAACTCTCTGCCACCTTTTAAGTTACCTTTTAGACAAACAAATAAAGGCTACGGAAGATAAGTTCATTCAGGAGGGTGGCTACTCCGAGCGGCTCGCTCGAAAGCGACGAGAGTTTCGGGGTTATTAAGTGGCTTAAGAAGCTTGCAACGGCTCACTCCTTGAGAAGTTGGGCAAAGATTAACCTCTCACCGACACCTACGAGGTGTCAGTTTGGTGGTTATCTGCGAATGGCTCACCGATTGAAGTGTTTGGGTTTTGAGGAGAAAAACAAAAGCCCGATGCGGCTGGGCTCTTGCCTTTGCCGCACGGGCCGGGATCGGGCTTAGAGCCCGTAAGAGATAATGTTGTACTCGTAGTTGCCTGGCTGGTCGGGACGACCTCGGGGATTGTCCCTCCTATCCATGTCAGCCAGCCACCGGTAGGTGTCGCCGAGGCCCTTGTCGCGTATCAGCCCAAAGTGGCCTCGGCCGATTGTGCCCGCCTCCAGAGACAGAACGAAGGTTACGTAGTCGTCGTACGAGAGCGTATGCTGCCGCCGCTCACCACTGCGCACGCATAGGTGGCATTGGCCCTGGCGACAGAATCGCCAGAAGAACGTTCCCAGCTCCCCACCATCCTTCCCCGGCAGGTAGATCCGGGGGCTCGGACGTGGTGTCTCCGACCACAGATACTGCGGCTCACCCCGGATCTCGATGCTGTCGCAGAGCGACTGCCAGAGACTCCCCATGTCCGCCCATGGCACGGTCAGCTTGTGTTCGCTTCCCTCCGCTAGTTGCAGTGCGAACTTCACTTGGTGGTAGCCGAACCTGTAATACCCGGGGTCGGACAAGGGCTCTTCGTCCGCAGGGTGAAGGTATGCACGTGCTAGTACACGCGCCAACTGAAGTGGGTCAGAAGTCGTTACGACTTCGCCGGTGAGCAGTGTCACCTCCGCCTGCGTGACGCAGACTTCGGCGCCAACGTGCACCACAAGACGAGGAACATCAACGCCGGCCGTTTCGGCCATGTCCGGTCACCTCATTAGAGATGTTGTCGCCTACTTTTAGGTTAATACAAGCATTTAGAGATGTCAAGAAAATCAAGTACAATGGTAATATGTATGACCATCTTCATCTTCCACGACAAAAAATATATTGTGGTTATCAGAAAAATAAAATAACGAAAGGAGAACATGTCAGACGAGAGGAAATGTGATTGCGGGATGCCGTTGAACAACGATATGGAGTGCAGTTGCGAACCGGGAATATGTATTCACTGCTGCAAATGTCCTGCTGATTGCGAATGCGGCTGCAAAGAAAAAGCGACAAAAGACAAGAGCATAGAAGAATAAATAAGGACTATTTTCTACAAGGGTTGATCGGAATTTTGATATTAGGAGTAATTTTTGCTAATGTGTTTGTGCCGCGCACAACTTCGAACCCACAAGGAGGAATACGATGTACGGCGAATTCCAGCCGCACGGCTTCTGCCTTGTTAGGAGGCCAAACGGTGCGATGTATCTGGCTGATTTCCGCAAACCAACCAGAGCGATTGTGATCGGGAAAGCCCTCTACGAGAGACTGAAGAGAAGGGAAATAAAGATCCGCCGCAACTACCAGCGATGGAAACGCAGGGATCCGAACCTATGTAGAAGTTATGAGACGGAAGCTTACCTCGCCTATGTCGAGTCGATCACAAATATCAGACTCGGCAAAAGCGCAGGCAGACGTCTCGACATGCTGGTCTGGTACAAGACGCCCCTCAAAGTGACCTTTCTCTCGGTCAAGCGTATGTGCACGATGTGAACCGTCGCCACCCTATGGGGTGGCGATAGGATTTGAACTGAACGGTTCCCCCCCCGAGACGTTCAGTTTTATAAATTTGCATATAATTTTATATTTGCCAAAATAGAGTTATGAAGCCAGTTGTTCAAAAACACCCCTTCGGTTGTGCGATTGCTTGCGTCGCCCATGTTTTAGGTATTAGATATGACAATGCCTTAACTTTGTTCCGAAATGGGTCACGAAAAGCTAAAAATGAAGGATTTTACTGTCGCGATATTATCAAGACATTGGGTAATAGTTACTATTATTTCTATGTCAAAGACAGAAAAAGAAAATTGATATATCGCGAGGGAACAATTGTATATATTCGAAAATCAAAAAAACACCCTGCCGGGCATTATCTTGCAAAGACACCCGATGGTTGGATGGATCCGTGGATTAATTTTCCGGAGAATAAAGATATCCGAGACGCAAAAGCCGGGATACGAAAACGACTGCCGGGGAAAGCAATGTATACCATCACACCTAAATAATTCACTCCGCCGGAGAGTAGGTTTTAAGAACGGTGTGGACGGCGTTTTTGGCTTCGGTTTTTGTCATCGTTCCGTATTTTTCGTTGACCGATGTTGTGTATTCGATTCTGTGAGTATCGACTAAATCAATATGAAAGTAGTCGTAGTAATAACCGGCCGAAGCGGCCTCCGAATGCATCCCGACCGGAGCATAATCTATGCCTTGGATTTTGATCGAATCTGTCGGCCCCTCACTCCACTCTGCCCCGAAGCCGGTACGCAGACAAATCGTCGGGTTTGCTTCGTCTAGCGGAGCGGCAATTCTTATGGAATAATTATCGGTTTTTATCTCCACACAATTGGAGTCTTTGATATCTCCTTGCTCCTCGCTTTCATCGGAAATTGTAGCACCAGTCGGCACGCTGATGAGATACGAATATTTGTAATTTTTGTAAATCGTCCAGCCGTTTTCATCCTTTTCAGTGTCCGGCGTCTCACCCGCGTCTGAACTCTCCTCTGCCTCTTCCTCGACTACGGCAGTTGATGATTTGTTTGAAGCTCCATCTGACTTTTTGGAATCCTCACCGCGGTTCGAAAAATAGTAGTAAGCTCCGACTCCCCCACCGAGTAATACGACAATCGCCACCACAATAATCACAAACGTACTTGTTTTAATTTCTTTTTGCATTCTCCTCCTTAATATTTGATCTATCGCGTCATCCTGAATTTATTTCAGGATCCCCCCCCGAGATACTGAAACAAGTTCAGCATGACAACTTCTCATTATCATTATATATCAACTTTATCTTTCGTTAAAGCTCACCAACTCGACTAACGAATTGGATGTGTTGTAGGTATAAAATTTTACCGAACGGTCGTAGATTTTCGCAATTGAATATCCTAACGAAGATTGGCCGCTCATCACGAAATAATAGATGCCGTCAATATAAGCTTTTTGGTAAGAGTGTTCATGGCCGGAGACAACAAAATCCACTCCGTGATCACGAAAGAGTGGTACCATGGAGCCAATCATCCCCTTCCAATCACCACCGGCACCGTAGATGGGATAGTGGAAAATTACGCCGGTAATGCGCGACTGTGATGCCTCGCTCGATAGATCCGAGAGCAACCAATTATATTGCGCCGAACCGACCGAGACCGATGTCGCGTAATTATCCAAAATTATCATGTGTAAGTTTCCCCAGTTTACCGAATAGTAGTGTTCGTTGCCGGGAAATACAAAATTATCGAAATAAACAGATGAGTTACGCTCGTTGTTGCCTTGTGCCGCATAGAATGAACGAGTAGTACGCAAAGTTAACGTCACGGCATTAAAACGATCGCGGCTCGCTTCCGTCCCATCCTCAAGCAGATCGCCGGCATGAAAAACCGGATTGGCGCCAGAGGAGAGAATATAGTCAACCACTCTTTGATGATTTTGATCTTCTTCGTCAGTATCGGATTGAGAATCGGCATAGTATGCAACCACTACCGAAAGCTCGTCTGGCGTATCACCCGAATCATCATTACTACTACTGCCTACGCCACTGCTTCCGGTACCAGAACCGCTCGAGCTACCCGTGGCGCTTGATTTTGATGAAGTTGATGATTTTTTCGGTATCGGCTTACCCGTAATCGGATCGATTGTCGCTTCCGCGCTCTGGTTATCCGATACGCCATCTATCTCCGCATTTCCGTCTCGAACAAGTACATTCTCTTGCGGTTTTTCGTGAATAAACAGCTCGGCATTGGAATAAAAATATGCAGTTGAAAGTATTAAGAGCGCCAAAAAAAGGGTCAGTAGAACCCTGGGCGCCCTCCTGCCATTTTCATCGGTAAAAATCCTATTCAACCTCTCCCAAAACATTATTACTATTATATCGTATAACCATCAACGGGAGAAATATTTGATCGATTGCAGTATTACAGTTATGATATTAATACTACTAATAAAGGATCCTTATGGAAACTGGGAAAAATATTTTGAGGGCGATTGCCGGTGAGAGTATGGCGCGAAATAAATATACCTATTTTGCGAGCCAAGCCAAAAAAGATGGCTTTGAGCAGATCTCTGCTATTTTTTTGGAGACTGCAGATAATGAAAAAGAGCACGCCAAGAGGCTTATGAAACTTCTTAAAGGTGATACGAAGTCGTCACTTTTAGAATTTGATTTCCCTATTATCGGCACAACTTCAGAGAATTTGAAAGTGGCGGCGGCCGGGGAAAATTGGGAGCACACCACTATGTATCCAGAGTTTGCCGAAACCGCTAAATCAGAGGGAGAGCATGAAGCGGCTACGGTTTTTACCGAGATTGCTGAAGTTGAGGTTGAACATGAAAAGAGATATTTGAAACTTATGGAGAATATATCGAAGGGAGAGGTATTTAAGCGGAATAGTTCTGTAAAGTGGAAATGTAGAAACTGTGGTTACATTCACGAAGGAGCCGAGGCACCGGATATTTGCCCCGCCTGTGCCCACCCGCAAGCATATTACGAGATACTTTGTGAGAATTACTAACAATTGTATTATTGCCACCACAGATTTACGCCACGGATAGCCACGGAAATATCAGGATTTGATTGGAGAAGAAGATGAAATTCATCATTGATAAAAAGATATTTGAGCAATTCCCCTCTTTTGTGGCCAGAGTTGTAGTAGCTCACGGCATTGATAATTCAAAAAATACGCCAGGGATCGCATCACTCTTACGAGAAACCGAGAAAAATATCAAGGATACTGCCTCTTTGGAAAACTTGGCAACTGAACCGAAGATCCAATGCTGGCGACAGGCCTACAAGGCACTTGGATCAAAGGAGTACCGAGCTTCGGTCGAAGCATTGAGGCGCTTAGTTTTAAAAGGTGTCGAAATGAGGCATATTAACAATCTTGTCGATCTCTACAACTATATTTCCCTGAAGCACACTCTGCCAGTCGGCGGTGAAGACATTGATTCAATGACTGGAGATTTGGCTTTGACCTATGCGGGATCCAACGAGCCAGTAGTAAAGCTCTTGGGCGATGATGACGCTAAAGCACCTTACAAAGGGGAGATAATTTATAAAGATGATGTTTCGGCAGTTTGCAGGCGCTGGAATTGGCGTGAAGTAGAGAGAACAAAACTGACAGAAAAAACCACAAACGCAGTATTGGTTGTGGAAGGAATCGATCCGGCTCGCAAGGAAGAGGTTGAGATCGCCGCAAAAGAGTTGGCGGATTTGATCAAGGAGTTTTGCGGCGGAAAAATTGAATATCATCTATTAAATATTAACCGTACATCTATCGATCTTTAAAAAATGCCACCGGGTTGAAACGGTGGCATTTTGCATCAATCGATCTGACTACTTCGCAACTGGTGGCGTTGTCGGTGGCTGTGCCGGTGGTGTCGCTGGCGGTTGTGTTTGATTTTTCTTGCGGTGGCTTCTCTTAACCAAAACGATGATGAGGACAATCAAAACGATGATCCCCAGGAATCCGATCCCGGCATAAAGCGCCACTTTCTTAAGGAATGATATGATCTTGTCCTTGATTCCCTGTTCTAGCGTAGTTCCGGTATCGCTGCTGGTAGAAGTCGATTCGTAAATCGGATCTGCAGCCGCGGCTTGGGCTCCGGATATAGTTAAAACAAAAGGATAATTCGCCGAAGGAATCTCGGTACCTTTAAGCTTGATTGTGTATTTACCCTCTTTCGCATCCACCTCTTTAGTATATGGCGGAGTTGTAACGCTTTGTTCCGCAACGCTTGAACCTTTCGAATCGGTAACGCTAATGTCGATAGCGCTCCCACCGAAATTGAGAATCACCTTAAAATCAGCCTCGCCGGTGGCATTAAATGTATAGCTCTTTTCGCCACCTTGGTTGATAGTATCTACAACTTCCTGCAAAACCACGTCATCGCCCGATACTAAAGCCCCGGTTGCTCGAGCCAACTTGGATGCCCTGGTTCTTACCGCAAACCAATTGACCAACTTTTCCATATCTGTAGTTTTTTGAGCTTCATTGTGAAAAGAAGTGTATAATACTTCGCCCTCACCCTCCGAGAATGAAACAACATACGGCTTTTCTTGGGTGCTAGACGAAGAGGAAGATGTCCCACTTTGATATTTCGCGTAAAAATCCTCTATCGCTTTCGGATTGGAATAATCAAGCTTTGAAAGCTCGTCCATATACTCTTGGCTGTAACCGCCCGTGCCTGAATCGTAAATCGAGACTGGGCCGGTCACATGAACTTTCGTCCCCGAACCCGCGCTATCTATCACCGCCCACGACCCAAGATCGAAATTGACTTCGGCGCTGGTCTTCCCTAAAATTGATGCCAAGCCTGAATCAACAATTTTTGCCGTAACTTTCCCTGCCGAGCCAATTCTCGCAGATGAACCTGTGGTGTCTGAACCCTGTCCGTAAAAATTAATTTTTCCAGGAAATGCTGTTTGAATCAAATAATTGGCGTAATCCGAGGCGTAGATGACTCCGCCCTCTTTAACATATTGATTAAGAACCGAAGCCGCAGTCGTGACATAATTGTCCAATCCGGCCGAACAATTGATATAGACCACTTCGTATTGCTTAAGTTTTGCAAGATCCGAAAGGTCGCTTTCCTGAATCACATCGGCATTGAAATTGAGCTGGGTTAAAATATCGCCGATATCATCGTACCCGGCCGGCGTCACCGCCATTTTCTCCGCTGGTGCCGCTTTGGCGTAACCGACTGATTTAACTTCCGCTGGTTTGATCGTAATCATCGAAAGCAGAAAAACCGACAAGACAAAAAAGCTCGCCACTCTAATCAATTTCCCCATAACTCCCTCCTTCATTTGAGTACTTAAAATAAAATATCAGCTTAGAATAGTATATCACAAACCAAAACTATGGCAAAATTTTGTTTATCGAAAATCGATGATTGCAATTCCCATCATACATTATACATGATACTTGATACTTAATTGTAATTTGCTATATAACTTGATATGAATTATAATGTTTGTGTTAATAATTAGCTGAGGGGCTCGGGTAATACCGAGAGGATCTTATGAAAAAAAGAGGTTTGATTTATCTGTGTGCGATGTCGTTTCTGGTTGGCACCTTTATGTTGGCCGTGCAATCAACATCAGCAGTAACTTCAGAGGTTGACCAACAACATACTGCCGGAGCGGGTTCAGTCGCAATTTTTTCAGGATTTGGCCGTTTCGCACAATCATTTAAGCCGACTAAAACCAAGCTCGACAAGGTGCAAATTGAGCTCGCTAATGTTCCCGGAGGCGCTACTTTATCGGTCGCTATCAGACGCAAAGATTGGACAACTTGGATTGAAGGAAATGTGGCAACCGTTCCCAATCAAGCGATCGTAAACGGCTGGAACACTTTTGATTTCGAGGACATTACTCTCCTTGTCACCGATACTGATTCCTACGGGATTTGGGTAACCTGCCCCGATGCCGACACTCAATGGAAATACAAGGCTGGGCCTAGTGAGTATGATCGCGGGTTCGCAATCTGGCAAAGTAACGACATGGTTGACTGGGACTACAATTTCAAATCATGGGGTTACGAGCCTGCCTCCGGAGATGACTCCACTCCAGATGGCGATTCTACTCCGGCAACAACAACCGATAACATCGCTGCAACAGGCGAAGCGCCGGCTTCCGCCACTTCAGCTTCGATAGCCAAACCGACCAACCTTACCGCAACCTACTTCGATCAAGCAGACTCCAAAGGAGTCAAGCTTGCCTGGACGGCTTCAAAGACAAGCGATATCGACGGATATAAAGTATTCCGCTCCGATAAAGAAAAGAGTGGATATGGAAAAATCGGAGAAGTGAAGAAAAATGTGGTTGAATATTTAGATGAAAATGTAGTTGCCGCTACCGCTTACTATTATCAAGTTCGCGCGATTAAAGGCTCGGAGCAGTCGGCAAGTTCGAATACTGCCTCGGTTACCACTCCGGCTGATATCGGTCCGGCAAAGCCGATAAATTTTAGAGCCACCGATGTCACCCCCAACAGTATAACTCTGGCATGGGACGCAAATTTGGAGGAGAATTTTACAGGATATAAAATTACACTTCTCTCCGATGGAGAGGAAGTAAAAAGTGCCGATTTGGACAAATCACTAACAGCTCACAGATTCGAGGACTTGGATTCGGCTACAATTTACGAGATGAGATTAATTGCAAAAGATAGTAACGACAAAGTATCGGCAAAAGCGACTGTATTCCAATCAACAAACGCGCCTGCGGCCGGAAACGTTCCCACAACTTTGACCTTGATGCTCGGTGGCGCTTTAGTGATTTTGATAGGCGCTCTTTCCTTCCTAATAGTCGAGCGCAAGAAAAAGATGGCTATCACTTAGTCGCTAGTTATCAGTCTCCAGTTTCTAGTTATTAACAATCGATTCTGATACGAAAAGGCCGCCGGTTCGGCGGTCTTTTCGGTTTCCCCTCATAGCTCGATTATCTCCCCATCTTTGACGAGGCGCCCTTGGTATCCGAGCCTCTTTGCGGCATCCGCAACGATGACTCGATTCCCGCGATGGGCGCTTATTGGTATCACGCACTTCGGCCGAATCAAGCTAAGTGTCCGCTCGATATCAGCCAAAGTAGCGTGACCCGACGGCGAGATGACCATCCGTTCAGCTCCTGCCAGTGCTTCTCTACCCCTACCACTCCAACCTCTCTCGTCGAGGATCAAGCAACCCGGTTCAATGCTCCAGACAACTTGTTCAAGCATTTCGCCGACCGCCCTTCTCCTCGCGGGTATGCAGGAGGCCGATACGGCCACATTATCACCTGCATGCAACTCCAAGCTTTTGGAGCCGGA
>MEZY01000052.1:0-2984 GCA_001776195.1 Candidatus Berkelbacteria bacterium RIFOXYA2_FULL_43_10
GTAAAAAAGCACTTAATATGAGGAGAATTATGAAAATCTCAGAAAAACAGCTGTGAAGTTTGCAAAGCGTCAAAAAACACTAAAAAAACTCCATGGAAGGCCATCTCCTAAAAAGGAAAGAAAAAAAGATAATAATAAAGCTAATCTAAAGCACCAGAAAAAAGGGAGTCAAACGGTGTCTATGAAATATAATTATTCTCCAAAGGGAAATATGGCTTATTCTAATTTTGAAATACAGAGAGTTGTCGGATTTAAAGATATTTATCCTGAGCAAGCCACACAACCTTCAATCGCTTCTCTTTTGGATCAAATACCAAGAGAGAAAATAATAAGAGTAGCTCAAGTGCTAATAAATCTATATAAGAATGCAAAAGTAGAAGATATGCAGAAATTCTTCTCTGCAAATAATCAAGCTCTTAAAGAAGATTTTAATGAACGATTTCTGAGATTTAAAGACACTGCTACAGTATATAACTTTTGTTCACTGCAAACTCCAGTTGAACTACTTAAACAAGCTTTCTCCATCCCTTACTCACAAAGAGAATTGAATGAAGACGGGTTTGAAGAAAAATTATTAAAAGTAGTACTCTGCATTAATGATAAGTTAACGGAGTTTACATATCAAGCGGTTACCAATGATGCTGTTGAGAAAGTGGCAGAATTGATAGTGGTAAATTCATTTTCTCAAAAGGACATAAATAATTTTAATCTTAACGATGTTTTCCGAGAAATATTTACAAAAAGCATAGACATATTTGATTATGTATCAACTGACAAATATTTCAAACCAATCTATGATGGTTTTCTGAATAAAGTTGGAATAAAAAATCATAAAGAATACATAAATTCAATTTTGGGACTTTTTATAGTTATTAAAGACCAAGGGGCAGGCACATTTACTTATGATCAACAAAAAGACTTAGATAATTTGATAAAAACTAATGTGTTAGATTACATTTCATTACCGGTAACCAGTAATATTTCATTGGAGGAAAACGAAGATTACAGAGTTTTTCGTGATAAACCTTTAACAAAGCTTTCGAATGGTTCCTATGAGATTGTGAATATTGGATTTCTATTAGAGCGATTGTTCTCCAGTCTATACTTTGATTTTAAGCTGATTGCAAAAGAGCTTGATATGAATGGCTTTGAAGATCAATACAAACAGGCGTTTATGGAAAAGACGCTTCTTTGTAAGTATCTGGAAGAAGTAAATCAAAAAGGGAAATACACTGTTATGAATAGTCAAGCCTGTTTGGCTATAAAAAAGAAGGGAGATGACGGAGAACCGGATTACTATATGAAATCCAAAAGAACTGGGAACATCATTTTATTTGAAAACAAAGATATATTGATTCATGGAAAAATTAAAGAATCAAGAGATTTTAATAAAATAATTGCTGAATATAAAAATAAGCTGTTGCTTAAAACATACAACGATAGAGGGGCAGTAAAGACACCTAAGCCGGAAGGAATAGGTCAATTAATTGAGCAAATCAAAAAGATACAGAACAATCGTGCTTTTTGGGATAAAGATGCATCAACAGAAAGTACAATTTATCCAGTACTTGTTGTTTCTGATTCCAAATTGCTACCCGATGGAATGCCTTATCTTATGCAGAAATGGTATGTGGATAGGTGTCAGTCGGAAGGTGTCAATATGAGTAATACTCGCCCATTAATTCTGCTTTCAATCTCAACACTTCTATTGTATGCCAAAGAATTTGAAAAGAATGGCTTTGAATACTACTTTGAGCAATATTACAAGAGTATTAAGAAAGCTAAAAATCAAAAAGAAATTGATCCTTTTCTTGCCTGCGCTAATCTCAGTGTTTCTTTCTCTGAATATATGCAGAATGTCCATCCTAAAAATTTTGCTGACACATACGAATCATATAAGAATAAGATTTTCCCAGAATCTACTACAAGCAATAATAATTAAAAGCTATATATCATGAATGCAGCACTATTTCATTTTTACAGCAAAATTGAGACAGAATACGAGATAGAGAGTTACTCTTGGAACTTATTTACGGATTTAGATAATATACCAGAGCAAGATAGGTTGTTGATAAGATATGAAAATTATGCTCTTAATACATTTAATTCAGACACTTTAAGGAAAATATCTGCTGAAAATGAGCAAATGATTACATATTTCCGGCAAAGGGTAGAAACCACAAAAAATATTCACCTTTTGTCAAAGTACTATCATTTTTTATTAAATATTTCTAAAAACAATTATTTTTCTTCCAAAGCAATAGAATGTTACCAACAGGTTCTTTCCTATTATCTGTCAATTCATAATCAAGATTTTCAAACCCTTCATTTTTCCAAAACATTAGGGATAATTATTTCGATTAGTATGCGGTATAAAATTCAAAAAGAAAGTCTTAAAAAGCAAATTAACAATTATCTTTATAATACCACATTATCCTCTAAAATCAAGACCTTTATTTTTGAGAATATTCGAGATTGCAAATTGTTTGAAAGTGGAGAATTGGCACATTATCCTGAATTGTGTATTGAGTTATCCAACAATGACAATGATTCTAATATTAAGGAAAGACTACTAAATCTTGCTGTTACTTTCTCCCGAAAAACAACTAATAATGAATTATTTAAGAAAGCTAATGAATTATTGGGAGATTTAGAGTATAAAAAATTACATCCATATGATGATAATAATATTGCCATTTCTCTCATGAACGAAGGTCATTATGAAAATATAATCAATTATTACAAGATAGCCGGAAATAAAGAAAAACAATCACAGGCAACAAGGGATTTAGAAGAAAACAAGAAACATCACAAATACATAAAAATAGAATCTAAAGTCCCTGTAAAAGATGCTCAAAAGGTAAATGATTTAGTAAATGAATGTTTGGAAAGCTTTTTAACAAATTCTTCAGAAGTTATAATATTAAAATTATGTTTTGATAATGGGAGTTTATCATTTCCGCCATACGAACATATTAAAACTA
>MEZY01000052.1:3059-4114 GCA_001776195.1 Candidatus Berkelbacteria bacterium RIFOXYA2_FULL_43_10
GCTCCGCAGGCAATGTTCTGAAGCAGTTGGTTCCTCCGCCGCCTTATCTTAGTATATGAGCTTAAGGCGGACAGATAATCGCGGTCAATCTGTGAAATCATAATATCCAAAAAACGGCGCCTATCTTTGGGGGCGCCGTTCACAATTTCCAGCGACTCTGGGGAAAAAACCACGGCCGGAATCTTCCCGACCAAATCTATCATTCGCTTGCCTACCCCGCGCTCTTTTGCTTTTGTAATCAATCTCGGAAATTTGACAATAATAACCTCGATCTCGTCGACGACCACTCTCCCGAAATCAGCCTCGTGCTTTACCAAATTCCCTTTATCTTCCTCGCGAAATGAGCGCCCGCAGGAGACCAAAAAAAGCGCCTCCAAAACATTCGTCTTGCCGACCCCGTTAAGTCCGATCAAGACATTTGTTTTTTCAAATTCTAGTTCAAATTCTTTATGACTTCTGAAATTTTCAAGCCGCAGGCTCTTTATCATCGCAAATCCCAAGATACAAGAAACGGAAAATAATAACCAAGTTACAATAATCAGTTAAATCCCAATATTCAATATCCAAATTCCAACAACGGGCATTTAATTATTGGTAATTGTAATTTGATTATTTACTGGTTATTGATGTTTGGTTATTGGTGATTACGAGTCTGTTTTCAACGGCATTGCTAGGTAAATATACTCTTTGTCCTTTTCCGAGGTAATCACGCCCGGCGAGGAGTCGTCGTTAAACTCCATCGTAACCTCGTCGCCAGGTAAGGCCGAAAGTGCCTCTATTAGATATCTTGCGTTGAATGCAATTTCTATCTCGCCCCCCGTCACAGTAGCCGCCACACTTGATGTTGTATCGCCACTCTCCTTGGCCACCGATTTGATAACAAGTCCATCTTTCCCAGCAGAAAGTTTAATGTTGTTGGCGGCGTCTTTTGCAAACAAGGCCGACATTTTTATCGCCGAGAGCGTATCCGAAAGTTTACTTTTTGACACAATTTTTCTCTCTTTTGGAATTATCTGCTCGTAGTTTGGAAAGCTACCCTCGATAAGCCGAGAAAC
>MEZY01000052.1:4125-7798 GCA_001776195.1 Candidatus Berkelbacteria bacterium RIFOXYA2_FULL_43_10
CCTTCGTATTTGAAGTAGACTCCGGCAAGAACAGGGCGAGTATCGTCGCTAGCCGAAGCTATCGTTACCTTCCGCAATGCGTCCGCAAGATCTTTAACTTTAATTGACGAATAGCTGGTCTTCGGCGGTTCGGGAACGGTCGGAAATTCATCAGCGGAGATTCCCCGAATGTTTGCTTCAAAGTGCTTTGATTTAAGGTTCAGAGTCAGCTCTTTTAGCTCAATGTTTATGTTCGGATCACTGTTGTTTAAAACAAAATCCGAGACCATCCTGGCCGGGATAGTAACCGACCCCTCCGCTTCTACCTTTCCGATCACGGTAGAGGTTATCGCCACCTCCAAATCGGTTGCCGATATAGTAATTTTGTTTTTATTTACCTTCAAAAGCAGATTAGCCAATACCGGCAGAGTAGTTCTTGCACTCACTACCCTGGATACGGCATTGATCGCTTTGGCCAAGTTCGGCTGTAATACTTCAGCTTTCATAGTTTCTCCAATTTTAATAGTTGATATTACCACATAGATCTTTACATAGATACCATAGATAATCTATGAAAATCTGTGTATTAATCTATGTAGTAATTACTTTATAAATAATATACTTTAGAGGATGTGGATAACTTTTCTGCGGATTATCGCTGTTTTATCTCTCTCACACTTACAATATTGAATGCCCCAAAACCACCTGTTGATAACTCTTCGTTTTATCCACACCGTTTGTGGATACCCCCGCTCTCCTGTGGATATCGGGGGTATCATCATATCAATTATCAACAGCTGACAGTAGCTTATCCCAAATCTTTCAACCTATTATGAACCGCTGAATCCACAATATATACCGCCAGTATATCAAGTGCTAAAGCCCATAAATCAAACATATCCACACCATCCACAGTCCTTATTAACTATTACTATTAAATTATTAAGGGTTTAAATCATCCAAAACATGGGGAAAGATTGAATAGAATTAGTTATTTGTTACTAGAAGCTATCTCATAAATCATCATAAGCCGTGTCATTCTGAACTTGTTTCAGAATCCCATTGAGATGCTGAAATAAATTCAGCATGACAGATCAACTATTGCTATGTCCTGGAAACGATAATCTAATGCAACTCGACTTATTTATGAGATAGCTTCTAGTGTGATTCGTCATCCTTATGTGTTGTGTATCTTCTCTTTAACTAAATTCACATCATTCTTTAAGCGCGGGTTTTGGGACATCTGCGCTTCTACTTTCTTACAGCCGTGCATAATTGTTGTGTGATCTTTTCCGCCCATCTCCCGACCGATCTCCGGATATGAGAGATTGATCTCGTGCCGCAGCATATACATTGTAACTTGTCTGGGGACCACAAGCTCTTTGGTTCTTCGCCTTCCCAAAAGATCCTCTTTGGAGATGTGAAAATATTTGCAAGCCTCTTTAAATATCGAATCCGGCGTTATTAATTTATTTGATGATTCAATTATCCCGCCAAGAATCTCTTGAGCCATCTCAAGAGTTGGTGTACACTCACGAAGTTCGCAACTTGCCAATATTTTAGTTAATGCCCCCTCGAGCTCCCGAACGGAGGATTTAATATTCTCAGCGATGTAATTGATTATCTCATCGCCAATCTCTTTACCCTTGGCTTTCGACTTTTGCTTGAGGATGGCCGCTCTCGTCTCTAAATCTGGCGTTCCGATGTCTGCCACCATCCCCCCCTCAAAACGCGTCTGCAGGCGCCTCTCGAGCCCTTTGATCGCTTTTGGAAATCGGTCGGCGGTGAGAACTACTTGCTTATTGTTTTGATGAAGATGATTGAAAGTGTGGAAAAACTCCTCCTGCGTCTGCTCTTTGCCGGAGAGAAATTGGATATCATCGATTAAAAGAATGTCGACGCTTCGGTAGCGGTTTTTAAAATCCTTGGCTCTGCCGGAACCGGTCTCGACAGCGCTTATGAAATCGTTCATAAAGGTTTCCGAGGAGACATAGAGAACTCTTGCGTCCTGGTCTCTTTCGACAATATGGTTGCCGATTGCTTGCATCAGGTGGGTTTTGCCCAAACCGGAGTCTCCGTAAACAAAGAGCGGGTTATAAACCTTGCCCGGTTTTTTTGAGACGGCGTCGGCAGCGGCAACGGCAAGCTGGTTCGAGGAGCCGATTATGAAATTAGCAAATTTATAATAAGAGTTTAAGGTCGAGTTTTGAGGCAAAGTTTTGCCGAAAGTTGCTTCCGGCTTTTTCTCCGGTTTATCCACAGGGCTGTGGATAAACTTTCCTTTGTCGCTTATCACCACCTGCTCCGGGGAGGGGGTTGCTATCTTGAACTTTACGCTTTCAACTTCGGCCCCGGACTGGTTAGCGAGAGCTTTTTTTATATGGTCGAGATACTTTTTTCTAAGCCAATCCTCAACAAAAAAAGTCGGCACCCCGATTATAAAAACACCCTTTTTGTAATCGAGAATAAAAGTGTTTTTGAACCAAGTCGTAAAATTGGCCCGAGAGATTGAGACCTCGAGTTCCAAAAGAGTGTTTCGCCAAATTTCTACTAAGTCCATGGGGCCGTTTTTGATTAAATTAATACATTAGAAACTATACCAAGTTATCCACAGCCCCTGTCAATGCCACGACCCTGCGAGGTCAAATATTCCTATCTGGAAATGGAGTTTTTTGAAAAAACACACCCCGGCTGCCCATAGGGCGCGTCGGGGTGATTGGTTCTGCGCGCGGTGAGGATTCCTTGGCGTGGGACCCGTTCGATGCTCCGATGATGCCGGAGGAACCTTATGGGCGCCGAGGAGGGGGCAAGAGTGCCGCGCGCTTGAGGGGGCATTGCGAACATCCATGCGTTGCCATTGTATCATAGATATCAAGAGAGATCCTTGATGTTCGGGAAAAGATGTGCTAGAATCATCAATGTCAGAGGATGTGTGCTCGTCTGGCGTATTACGGTTACGATGCCCGAATATATTAATTCAAAGAGACAAGAAGCAAGTAACAAACAAATTACCTGTCTGCCGACAGGCAGGCAATATACAATATTCAAGAATCAAAAATATTATTTGATTATTGGAATTTGATTATTGTTTGTACCTTGTGTCTTGTTTCTTGACTATTTGGGAAAACGGGCCTCGTTACCCTGAGACGATTGCCGAGTGTGTAGTATTCGTAATTAGCGTTGTGTATTATGAAGAAGGGAACTTTTCAACCAAACAAGAGAAGAAGAGCAAAAAAACACGGCTTTGCGGCCCGCAACTCTTCTAATTCCGGCCGCAATGTTCTCTCCCGCCGCCGCCAAAAAGGACGGAAGAAGTTGACCGCCTAATGTTTGTCATCCCCGCGAATGCGGGGATCCAAAAACGACGCAGTCATCCCCGTGAAGACGGGGATCCAACAATAGTAATCATCATTAGAGCAATTGATTCCGCCTCAAGCGGAGTGAGGGGTAGCTTGGATTTGTTAACGTCTGACAATCGAGTGTTTGGGCTAGATATCGGATTTGAAACGATTCAGCTTTGTGAACTCAAAAAAAGTGGCAGAAGCGTATCTGTCAGCGGCTATATAAAGGAGGAGATAAAAGAAAGAATCCTCGACAAAGACCGGATCAAAAATAAAGCGGCTGTGGCGACACTGATCAAGGAGGCATGCCACAATGCGAAACCGCATCCGATTCACGCTAAGAAGATAGTGAC
>MEZY01000053.1:0-4154 GCA_001776195.1 Candidatus Berkelbacteria bacterium RIFOXYA2_FULL_43_10
TTCGTCTTACTAAAGTGTTTGATATACAAAGGAGATACGGGAACCGGTAAGCTACAAAGGATTACGGTAACCGTTTATTACTATCTACTACGCGGATTTGTTTCACTTTCGGGCTATCGATCCAGTTTATGACCATTATTATCAACCAGTAGATGAGAGCGGCAAAGAAGGCCGACCAGAAATCGGTGACCACAAAGCCTTTGACGATAGCACTTGCCAACCAAAACATTAGAGCATTAATAACTAGAGTGAAGAGGCCAAGAGTCAAAATGTTAATAGGCAAGGTCAAGATGATCATTATCGGTCGAATGATAGCATTTATTAAACCCAATACGATTGATGTAATCAAAGCCGACCAAAACGACTCAAAGCTGACCCCGGGGGTCAGAAGCGAGACTAAAATTAATACAAAAGTGTTTAAAATCCAACGAAGTAAGACATACAACATAATAACTCCAAATTACTCTAATTTCTAATTAACCTAATTGACCTAATCAAATCCCAATTTATTAATTTCTTATTAGAATAATTAGAGCAATTAGTGTAATTAGAATAATTGTTATCTACTTCCTGCGGAAGTTAAGTATCACCAGTGCTATCGGCGGAAGAACTACCCACAAAGTTTTAAGGTCAAACAAAATTCGCGCGAAGCGGCTCGCTTCCAAATACCCCGCTCTTGCTTCCTCCGGCAAAAAACCCAGCACCGCGGACAATATCAAAGCAATATTTAACGAGCTGTAAACAATCACCTCAAAAAAGGAAACGTCTCCGGCCTTACTGCTTGTGGAATTTATAGCTCCCGAGACAAGAAATGTCGCAAGAAGCAATGTGGCGATAGAAACGGTCGAGAGAGAAGCGCTGGAGCGGATCCATATTTGATTTGCAACCACTTTATTGCCGTTGAAAAAATCGAAAATATAGCTGGAAAAACTAGTTGCGATAACTAAACCGATATAAGTAGAACACAAAGTGGTTATTGTTTTTTCACGACGTAAAATCAGACCATAGGCGATACCGACAATGAATATCAAACCAATAAACACATCCCAAGTAGGAAGTGGCATTCACCCTCCGTATTATTACTCTCACATTATCTCGCATCGTCGGTAGCAAGTCAACGATGCCCTTTACAAAAGTACAAATAACTTCCCGAAAGTACGTTTTTGATAGATGCTCGTCGATCGTCCTGCGGTAACGAAGCCCGTATCGTAAGACGTCTGACGTAAGCCATAACGGACATCGCCCGCCTGCAACTATGTAGCAACTTCGGGCAGGTGACCGATTATCGACTGACGATGTCCCTCGTAGAGTATTCACATCCGCAGTAATTTTGTCGGTATAGTCCGCACTCCTTCGATATTTCTACCGAGCGCTTGAAGCCGTCACCTCTTTTGAAATCATTTTTAAGATATTCCACGCCGACTTCTTTTGATATTGCACTTCCTAACTCGTTCAGTATTTTCGCATCTTTGTGTGGCGAGACGGAGAGTTCGCTTGCGAACAGATCAAAATGTTTCTCTAGCGCCACCCAAGCTGTCGCTTCGAGCCGGATTTTATAGCAGATTTCACAGCGTTTATCTCTCTCCGGCTCGCTCTCAAGTCCTTTGATGCTCTCTTTCCAAAATTTGTGCTCCTCGCTGTATTTGTAATCGCCGATATAGAGTTTGATATAATGCTCTTTGCAGTACTCGGTCAGAACCTTTAATCTTTTATCATGCTCCTTTTTTGGCCATATAGAAGGGTTATACCAAAAAACCGCCACCTCGTAGGTGTCATGGAGTTGTTCGTAAACGGAAGTCAAACATGGCGCACAACAAGTGTGCAGAAGCAATCTCTTCATTTGACTTAAATTATACAACATGATACGATAACAGTCAAACGAAGGCGTTTGACCGCGTTTCGGATTTCGATATTCGATATTCGGATTTGCGCGCCTTCGGCGCGCGGGGGTGTATTAGCTTCGACAGCTGGAACATTAAAAACATACTGCAAGTAAGAGAGTCAACCGCTTTAAAGAGTTGGCAAATTTTAAGTGCAAACTCACTTAAAGAAAAAGTAGCATCTCTTTTCAGAGTGCCTGCTTTTTCACCTGTTGTAGCCTAATCGTTACAACCATCCGCCCTTCCGCTACTCGACGGGAGAGCTCGGGTGCAATATTTCGAGTTGCATCATCTTCGGTTCTCTGCGAAGGTGCCTAAGCAAAACATGAGATAGGACAGGCGATTTTTTGTTCCGGCTCTACCGTTTGTCCAAAACACTAGCCGGATCTAAGCTTGTAGAATGTATGTTTTTAACCAGTTGGACGCGGGTGCAACTCCCGCCACCTCCACCAAATCGTCGTCATTTGAGCCAATATGCTCATTTATATGGAACGGAAGCGACAATTTAGGTGTTCCAAATCCGGTATTTACAGAGTAGCTAGGATTCTCGGTAAATATCATATTGTGCAGAGTAATTTTAAGCTGTTTACTTGAGTATTTCCACGCGATAGCCGGTGTTCCAAGAAATTTAAACAATAATCTAAGCGCCTCGTTAGCATCCGGCGTTTTTTTGTTTTTAAATTCACTTTCGAGGTCTTTGATTTTCCGATCGATTTCTTCAATCTTCTCTTCGTAACGACTTCTTAAACTCTCCGACTTTGCCGTAGCGACAAGATCAACATAATTGTTAATCGCCGCTTCCAACTCCTTCTTTTCGACATCTTTTCTCTCTCGGGTTATGCTCAAATCTTTTGTTTTCTGCTCCCAGATTTTGGTCGCAACTTCTTTCCCCAATTTTAAGATTTTTTGATCCACAGTAATATCCTCAAGCAAACCCAAGTAATCTTCTTCCAGTTTAGAGGCTATAATATTCTTTGGACTCGCGCTACATTCTTTGTTATTGCAAGTATAGTGAGCATAGTATTTACGCTTTCCCTTGCTTGAACTCCCCGTCATCTTTTTACCGCAGACTGAGCAGTTAATAAGACGCCTCAAGGGGAATTCCAAATTATCCGTCTCTCTCGGCTTTCTTTCGGGGCGCCTTAGGCGCTCCCGTATCTTCTCGTATGTTCCAATACTGATTATCGCTTGGTGATGTCCTTTTCGTCTCGAGACGCCCCACAGAGGATATTCAATAATGCCGGCATATAGCGGTTGTGTGAGGATAGCTTTAACGTTATCAAGTTTGAAATTTTTATCTCCCTTGAGCTGGGGTAAATTCTTATCTTTGAAAAATTTAAGCATATCGACTTGATTTAAAAGCCGTCCCTCGGCAAATGCTCTTAGGCCTTGCGCCACTATCGCGCTAATTTCAGCAACGGGAGCTATGATTTTACCGTGTTCTTTATTTTTTTCATATTCATAACCGACAGGCGGGTTAAAACACCAATAACCGCGCTCGAGCCGCGCTTTCATTTTCTGGCAAACCTGGCGCTTGTTTTGCTTGCGCTCAAGCTCATTCTGGGCGGCGAATATCGTCTCGACAAACTCTCCTTCGGCACTATCATCGAAGTTGTAGTTCAAACAGCATATCTTGGCCTCCCGACCTCGCAACTCCGACTTTAGCCGCAAGTGGACTTCTACATCCCTGGCAAACCTTTTTAGATCATCAAAGATTACGCAGTATTTATTTTGCCAATGGCTATCCAGATATTTAATCAACAACTTCATTGCCGGCCGATCAAATAGCCCGCCGGATATCCCTTCGTCGCGAAAAACGCTCTCAACCTCCAAGCCGAGAGAGGTAGCGTACTCTCTGCAACGATGCTCCTGACTGTCCAAGCCGTTCCCCTCTTTGACCTGCTTTTCCGATGAAACCCGGCAGTAAATCAGAGCTTTCGCGTATTCCTTTTCTTTGGCGCTAGATAAATTCATCGACATATGAATTAATAATGCTGTTCGTAATGCCTATAACGCAGTTTCTGATTACCAGAATTTGCTCGTCCGATAAGTCATATCCGGCAAGAAACTTTTTACATTCGCCAACAGAAATTAGATCGTCACCCCCTTTTCCCTGAACGGCTAAATTGGCAGAAATCCGCCTATTTTCACTGTTGTTATCGAGATCCATTTCCCTCCTTATACTATCCCTATAGTGTTAGTATATATCCGAGAAAACATCTTGTCAAGAGGGGTAAACAGGAGAAAATTTAGAGAAAAACATCACTTGGCCTG
>MEZY01000053.1:4160-4302 GCA_001776195.1 Candidatus Berkelbacteria bacterium RIFOXYA2_FULL_43_10
CTCTTTACAAGTTTATCGAGTATGTGATAAAGATAGTTTAATAAGTAATTTCCAAACAAGGAGGCGGCAATGAGGGATAAATGCGATTTTCTGTTGAAAATTTGTCGCTTGCTCAAATCCGGCAAATCCTAACCGGCTTCAT
>MEZY01000053.1:4316-4867 GCA_001776195.1 Candidatus Berkelbacteria bacterium RIFOXYA2_FULL_43_10
AAAACAGAGCTCCTTCAAAGATAAAATCTTTTTGCGCGACAGCTCGGCTTCATTTGAAATAGTATCATCGAAAAAAGACGGCATCCGTTATCTTGTTCGCGCCCAAAGGAGACATATCGGAAATATAGAGAAAACGATACGATCTTATCTTCCAAGCTGCAAAATCGAGAAATCGAGCGACTATTTAGAAAACTTAAGCCGCGAAGTAATCGAATTCAAACAAACAAGACATTTCTCGCATCCTTTGCGCGAGCACAGCGATCTCGCTAAACACGACCCCGTCAATTACCTTACTGGAAATATAAAAAAACTTGAGGGAGACGATCTCATCGGTTTGCAGATTGTCCTAACCCCTCTTGAGAGATCCGGCAACAATTATCAGCTTAGCGAATCAAAAAGAATTAGAAGGATTCTGCAAAGTCGCAAGCATTTTGACTGGTCAAGAGACGGCCTCTGGCAAAAAATACTGTACTCAATTATTTATCTTGTAAATGGTATCAACCAAATCGTGATGATCCCGCTTGCCGTTGCCGCCGAATTTATTACCGGAA
>MEZY01000053.1:4882-26768 GCA_001776195.1 Candidatus Berkelbacteria bacterium RIFOXYA2_FULL_43_10
CCATAAACGAAATCAACTCAAAGGATCCGATGCCGGCCGATCTCGAATACTCCGCTTTAGCCAAAGCCAAGCTCACCGAACCATTATTTGCCGCATCGTTTCGTGTCCTCGTAAAAGTTGATAACAAGCAAATTCACGAGCGTATATCCGGTATTACCGCTTCCGTTTCAAGTTTCAACCACGACTGTGGACAATCCCTTAGTGCTGGAAGAAGCCTTACAGCAAAACTGCTAAAGCCGTTCATTAAATGGAAGTATAAAAGACGCCTCGGCGGCAATCTTGTCTTGACTACTTCGGAAACCGCATCGATATTTCACTTTCCTTTCGGAGACGACTCGTTCAATGAAGATTTGAGAAAGATTAGAAGCCTTGAGTTGCCGGCTTCGCTTTCGATTAAAAACCAGCCTGAATTCGATGTCGTATTCGGCAAGAATACCTATGCCGGCGCGGATATCCCGATCGGCTTGACCGACGACGACAGGTCGCGCCACCTCTATATGATAGGGCAGACCGGAAGCGGCAAGACAACAATAATCTACCATATGGCCGGCGACGATATCGCCAAGGGCAGAGGGGTTGCCGTAGTAGATCCTCACGGCGATCTGGCCGAAGACCTTTTAAGCAAAGTCCCTGATTCGAGAGTACCAGACTTAATATATTTTAATCCGTTTGACATCAAATACCCCGTAGGCGTAAATCTGCTTGAGCTGACCCCGGGACTCGACGAGGACGAGCTCGAGCTTGAAAAAGAACTTGTCTGCGAAAGCGTGGTTGCCATTTTCAGGCGCGTTTTTTTCAAAGACGAAAATGTCGACGCCCACAGAATCGAGTATATACTGCGAAACGCCATTTACACCGCCTTCTGCCAAGAGGATTGCACCATTTTTACGGTTTACGATCTTTTAAACAACAAAGATTATCGTAAGCAGGCAATTAGAAACATCACCGATAAAAACCTCTTAAACTTCTGGAGAAATGAGTTTGGCAAAGCCGGCGACTACCAGCTGGTTAAAATGACAAGCGGCGTCACTTCAAAGATCGGGCGGTTTCTTTTTTCGCCGATTGCCAAAAGAATCTTGGAACAGCCAAAATCAACTATCAACTTCGATGAAATTTTGGACGAAAGCAAAATTTTGATTTGCAATCTAGCCGAAGGCAAACTCGGCGAGGACACCTCCCAGCTTTTAGGCGCAACCGTTATTGCCAAAATTTACCAAGCGGCAATGAGACGAATCCGTATAGAAAAAGAATTGAGGCAACCTTTCTATTTATTCGTTGACGAATTCCAGAACTTCGCCACTTCGTCGTTCACCAAAGTCCTATCTGGCGGACGAAAGTTCGGACTGCGCATAACGATTGCCGAGCAATCAACCGCCCAGCAACACGATAGAAATATCGTTAATGTCGTTTTGGCTAATACCGGCACCGCCATTTGCTTTAGAACGGCTAGTCCGGTCGATGAAGATCTAATGCTTCCGCAGTTCGCTCCGGCCGTCGGTCTGGGCGACATTGCCAATCTGCCGCGCTTTCGCTTCTATATCAAAATGGCCGCTATCGAACCAGAAGAGCCGTTCTCCGGAATAACTTTGCCAATCTTGACCGTAAAGAAACCAGAGCGAATTAAAAGCTTGATTGACGCATCGAGAAAAAACTACGCGATAAAATACGAAAAACCGGCTGATAAAACCCTAAACGATAAAACGGCTGATAAGAAGATTGAAACACAGCCCGCCGCCGACATCGGATCGCTGACTTAAAAAAGTGTCATCCGAATGACACAAAAAATACCGCGTTTTACTCTTAAATCCGCTCAAAAACCGTCCCCATATATTCTTATAAATACATAGCGTTCCGGATTTCATTATCATGACTATTATCAAAATCACAAACAAACAAACCGAAATCTTATCCCTCCTTTTCAAATTCAGATTCCTAAACCGAAAACAAATCCAAACAATGCTCTCTCACAAATACCCAAGCCGTATCTTCAACTGGCTCGACAAATTAACCCAAAACGAATACTTAAACTGCTCCTACCAGAAAAACTTCCAAAACCTGCCTGCTATCTACTCATTGGGAAAAAACGGAAGAAAATACCTAAAGAAAAACATCAAGGCGGAAAAAAAGCTTGAGAGATCAAGAAAGGAAGCAAAGTGCTCAAAGGAATTCATAAACCACTGCTTATTCATTGGAGACATTTATCTATCGCTAAAAGCATTTGCTAAGTCAAAAGGATCAAAACTGAAGTTTTACACTAAAACCGACCTTTATGGCATGGAGCATTTAATAACTCCGCACCCAGACGCCTATTTCGCAATAGAAGATAAAACCGGAAACATAAAACGGTACTTTCTCGAGATTCCCGCCGACAACTTAAGGCCGAATATACTAAGACGACGCGTCAAGGGTTACCTTAATTATTACTCATCCGACGAATGGCAGGATAACACCAGTAAACCCTTTCCGGAGATAATTATTATCTGCCCAAACGAGAGAATAAAAAACCACTTGTACTATGTTCTTAAAAGCAGGCTTGACGTCAATGAACCGAAATTTTATCTTGCAACAAAGCCAACCGTTCAAAACAAAGGTTTCGGACCGGATGTGTTGGAAGAAGTAAAAATCGAGGGCTAACGCCACAAAAATAGCCCGGAAATCAAATGACCCCCGGGCTATTTATCAATACTCCTCGGCTAACATTACTGACATCACCCTTCTGCAAGTCGGAGAAAACGGATCCTCGTAGCAAGAAAGCCCTTGGTTATAGTAGTCGATCTTCCAGAAAACCTTTTGACCGAACCACATAAGCTTGCCCATATCGTGCTCGCCGTACGGATCGTTATCCTCGCTAAAGTCGCTAAACTCCCGAACCCCTCTCATTAAGCCGTTAACATCGGGCAACCCGGCAGCTCCCCTAGTCAATGTCACTCCCAAACCCGACCTTCGGAATACATCGTTCATTTGAGCGATTTCCGCTCCAATCATTACATTATCCATATTGCCTCCTTAAGCTAATAATGCTGAAGACGAGTCGACCTCCCGCCTTCCCACGATGCAAAGAACAAATGGCCTGGACGGGTCAAGGTGGAGCTCCTCACTAGCAGAACGACCTTGAGGCGGACAGGCCATTTGTTCTATAAGATGGGAAGAGAGGCGGGAGAAACCCGTAATCATTTTATGGATATGCGAGCCAGTGTCTTTTGCTGAAATGAAATTGAAGTAAAAGTGACTGCGCGAGCAATAATGCGCGAATGAAAAAGCGAACACTCTCTGTATTTAAGAGTGTGTGAAGCGAATGAAGAAGCGCCACAAATTGCTATGTATTGTCTTGATTCAAGGCAAGCTTTCAAAACGAATAAGCGTCTATCGAGGTACGAGATTGTCGCGAAATGAGTTGCGGAAAGCGAGCCTGATTTAATCTTGAATTTACCTGCATGAGCAGATGGTGAAACAAAAATCTGAACGACCTTTGAGCGCCTGTCCGCCTTTGGCAGAGACGGGACTTTTGTTCTACCTGTCGTCCGTATCCTTGGCGTAGAATGATAATACGGGAAGAGAGGCGAGAGACAAATTATTTACTCTATATCCTCTGGTATGATAAACTAAAGTATATTATTTTAATCCATTGGTGTAATGATGATTGATAGTGGTGACCCACAAACACAAAAAGCAACTCCCGATGAAATGATGAATGACAAACAACGGGCGGAGGAAATCCTGTCAAGGTCTGAGCAATTGCTAAGGGACTATAGGGAGGATAAAATCGAGATATCGGATGTTGAGTCACTAACCGAAACCGAACGAGACGAACTGGCGCGAATAGTAGATTTTCGTGTTGCTGAATTGCTTGAAGCCGGAAATTTAAGCGGAGCTATCTTAGCGGCTAAGCAGGAGATCGTCGTTAGAGTAGATAGCGAAATCAGGGCAGCATTAGAGGCCAAATACCATCTGATTGAATTTTATAATGCTCTTGGCATCCCAACAGTTGATGTCTACCGAGAATATATTCGAGTTAGAGAACAAGACAAGGAAAGATTAAGCGAATACGTTGAACAAGTTCTTACAACTTACGATTATCTAGGAAATATTCCGATGGAAGATGCAGGATGGACAGAGGAAAATGCTGAAAAATATCTTAAGGAAGGGAGTTATGGACAGGGCGGTGATCCCAGTGAGGTTGTTTATAGTTTGGGTCTTCCGGTGGGTAATACAATAAAAAGCTACTCGGATACTGATTATTTTCTTGCCGATACAAATATTAAGTTTGTGGATCGTGGTTATTATCACGGACTTTTTGATCCAGAACGAACCTTAACCGAAGCCGAAAGGGAAGAAATTGCTCAAAAAGCAATTCCTGTACGTAATACAACGAACTTGCTCTTCCATATGACGAATTCGGATAGGTTGCCGATTATCGCTAGTACGGGGCTCCTGTCAAGGTATCTCATTGATCAGCAGGTTTACTCGCGACACAAAGGTTATTCGATTGTAACGAGTGGCTGGGGACTTCCCAGCAAGGGTTGTAATCTTATCGATGTCTGGGACCCGACTTGGGCAGCAGGCAAAGGCCAGCAAACTCACAAATTTTTAGGGTGCAAGAAAATGCCAGTCGGTGATATCCTCGTCGAAGATGTCGGCCAATTTTATCGGCACAGGGAGGCTCCCGTGATCGAGTATCGCACAAGTTCGGATTTCGAAATCGATATTTCTGCGATTAGAGAAAATACAACACTAGGCGACGGTCCGGTACTGATTATAAAAATGCGAGAAGGTCGAACTAGTAAAATAATTCGAATACCCAGTTTTAACTATGGAAATACTGCGTCGTTCGTTGAAGACTGGGTAAAGCCTGATGAAATAGTCGGCATAGTAATGAGCCCAACCGCGGCCGGCTTCGCCGCTGAGCGATTAATTGCATTGGCAGGCGGAAAAATATTGAGAGATAAATATTCGCGTTTTAACCCAATGATTCCTCAAAAAATCGCGTACGAGTTGCTAGGAGCCAATCTTAAGATTCCGATCTATGACCCGGAGGGCAATTTAGTTTGGCCGGAAAATATTTCTTCAGACGATTTGCTAGAACATGTCCTTAAAGAAAAACCGGAGGACGAACAACCGTCAGACCATGAACCCAAAGTTGAAAATTAACAGGATAACGATTTACCCGACTATTCGAAACTGCTTCTTGGAAAGTTAGCTTCTGAGCGTGGAGGGAAGCAGAGCGAAACAAGCATATTCTTGAGTAAGGAAAAGATTTGAGATCACGGAATAAAAATTATTGATGGGTCCATAGAGGGCTACCAATATCTTGCGCTAGATTGAGATATGAAGACCATATTGGTATTAACAATGTCTCAATTTAACGAACTTCCTCGTTAAACCAAACTCGGGCCAGAAGACTATTGCGAACACTTTTAAGGTTGGGTCATCACTGCTTGTTTAAAATGACCCCTTGACAAGCAATAACCGGTAGTGATAAAACAGAAATAATAAGAAGTATTTATTAATTTAAATAGAGCGATGCTGAAAGGGCATGCTCTTTAGGGAGGGGAGAAAGTTGGCTAAATGCAACGTCTCCGTCTCCTTTTACTTTCGGTTTTTATCACCTTACTGTCGGTGTCACCGGCTTTTGCCGCCCCCGACCTCTCTCGCGTCCAGAACTTCGCAACAAATGTCATCCAAGTCCTAGTCACCATCGCCGGCCTGTTAGCAGCCGGTTTTTTTGTTGTCGGGGGTATCGGATATATCACATCTTCCGGCAATCCGGAGAATCTTGACAAGTCAAAAAGAGTTCTTGTCTATTCATCAATCGGCCTAGCGATTTGTATCGGCGCTTTGGTTTTAAGCGGAATCGTTTCCGACCTGGCAAATCAGGCATTTAGATAAATCTATGAAAAAACTCCTGTACACAATCGGAATCATAATTCCGCTATTCTTGCCTAGGATTGCATTTGCCGCTTCTAACACTGAAGTGGACAAATTTGCCGGCGATGCAATGACGGCAATTCTGGCGCTGGCAGGAACCGCGGCCGTATTTTTTCTGATCCGAGGCGGGTATCTCTATATGACTTCAAGCGGAGATCCGACAGCGCTTGACGACGCCAAGCGTACGATCAGAAACGCGATTATCGGCCTGGTGATTGTAATCGCCGCCGGCTTTCTCGCAAATCTTCTCGACCAGTCCCTGACCCAAAGCTCGTCCGGCGGATCGGCAACCGCGCTTCAGCTCTCGCCGATCGAACCACAGCAGCAAACCGGAACGCTAACCCAAATTCTCTTGGACGCCGTCTCCGGCTTTTTGCAGAATATCGTCGGCTCCGTCACCAAACCGATATTAAACGGAATCATCTGGTTTTTGACATCAACGCCATCGCTTTCAACCAATTCCGTCGTCTTTAACTTTTGGCTGATAATCGTCGGCATCACCGATTCCCTCTTCGCCGTCGCCATTGCCCTGATCGGTTTTCGGGTAATGAGCGCTTCATCATTCGGCATGGAAGATATTCCGCTTAAAGAACTTCTGCCAAAAATCGGACTGGCTTTTCTTCTAGCCAATACCTCGATATTTTGGATCGACTGGATTATCGAGCTTTGCCAGACAATGGTCAACGCCGTCTTAAGCGCAACCGGCGGACTCTCTAACGCTTGGATTATAAACGCCTTTGATCCGGCGGCCCTTTTAACCGGCACGACCGCTTTAGTCACTTTGATTTTCGCCATCATCTTTATTCTTCTGGCCGTCGTTCTTCTCATTTTCTACATCAGCCGGCTGATGATCTTAGCTTTCGGCGCCGTCATTTCTCCCTTGGTTTGTCTTTTATCCTTATCGCCGAAGATGGCCGACTTTGTCGGCAACGCCATAAAAATTTATGTCGTGACGATCTTCACCGTCTTTCTACATGTGGTCATTATTCAACTGGCATCCTCATTTCTAACCGTACCCGGCCAAGTCGGTGAAAACCCGATTATCGGAATATTGGTCGGCGTCGCCTTATTTTCCGTTCTTTTGAAAAGCACCTCGGTCACTGTTCAGCTGGCCATGTCCTCGCAAGCCGGCAATACCCTAAAGAAATTCTCGACCCAAGTCATCAATGTCATAAGCGCCAATTCAGGCAAAACAAAACAGGCGGCGGAAACCGCCTCTAAACTGGCGAGGGCAAAATGAAATCAACTGTCGTACCGGCCCAAATCACTACCGTTGAAGATAAAATCGCCGGATCGCTCAATTTTATGCAAATAATCCTTTTGGTATTTTCGCTCATTATCGGGACCGCTTTTTACGGCCTCGTTCCGCCAAAGCTTCATTTGACCGGTATAAAAATCGGCTTGATGGTTTTCCAGTTTTTAATCTTCGGAACGCTCGCCCTAAGATACCAAGGCCGGATTTTGGCCGACTGGCTGGTCATTTATTTGCGCTTTAAGGCAAGACCGAGGGTCTATATTTTTACCAAAAATGATCTCTTAAGCCGGGAAGTCCTCCAAGATACAATCCAAGAGGAAAAAAGTGAAAGTCCGGTTAGAGCAAGCAATAAGGTCACCCAAAAAATTCGCAAAAAGAAAACGGACGAAGATTTCCCGATTGAAGATCGAAGATCAATCATATCGATAAAACCGTCAAAGAAAGGAGGGTTCGATGTCGAATACTTTAAAGCGTGAGAAATTCGGTTCGGCCCGGACCCAAGTCGGTATCAAGGAAGTCAGAGACGGGATATTGATCCTGCCGTATAATCGCTACCGGGCGCTACTTTCAACTTCGTCTGTTAATTTCGAACTGCAAAGCGAAGACGAACAGGATGTGATCATCGACACTTTTCAGACATTTCTCAACTCGCTGAACTCCCCGATTCAAATTCTGATCAGAGTCAGGGAGCTCGACATCGACCGCTATATCGAAGACTTCGAGCAAAAATGCTCGGGGGAAAAGGAAAAGATATATCTTGCGCAAAGCCGCTCGTACTGCGAGTTCATCAAAAAACTGGTCGCCGGCAACAAAATCCTCTCCCGGCGATTTTTTCTAATTATCCCCTACGAGAGCAAGACGCCGATTGATTTTGAAGTGGTCAGAGAACAGTTAAATCTTGAAAAAGAAATTGTCATCAAGGGACTTGAAAAACTCTCCATGACCGCGAGACCGCTTGATACGCTTGAAGTGCTTGATCTTTTTTACAGCTTCTACCGCCCGGACCAGGCCAAAACCCAGCCCTTAGCCAAACAAATAATAAGGTCGTCAAATGAGCAGGAGTATTTTTAGAAGAAGAAAAAGCGCGAGAAATGAAAAGGCCGAGGAGCAAAGACGGGCCGTATCGTTTCATGTCGGAGTTCAAGATCAGCTTGACTTTATTACCTACTCCGGTCTCGAGGAATATCCGGATTATCTTATGGTTGACGGCCGATATGTTAAGACGCTTTATGTTTCCGGCTATCCCTACACCGCCTCATCGGGCTGGCTTAACCATCTGGTCAACTTCAACCACAATGCCGACATTTCCTATCACATCGAGCCGATCGAGGCCACGCTGGCTCTGCCGAAGCTAAACCGCAAAATTACCGAGCTGACATCAACCAAACGAGCGATGGAGAGAGCAGGAAAGATTATAGACGCTGAACTTTTAGACCCGCTCGAGTCGGCAATAGAGTTAAGGGATAAAATCCAAAGAGGCCAGGAGAACCTTTTTCAAGTATCGCTCTATATTACTCTATCCTGCGGGTCATTAGCCGAGCTCAACAGAACAGTCAAACTTTTGGAAACGGTGCTTGCGACAAGATTGTTTTATACAAAATCCGCTCTCTACCAGCAGTTGGAGGGTTTTCAATCGGCTCTACCGAGATGCGACAACCAGCTTGCCCAAAAAAGAAATCTCGATAGCTCCTCGGCCGCTTTGACTTTCCCGTTTATATCATCCGAGCTCGTCCATGAATCCGGCGTCCTCTACGGCATCAACCGCTCAAACAGTTCGCTTGTGATACTGGATAGATTTTCTCTGCCGAACGCCAACTCGATTTTATTCGCCCAATCCGGCGCCGGCAAAAGCTATACCGCCAAAGTCGAAGTGTTGAGGCATTTAATGCAGGGGACGAAGGTTATCGTCATCGATCCGGAGCGCGAATACCAGCAACTAGCCCAATCTGTCGGCGGAGCCAGAATCAAACTCTCCGTCCACTCCAAAGAAAAAATCAACCCATTTGATTTATCGGTCAACGATCCGGACAGCTTCGCTGATCATATCCAATCGCTGACCGAAATAATCTCTCTGATGGCCGACGGGCTCTCAAGCGAGGAGAAATCGGTAGTCGACCACGCGATTCTCAAAACCTACAAAAAGTTCGGTTTCGGTAAAAAAACCGCAACGAAAGCGAGGCGAAACAGGGACTATCCAAGATTATTTGATTTTTACGCAACCTTGCGCTCGTTGAAACAGCCGAAATTAGTAAAACGATTGCAAAAATACACCACCGGTTCGCTCTCCGAAGTATTTGACGAGCACACCAACATTGAACTTGATAATCGGCTGGTAGTTTTTGACACCAAAGATCTGCCGGAGTCAATCCGCCAGATTATGCACTTGATCATCGCCCAATTTGTCCAAAACCAGGTCAAAAGCGATATATGCAAACGAATTTTCGTTATAGACGAGGCCTGGTTAATGCTCGAGCACGAAGAGTCGGCCAGATTCATCGCCGGCATGGTTCGTAGAGCCAGAAAATACTATCTCGGTGTCAGCATTATCTCCCAGCAAGCAAACGACTTTCTCTCGACCAATCATGGCCGGGCAATCGCCTCACAGAGCGCCTTAAGAATTCTAATGCGCCAAGACACGACCACAATCAGAAATGTCGCACAAGAGTTTCGCTTAAGCGAATACGAGCAAAGATTCCTTTTAACCTGCGAACGCGGAGAGGCCTTAATCGTGGCCGATCAGCATCATGTGGCCGTCAAGATCACCGCTTCGGAAGACGAGCATCCGCTCATCACCACCGACCCGGCCGAGAGGCAAAAGACCAAAAAATGAACGCTCAAGCGATAAAATTAGTCGCTACCGCCTTTTCGATGAAAAAAGAGATCAAGTATCTCTTTTTCACTATGCTGGCGATTATTATGGTTCCGATCTTCTCGGTGATGATCTTAACCCAAGCCGGCATCAATCTTGTTTCAAACGCTCTTGCCACATACGACCCCCAGCGGCTGGTTGTCGACATCCACGACCCATTAACCGGCAAAGTTATCGATCATGTTGACCAATCGGTAGCTTGGCCAATCCAAGGAGCAGTCACACTCGAATACGGAGAGCGATCGCCTTACCAGCCATTTCATACCGGCATTGATATTGCCGGCCCGATCGGAGATCCCGTCATCGCCTTTATGGACGGCGAAGTCGTTTACGCCGATACCGAATCCTGGGGCTTCGGTCGGCACGTGAAAATCAACAACGGCCATTTCATTACCTCAATTTACGCCCATCTAGATACAATAGACCCGAACATTCATGTCGGCGACACAATAACTGCCGGAACAATCATCGGCACGCGCGGCAACACCGGCTGGTCAACCGGCCCGCATCTGCATTTTCAGATCAATATCTTCGGCATCCCCGTCAATCCGAGAACATTTTTGCAAGGAAATCCTTAAATTAATATATCGTCAGAATAAATAACAAGTTCAGATCCTAACCTAGTGTTTCTGTGGACGGAGTATCTCAAATTGTAGCTCTCGAATCGTCTGCCATAAGGAATATACATACTCCTGATCTCGGGGACGTCATCATAACTGAGAATCCATTTTGCTTTGTCATTTCCATTTAGAAATTCTGATAGTTCGAGATGTTTGTCGTGGGTAAAAGAGTTGAGATATAATAACGCTCCTTTTTTATAATAAGGGGGATCTATATAAAAAAATACATTAGCTTTGTCGCAATATTTTTTTAGAATTGATAATCCATCTTTGTTTGTTACTTTAATTTTGTTTTTGAAGTCAGAAATCAATTTAATCTTATTAATCATTTTCTCTTTGTCGTATCTTACCGCAAGTGTCCAAGCTCCAGATTGTGACAATCCTCCAATCGGCCCAGCATTTAAAACACCCGATCTATTAGTGCGATTTAAATAAAAAGTAGCGAAGCCAAGATTGAATGATTTTCTTTTATCCTTATTGTTGTAAATTTCTTTTTGTTTACGCCACTCTTCTATTGTAATCGGAGTGTTCCTAATCTTAGATATAAAATCAGCCGGATGATCAATTATAGCTTTCCAGAATGAATAGATGGCGACATCGTAATCATTAATAATGATCGACCCAACCTTACCTGTCAGCAATAAAGCCAATGCTGAACCGGCACCTCCCGCGTAAGGCTCAATGTAAGTGAAATCTGTCCAATTATTTTTATCAAAGATGTTACAAAAAAAACCAAAAAGAGAGCTTTTCCCTCCTGGATATCTCAAAGGTGAATACGCAAATTTTCTAAGGGTTTTTACTTGTACCATTCTCCTTTTCAATTATAGCACCAACCATATATTCAAACACTCCTTCAAGGTTTTTCCAAAAATCTCTGATTTGCTTTTCAGTAGCGAAATATCCACAATTGTGCACCACTTGATTCAAACTTTGTGTCAGCAAATTTTCGTTTAGAGCTTGAATAGATTTCTTTACCTGTCCAGTTGCATAATTAGTGGCTATAAAGTTCAATTTTTCTTTAAGTTCACGCTTTGGTTTTTGTTTGGATATTATTAAAAATCCGTCATCAGTGAATTTTTCTCCGTTCAAATCCAAAAATCTGCGAACCGTAATTTCAATTAAAACCCGAACGACAACACTTACTGCATGTGGACATTCCTTAACCGCGATTAGCTTAAGCTCATTATAAACCTCTGCGATTTTTAGGGAATCTGGTTTGAGATTGAGCAATTTTTTTGTTGGCTTTATGAGTGTTTGATATTCTTTTGGCTTAGAGCTTGAAAAAATAGTCGTTCCCTTTTCAGTAACTTTAATCTCTTCATTTCCAAAAATATCTGTAACTTTGCTGGCTTCAATCTTCTTATCAATTTCAGATAAATCCCCAATCGTGGATGACTCAAAATATTCCTTAATTTGACCAGTTTTATTATATGCTCGCGACCAGCTTTGGCCATCAAGTGGTTGTTTTTTAGTCAAAAGGTCCCATACAAATACTTTGAGCTTATTATTGACACCTTTTGGGTCGGAAATTTCAACTTCGCCATCATCTTTTACTTTAATACCAAAGTGTTGATACCCTGGGGTGCTATCTACCATTCTATAAAAATTCGTGATATAACCCGGGCCTAAAACTTGCTTTTTTAAGCTGTCTGGCAAATCAACACTGTTTAAAAGTTTGGCGATGTTGGCCCTTTTTATTCTCTCTTTATCGGCATTTCCACCAAACCTTTTCACTCTTGCACTATGATTGTCTCTTTCCAGTTGCCCCCATGGCTTTTCATTGTTTCCTTTCAAGTGCTTACGTTCTATATATCGATTAGCCTCTACGAGATCACTTGCTACAACACACTCAACCTTAAAGTCTTTATTTAATTCAGATTTCGAGACAATCTTTTCAAAATCTTTTTTATGTTCAGCGGCTAATTCTGGATTAATAATGCATTGATAAGCGAGAACACGCCTATTTCCTTCATAGGAAATATACTTACCTTCTTCCTCTAATAGAATTATTCTTTCAGTTGGAATCAGATCTTGATCTTTGATAATTTCATTAGCTAAAGACAGAACTCCGAAACGTTTTTCGTCCTTTAGTAATGCTTGTCGAATCTCATCTTGTGATTTACCCGACAACAAGTCTGGCAAACGAGAATTTTCACTCCAAAGCAATATATCCATAACTTTGATATCGGCCTGATTACTCATTTTTAACTCCTAAATCATTTAATGAATTAACATAGCTACAATAATCACATTCCGAAGAACACACGGGGATTGAGTCGCTATTTAGGCAAGTGTGGGCTTCGATGATTGTCTTGTCAACCCATGAGTCATCACCTTTATAAGGAATGAGAGAGATTTTGAATTCTAGTCGGTTATCAAATCTGTTGCAATCGGTAACGCCATTGCAGTAAACAAAATAGCCGGTATCGGAAACTTTCAAGCCGTTCTTGCGCAAAAGCCACTGATATATCTCCATTTGCCTCTTGTAGCCGATTTGCCACTCTTTGTTCAGCTCGGTAATCTCTTCGTCCTTTGAAGTCGCTTTGTAGTCGACAACAATGTATTCGCCGGCTGAGTTAATCCAAAGATCGTCAATAGCTCCAGTGATCAGAAAGTTAGTCGGCTCGTGTAAATATTGGACCCCAACAAAGTTCTCGCGCCATTTATCCAATTCTTCGTGGCTTACCGGTCTGGCATCAACGCCATTTTCAGTGATCAGAGGATGCGGTTTCCCTTCAGCACGAAAAATATCAAATTCTTTCTTGAGTAATTTATCTACAGCCGAGTTAAGCGCAAAAGGATATCCTGGCGGTTGGCCAACACCCAGGCGACGATCCAAATAAAAACATCTAGGACAATTGATAAAGAGATCGATCTTCGACCGGCTTAGTTTAAACGGCTCCGCAGACTTCGGATCGTATAGATTCTTCGTTCGTTTTGAATTATAATATTCTGACATAATTTTTTATCTATTTTTTTTCTTCTGACACACCTTGAAATCTTTTGGCAAATATTTTGTTACAGCCCCATTATCATCTACAGAGAATATGTGTAAACATAAGTGTTTTGCCGCCTGCCATGGGATACGTCGCAAGGCTTTTTGTGCGCTTGCCTCTGGTAATCCTAGGCCGTATAGATATGCATGCTTAGCTATTACCGACATACGAGTAATCAGTTGACCTAGAGCAAAAAGCCATATTGTTTCATTTACAGATCTAGAATTTTTTGCGTATGACTTTCCCTTACATTCGATCAAAAATCTTCTAGCTTTATGTTTATTTAATTCATCTCTTAAAATAATATCGCAACCTCTTTCGTGTAATTCTGGTTCGAAAATTACTTTCCATTTCGTTCCAAGTTTTTCTTTGATTTTATTGACAACAAATGTTTCTGTAATTTCCATTTTACCCTCAATGATTTTAATCCTAAATTATTTCTCTTGTTGAAATCCCGATAGTGAGTCTCATTTTATACAAACCATGGGATTGAATCTAAACTATAAAAATTTCCCGCAAGCATTGTTGGTAAGATTGACTAACCGTCGAAATGCCGGCATTTGATCATTGGCTGGCAACAGTTTAATCTTTTTAACTTCTCTTTCAAAAATCGATTGTAACAATTTGGTTTCATACCAATACATTCTTGCTATAGACCTAACATTCTTTAACGGGATTCTTAACTCTCTAGCAACTATTTTTATATCCTTAAGGTTAGGACCAGTATTAACCATAATGTAATAAATAGATTTTTTAGTATTTTTTTTCCATGAGCTATCCATTTCCCCTTTGGTTTGAATAAGTATATTCTCAAAAACATCATCCAAGTCATTAAGAAAATTTTCCAGAGAATAGTCCTTGAAAGAGGTTTTTACTGAATCGGGAGTAATCTCCTTTTTAACCCAGTAAGTTCGATGTGGCTTTTTGTCATTTAATATCTTCATCTCTTTTCGTGTTTACAATAACTTTTATTGTGTTGTTATTTCGTCAATGAGTTGGCCGGCTTAGTTTAAACGGCTGGGTCGATTTCGGGTCGTATAAATTCTTTGTTCTTTTTGAATTATAGTATTCACTCATACTTCGTCAATTCTAATGTGTTCTGACAGCATTTCTTGCTCATCTTCGGACCATGTCCCATCAAATATTAAATGCCATTTCTTTGTAATAGGTTTAATATTGTCTCCCGATACCATTATTTCAAATTCGTAATCACCTGGCTGAATTACGTTTGGGAGACCACCGCCAGCGACTGGATTTGGTTGTACCATAGTATCAAGCTTCAGTGTCGTCTCACCTCCGTGGCCTATTGGCGCAAAATAACCGAAATCGCAATGTCGAAACAGCTTTTTTGGTATTCTTAATTCTGTTTTTCGGGGCTGAAAATGACTCCAAACCAAATTCATTGGCAGAAACTCTCTTAGCACCTCCCTTGTATCGTCATCATTTATTTTCCAAAAATTTGATAACATAACCTCGACGTTCTCTGCCGAATTGCCTTTCAGGTGTGTAGTTTTAAGTCTAATGTATATCGAGTTGCAAGCGTGCGTTCCGTCGGGGCCGGATAACATTATTTGATGACAATCTGGTGGGGACAGATTTATCTTAACTCCGAGAATAGCCGTTTTAAAATAGTCTCTGATTTTTTCCTGAAATAGCGCTACCAATACCGCCAGCAAAGTAATAAATGCAGCAACAATAGAAATAATAATATTCCATTTACCATCATGAAGTACTGCTATATACTCTGGGGCTTTAGCTATTGCTTGTTCCATTTTTTTATAAATAAATCATTTAATGGTAACTTGTCCATTCATCAGCATCGGCAGAAGCCAGTCTCTGAGGTCTGTAAGCGTTTTGTTCTCTACTTGATTTTTAGCATACATCTTAATCGCAGGTCCCAATTTAGAACCAAAAATTTCTGCGATACTTTTTTTGTATGCAATTTTATACTTCATCATCACGGTAGGATTTACTCTT
Source organism: Candidatus Berkelbacteria bacterium RIFOXYA2_FULL_43_10 (assembly GCA_001776195.1). GTDB lineage: Bacteria > Patescibacteriota > UBA1384 > XYA2-FULL-43-10 > XYA2-FULL-43-10 > XYA2-FULL-43-10. Next base: position 20,525 of record MEZY01000053.1, read on the forward strand.
TTATGACTATTTGATGTTCCAGCCGCGGAGTTAGTACAGTAAGCAACGAATGAGGGATCTCTTGCTATCATGTACAAATAGTTCTTCATATTAATACTTTGACTTCTCCATATAACAAATTCAGTAGAGGATATTAAATCATTTTCTTCAGTCGAATATATCACCCTATTGAACCACGGGTTTAGCTTGGAAACTAACACATCTGTTTTGGTAATTGTAAATTTATTACTCATTATGGCATTTCCCTTTTCAATGCCATACGTTCCTAACTGGTCAAAAGTTGGAATACTATAATGCTTAAATTCTCTATCTGGGTAATTGAATGGGTTAATTGACTCCGTACTCACGTTTGTTATATCTATAAGAGATTTTACTTCCCATCCCTCTGGAATTTTTTTCTTCAACTCCTCGCTCCAAATCATTTTTCCGCCATTGGTTTTATAGGGCTTATCATTTTCGTCCTGGAAATCAAACTGCACAAACCAATAATCATACAAGGTTTTTGCCATCATTTCTAGGTTAGTATTGATTTTATTGTTGAGTTCGATTTTGTCATCGAGAGCAGATAAGACAATGGCGATTTTTTGTTGGTCTGGTAAATTGAAATCGGAAATTAAAAAGTTTAATACTTGATTTTTATCCCCTCTGGGCATTTTTGTTCCCTTGCTACCTTTCATGACATGTGCAAAAAAGTCATTCCTAAACAAAGAATAATAGACAAATTTTGAATTGTAATTTGTATTTACTTTAAGTGTTAACACATCAGCAGAGCTTCCTCCATTATTGGTCGCATACCAAATTTTGTTTAAATACGGTCGTATATTTGCGACTAGAATATCACCCATCGAATAACTTGTAGTAAACCCTGAATTTGGCGTGTAGTTTGCTTCTATTTTGCCTAGCTTATTCTGTAGTAGATTATCTGTCCCAACGAAATTATTCGCTTTTAGTTCAGCACAATTGACTCGTTGATCGGAGTAGTGGGCAGCATTTTTTAGTTGAGTTGTTTTAATTTTGTTCATATTGAATACTGTCTAGCTGTTTTTTTATTTCAATATCTAAAATCCTTGACTCCTCAAAAAGTGTATTCAAATTCTTCTTATATTCATCCATTTTCTTAATAAAATGTTCCGGTGCAATATCAATGTATTCAATTTTTACTTCAAAATATTGTCCAGCGGCTAGCGAGTAATCTTTTTCTTTGATTTCGTCGTAGTTGAGAACTACTGAGAATTCGTCGGCTTGCTCTTTGGTCCCGAAAGCAGAAATGATTTTTGCTTCGTCTTCGTGACTAAGAAGGGTTTTTTGATTCTTCCCATCTTTGATTTTTTTTCCTAGCTTTGATGCATCGACAAGCACTACATTACCCGTATTGGTTTTGTCGATGAAAAGAATAGAGACGTTCGTTCCGGTTGTCGCGAAGATGTTCGACGGCATCGAAACAACACCCTTGAGCCATTTCTTTTCAACCAGTTTTTCACGAACCAATTTTTCAATTCCATTCTGGGCAGTAATAAAGCCAGTAGGCACAACGACAGCCGCTTTACCCGTATCGTTTAAGCTCCACATAATGTGTTGTATAAAAAGCAAATAGATCGCCATCTTATCTGGGCTTTTAGGCATTATTTTTGGCACACCAGCGAAGAAACGTTCATTAAATTGTGGTAATGATTCCAAATCATCGCGCCATTCCGAGAAGTCCAATTTGAACGGTGGATTACTCACTATGAAGTCCATTTTCTGGGGATGGCGATTATTGAGAATAGTATTACCTTGCACAATATTATTTATGCTGTGACTGAGGCCATTTAAGATTAAATTTAACCGTAAAAGGTTTGAAGATTTCTGGCTGATGTCTTGGCTATAAATTGTGCATTTGTCTGTGCCTATTTTGCTCGCTATGTTCATAAGCAGAGTTCCAGATCCGGCACTCGGATCGTATACCTTCGCATTAGATGGTGTCGAATCAGCCACGAGAATTTCAGCCATGACTTTAGCGACTGAGTGAGGGGTGAAATATTCGGCATATTTGCCGCCGCCGTCTTTGTTGTAGTCCTTAATCATGTATTCAAAGAGAGTCGAGAAGAAATCGAAACCAGCCGAAAAAATTTCTTCAAAGTCAAACTTGCTGTCTGCCAGCTTGTTAATAATGGCTTTTGCAACAGCATTATGTTTTGAGCGGTCTGATATAGCACTTTGTACTAATTGCTCTTCAAATAAACGAATCTCTGTTTTTCCATCCGTGTGAACTGAGAACACGGCCGAATTGGTAACGGCAATATCATTAAGAGTATCGTCAAACATTTTTGCAAATTCAGCGTCGTCTTGTTTCGAAAAGAGATATGACAAAAGATGCTGTGGTTTCAAGTGAGCTGAATTATTGCCTAGCTTCATCAACAATAAACCATATTCATTATCGCTTACCTTTTTCAGATCCTCGTAAGTTTGAAGAGACGAATCTATTTTAGATAACTCGTAAAGAAATTTATCATTTAAAAACTTATAGAGAAAACTCTGTGTGACAATTTTGTATTCGTTTGCATCACCACCAAGTCCATTATGAGCACAAATGGCCTTTATATCATCTACCAATTGTTTGGTTTTATTATTGTATTCCGTACCTGTCATTTTCCTCCTCTATATTCATTGATATATTCATCAACTAAAATGTCGCGGAGACGAGTAGCGGTTGCGGCGTCTACAACCGGCATTTGAGAACTTTCAAAACTCTCTACCGTTGCTTGGCCGATAAGGTTAGAAAAGTAGCCATCGCTATCAACTAAGTTTTCATTTACTCCGAGCTTTTCAGCTACAGACTTTTTAATTTCAAATAACACATCAAATAAAGGTTGGTTTTGGCTTATGCGGCCAGCTGGCTCGAGCAGTTTAAATGTTCGAGCAAATTTCCGGTCACCATTGAATTTGTCTAACACGACTTGGTTTTTTCGATTCAGCTCACGGATGTGGTCATAGATGTGTCTTAGCTCGGTTGAAGCATATTCCATCTTTTGTTTGTCGCCATTACTTTCGCTTTCGTTATATTCAGACAGTAGGCGCGCGAATTCCTCATAAAGCGTTACCCACTCTGGATCTTTCTGATTATAGTTCTTGTCTAGCTCATGACGAGTGTTGCGTGCAATTTCTTGAAGATCATTGGCCAGTAGTTTCAGTTCTTCTTCGCCAGTCTTGGTAAATTCAAATACTACACCTTCAATAGCGGTATTAAGAAGTTCTTTGCTGTTAACATCGCTTGTCGCGTCTTTTAAATTAAGAAGCTTTAAGCGATTGCTGACTTCTGTAAGTAATTTAGCGATAATTTTGAAATCAAGCTTTTCGAGAATTTCGGTGTAACCGAGTAATCTTGCGATATTATATATATCGCGTGCCGCCTCGAGTGATTTTTTTAATTGATTTATAACATCTTTGTCGTCAATCGCGCTAATCTGACGGCTAAAGGTTTCGAGGTTATCCGTTGAGAATTCGGAAAGCATATTCCGGATGATAATTATCTGTTCATCAATTTCTGACTTGCTCATAAAAAGTGAGCTGAAAATGTCGTTTGGATTATCACCTTCATCCATGGCATCACCATATTCGTGGTTCAGCTCTTCAAAGTAGGCTTGGTTGGTGACTTCAAACTCCTTGCTGATATCAGCAAAATCAACTACGTAACCAATGCGAAAATCACGGTATGGGCGGTTGACTCGTGTGAGTGTCTGTAAGAGATTGTGAGCACGTATCTTTCGTCCGAGATAGAGTTTCTTAAGTCTTGGCGAATCAAATCCGGTCAGAAGCATTGAATACACAAATAATATATCCAGTTTGCCATCCTTAAAATCTTTAATTTCGGCTTCGCGAGTTTCTTTGTCATCTTCATCATGAAGAATAAGCGCAGCCTTCAGACCGTGTTCGCCGGCTTGTTCTTTAAATTGTCGAAACATCTCGCGTGCTTGATCGGAACTATCGGTGACCACCATAGCGCCGATAGTTTTGTCTCCAAAACGAATGCGTGAATTTTTGAAATCCTTCAAAATGTATTCAAGCATTGGCTCGACAAAATTACTATGCGCACGCATGTCTTTACGGTCAATCGAACCAAGTTCGGCTTGAATTTCGTGAACGATCTTGTTTAGCTTCGCACGATAGCTTGTTTCAATTTCTTCACGGAGCAGTCTGAGTGTATAGCCATCTTTGATGGAGTTATTGTAGTAATACTTATGGATATAATTTCCAAAAATGTTGCGAGTGGTCTTCTTGTCTTGTTTCTCATCCAGCTCTTCATCGTCATCTTTATGCTCGTTGTAGACGATTAGTGGCGTTCCGGTGAGGGCAATTTTTACAGCTGACTTATCAGAGTTGTAGAGGTTGGCTAGGAATGAACCCTTTGGATCATAACTACGGTGTGCTTCGTCAATAAAAAATACGCGCTGAACACTTATATCATAGCCGGAATCATTAAATACGGCGGTATCGTCTTTAAATTTCTGTATATTCACGACCGTAATGCCTTCAATTGTGGTGTTAGAAGCAAAGTCACGAACCAACGACTCTTTGTTATCAATAGTCTGGACTTTAAGACCACGCTTTCTAAATTCATCTCGGGCTTGTTTTGCCAAGTCTAGGCGATCAACTATGAAATAGAATTTTGGCACGACACCTTTCTTTGCGTAGTAATCAGTCAAGTATTTTACGCCGTAGAAACAAAGAGCTGTTTTGCCAGATCCTTGTGTATGCCAAATGATGCCACGGTTATTGCCTGTGTCTAAATGACGTGCGATAGCCTTTGTCGCGAAGAATTGCGGGTAGCGCATGATGTGCTTTTGGATGATTGATTCACCAGTTTCCTCGTTTATCTCGTCGACATATGCAATACCATAACGAAGAATCATTGTGAAACGTTTCTTTTCAAATAGTGAGCTAATAATTCTATTAGTGGGTGCGTCAATATCTTTATTGCTTATAAATTCTGGCGAGTATTTAATAACTTCGAGATTTGTGTCTTTTAATACGAAGTTTTCAATTGTTTCGTCAAGATCGTGAATTTCGTCGATAATTTCGCTCTTGCGCTCTTCGCGGAAGTTGTTGAACTTTGCGCGTGAGTTTTTGGCAGTGGTCGCATAAAATGCACCCTGAAGCTGATCGGCATTTGCATCATCGTATTCCATATTATTTGAGAATACGAGCAGCTGTGTAATATTATTGAACTTGCGGAACTTTTCGTTTGCAAAACGCATATTAATACGATCACGCTCGGCCCTAATGCCTTCTGGGTTATTTGGCTTCTTCACTTCAACAAAAGCAAGCGGCAAACCGTTAATAAAAATGGTGATATCAGGGCGAAATTCGTCTTCACCATTTTTGTTAGTAAGTTCGGTTGTAACAAGGAATGTGTTTTTTTCTGGATTTTCAAAGTCCACGAGCTTATAATCTGAGCCGTCAGCGCTGATGAGCTTTTGGTAAAATTCGCGCCCCAAATCGTCGTTGCCGAGAATTTGCGTGATATTGGAAAAAATTCCATCAAACTCATCGCCTTGTGAGTCAGTGATGTTATTTATCTTGTAGAACTGATCTCGAAACTCGTTAACAATAATGCTAGTTTCGGGATCGATCTTGTAATTTTTATCTTTCAGAGAGAAATATTTATAACCCAAACGAGTAAAATGAAGTAGTGTTGGAATTTTTACTCTAGAATCCTCTGAAAAAGGTTGGTCTTTTAGCATAGTGTCCTTACAATTTTTTATAACATTTTTTGATTTTTTGAACCATTTAATAATTCCTCGATTTTTTCAGCAAAACGCTTGTAGCCAACAATTTCTTTGTCGATTTTTACGCCACCCGACCACAAATATAACCAATTGCCATTTTTTGCTGTCAAAGTGGCATTAGGATTCTCTCGATACTCTCGGACTAAATTTTCCGGGCCCCTTCTCAACAATCCCAAAATCTTTCTAGAAAAATCGTTGTCTTGGTCTTTTAGGGCTTTTGTGAAATCTCTTATTAAATCGTCCAAATTGTCGTAATTTTTCATATTGCTTTTTGAGATAATTCCGACTTATGCAACCTAACTTTATGAGTAAATCATAGCACTTTCTCAACAGGTTTGAAAGGCATTTTAGATCATTGTAAGGATAGGGCTTAATATTTTCCGAGAATGCTTTTCATCTCTTCTAAAATCCGTTTCTTCTCAACAGCAATCGCATAATCGAGAGAGGTTTTCACTTTCTTTATATCAGCGAGACCTTTG
>MEZY01000054.1 GCA_001776195.1 Candidatus Berkelbacteria bacterium RIFOXYA2_FULL_43_10
AAGCTTCTTCCGCTGTCACTTGCATCGGCGGATTGAGTAACAGGATAAGCCCGCTCTCCGTTACGGCTCTTCTCGGCACTTTGCACACGCAGGCCACCCACCGCCGCTGGACGGTATGAGTGTACCCTCTCGATGCGTAGATGGCTATCCACCACAGCTCCTGGGACCCGATCTTAGCGATCATGATCCCGTGTTTATCGGTACCAAGCGGAAACCCCGTGTAGGGGTATCTCTCGGTGGTTACTACGACTCCGCAATCACGGGGAACCTCGGGGCGTTGACACGCCCACTCAAGAAACTCGCCGATTTTTATCAGTTGTGACATGGCATGGCCTCCTCTCCAAGGCGACGTATCGCCGAGGATGGAATGTCAGGCGACTTTTGCCTGATTACGGACTGCCTACATATAATCAAATGAGAATAAACCTGTCAAGCATTTCGTTAGTGACCGCTTACTCTTGCGCGTCGTTGCGAGGTACTCCGAAGCAATCTAAATTGCCACGCCTCTTGCTTCGCTCGATGGCTCGAAATGGCGAGTGAGCAGTTACTTGATCGCCAATCATTGATTACCCGCAATCCGCCACCTCGTAGGTGGCGGATTAAGGTTTGTCCGCATAACAAAAAAACCAGAGGGATTAAACTTTAATCACTCTGGCCTTGTCCCGATGCCGTAGCATCAGGACCCGGTTCTTGCTTCTGTCTGCGTCTAGGCGGCGGTGTACCCCGCTGCCTCGAGCGCTTCGCACAGAAGCTCGAAGACTAGCTCGCTTCCGGAAACTCGGTAGAAGAAGAACTTTCCCGGGAGATTGGTCTTGCCCGGAATCGCGTACCGAGTTATCACCCTTCCGGAGGCGATGATCCGATAGCTCGCCTCGGCGGTTGCGGGGAATGACTTGGGCAATTCCGCAACCTTCCGAGCGATCTCTGCGTCACTCGGGTGGGCCAGTGTCCACCCATCTGCCTCGAACAGCATTTGCTTGTTGCGGAAGTCAGCGAAGCGGGCGCAGAGGTGCTCCTCGTTGATTTTTACTTGGATCTTGCGGGGGTTACCGCTTTCGTCGTTGTAGACGAGTTCGGCGCCCCCTTCTCCGACAATCTGGTCCAGACGGTTAACCCTGTTCGCAGTTGTCATCGGGATAAACCTCCCCTTGGTTGTTGTCCTCTGAGTTCAATGAGATACTATCAGATATGTTCGAGTCCGTCAATCATTTTTGATTGTGCTGCCACTCCCACACTCTAGAGTGTGGGAGTGGCGGGTGAATCACGGATACAGATCTTGCCAAAAAACTTGAGCATGGGTATGCTAGAATTATGAAATTAATTTAAAGCTTTCAGCTATTAGCTGAAAGCTTCTAAAGGAGGGGTATTATGAATTTACTCACAAAATTCATCGCTGTTGTTGCGGGAGCGGCAGTAGTTGTGCTTCCGCTCGAAGCTCAAGCCTCAAATTGGGAGACATTCAGGAGTTCTAATACAAACGATGCAACGGTATTTGACAATACAGATTCATCCAGTTTTGCAAGTAAAACCTTCGAGATCGATGGCGCAGGATCATTCACCACTCCAATAATGGCAGAGGGTATGCTCTTTTTCGCCAAGCGCATTAACGCTACCAATCTCAATGAGGTCAATGCAGTATCTTTAAGCGATGGCAGTATCATCTGGCAGAAAACATATACAAGACAAATCCAGCGTCTCCTCTACGACAACGGCAAGATATATTTCGGAGCAGATAAATTCTATTGTCTTAATGCAAGTGATGGGAGTGAAGTTTGGTCGCAAGGGCAAGACATGCAGGGCGACACTATCACTTGGGCGTATGTGTTTCGTATTGCAAACAATATCGTATTGGGATGGAGTGAGCCTACCTCCGGTAAGAAATTCCTGGCTCTAAATGCATCGAACGGATCAGTTGTGAACGACCTTGGTCGGCGCGACTTTGAGAAAGTAAGAGAAGTGGTTGTCGATGGCTCAAATTTCTACTTTAACCTCGTCTCCGGTAGTGGCACCTCAATCCATACAGATATTGAGTCATACTCTTTATCCGATTTCTCACAGAACTGGACAACAACAGAGAGCTGTCCTTCTGATTCAGCCAATATTCTGATTGATAGTGATGAAGATATGATATATCTCTCATCCGGAAGCTACCGTTTCTGCGGGTTTGATCAAAATACCGGTGCGAGATATTTCTATACGCCGAACTCTCCTCTACGAACCAACTTCTCCAAATATGGAGACAGAATCTTTGCGTTCTCCGCCACAACAAACGGAGCAATTTCTTCCTTTGATCCGAAAGCAAAAAACGGTAATGCAAGCACGACGATGGTCTTGGAAAACGAAACTTTCTCCTCTGCTCCAACTATTGTCAATGATGTCATATATGGCGGTACCAACTTGGGCAGGATCTGGGGAATGAATATGGAGAGTGGAGAGAAGAAACTCTGGGATCTGGGAGAGAGCGGGGACTACATTAACTACATTGCATACGCCGATGGAAGATTTGCAATCCGTGCTGTCAACAGTACAAATCCAAAGATATATCTTGTTGATGCCTCAACTTTTGATCTTGCTTATCCGGACCAATACACCATCTCGCTCGAAAGTCCCTACAAAACCGATGGTGTTTACAATTCTTATCTAGGACAACTGCACGCGCACTGGATACCGGATAATCCCACATGGTCACAATTACATCGCAAAGATCCGGAGCCAGGATTTGTTGCCGACCAATATGATGATAAGGGTTATCAATTTGTTGCACTCACCGAACATAATCTCATCACGGATTATTCTGGCGGAAGTGATCTACTGTCTTTTAAATATGCGGAAGAGGACACACAAGATTATGGTGGCAACCACATTTTAGCTATCGGGATTACCGAAACGATTGATGAAAACGACAGCGATCAAAACAGAATTGATCAGATAATTGATCAGAGCGGAGGTGCGGTTTTAGCTCACCCTAGTGCAAAATATTACAAAATCGACTTGCTTCGTTTACTTGAACTGAAAAATTATATTGGGCTAGAGGGCTATAATTATGCAATTGATGTGCATAAGGTATTAGGGTCTAGTTATGCTTTTGAAAAGTATGACGACATAATAACGACAGGGAAAAAAATTTGGGTTACAGCGGGTGATGACTCAACTCCGGGCAATTATGGAATTGATGGCGCGGCTGTTGTTGTCTTTTCTAAAGACTTGAATCAATCTGAAATACTGCAAAATCTCAAGGACGGGAATTTCTATGCGGTCCAGGGATCGAAAGCACCTAGGATGGGAGTTTCCGTAAGCGGAAACGAGATCACAGTTACATCGGATCAGGTAGGAGAGATCAAGTTCATTGGCAAAGGCGGGGCGGAGTTACAAAAAGAAGAGGGCGTAACTTCTTCAACATATTCCGTGAATGGAGATGAAATCTATATCCGCGCAGAAGTAGAATCAACAGAGAGCGGTAAAAAGTCCTGGTCCCAGCCCATCTTCGTTAAAAAAGTCAGAGCCAGAGATACAAGCTCTTATGGGAAACGATACATCAGTCTTGGAAGCGACGCATCTCTTGTCAGCAACACTACCGAAGCAGTAGAAGCAAAAACCCTGGATGCAAACCAATATCCAACCCAAACTCCTCCATCTGGCTACTTTAGCCAGATCTACTCGCTTATCACTTCCGGGCAAGTACTCGAGGGAACTAAATTGAGTTTTAATTATGCAAAAGATATGCTCACAACGAACGAGGATAACTTATCAATATATTCATTTAATGAAGCAGGCGGAGTTTGGGAGAAAGTTCCGAGTGTTGTTGATAAGTCCAGTCAAACAGTCAGTGCCGACCTTTCTCACTTCTCGCTCTACGCATTAAGCGCAGAGACTCCTGCGGACATTGTTGCCCCTAGTTTATCCCTTCTTAGCCCTGTTGATCTTACGAATCTCTCTGGCGAAGTAGAACTTAAAGTTAATGCTACCGACAATGATATAGTTTCCCGAGTTGATTTCGCTGTTGACGATATCGCTCAAACATCTGATACGGATTTAAGTGACGGTTGGTCTGCCCTGCTTGATATGGATGATTACTCTACCGGCGAACATACACTTACAATCAGTGCTGAAGATCCGGCTGGGAATTCATCGGTTATCGATTATCAGTTTTCGGTTGCGAATTCAGCATTCATCGCACCGACAGCCGAGATATCAATGCCACTTGTGGGAGAGTATCTCAAAGGAATATTCAATATCGCTGGGTCGTTCTCTGCTCAAAATGAATTACAATCTATCTCTGTTTATCTCGATGATGTATTTATCGAAGACGCCGATATCAATCTTCTCGATGATACTATTTCCAAATCGATAGATTGGGATCAGTTTAGAGAAGGAGAACATACATTAAGAGTAGAACTAATAGACGGCAGGGGCAATGTCACCAATGATTCAATACTGGTAAATATCGGCGAGGAGCAAAATGTAGAGATTATCTCGCCGGAAGAGGGGATATATATGCATTCGGAGACAATACCTATCCAGTTTGCACCGGAAGACTCAACTCTAGTTGCCAAGCTGGATGGAGTGGAGGTTGCAAACAATTCAAGCATCAAACTACTTGACTATACACTTGGAGAGCATACCTTAACAGTAGAAAAAGAGAGCACGGTCTTGGCAGAGAGAAAGTTTAGCATTTCCACAAACTTAGACGATTTGAAGAAAACTACTACTATTCTATACAACGAAAACCACATCACGAATAAGGGAATATATCTTTCAATACTTCTTCACATTCAAACGGCAAAGTTTTTTGAGGATATTGGATGGATAAAATTAAGAGACCGGATGCTCGAGAACTTACAGCATTTTATTATTGTTCAGAGCAAAGGAAAGTTTCCAAAGATAGATGAGTATGCGAGGAATGTCTTGGTGGGAGAAATAGAATGGATAAAGGTCACATATTAACCGCAAAAAACATACTCGTCATTATAACATAAGCTAAAATTACTACTGATGCATAAAAACCGACCCTTGCCAATATGCTTGATTTCATAACAATAAAAGCTACTGTACCGGATATTATCACGAATGCGGTGATTAGAGTTAGAATCAAGCTCGTGCCAAACAAGCCATAGTTGAATGTATCGAATATACAATATCCAATCCATATTGCTATTGTAAGCCAATTCAGCGACATTAACATATTGTTTTTCTTCCCCATAACCCCTCCCCTCCTCTCCTCAGCTCATTATGTCTGCAAACATTCCCAATAAGTGGCAACAAATATCTTTCATGACAAAAAGCTATAAAGAGAGCGGTCGAATCATGCGCTAAATACTATTAGCTGAGTACAACAAGCATATTTATTGATAGAGTGTAAATAAAAATGATTATTGAAAAATATAAACCTATTCGTGACGCCATCATTGTTTTTTGTTTAATAAATGTCGAAATACCGAGTATTAGAGCAATTAATGATAGCGTAGTTAGGATTAGATCAGCATCCAATACTTGAAAGTTTACCATTCGATACAAATAATAAGCAAACCACACAGTTATTGCTGTCCAGCACATTAAGACTAAAGCAGTCTTCTTCCCCATAACCCCTCTATGAAAATTAATCCAATATCGGCAGACATTCATTTCCATGAGAAGGAAATCCATAACAGATAAAACGCAAACATTAAATACAACAGGCTTAAATATTGACCGACAATAAAACCCCAATTTTTTTTCATCATCCTCGCAGCCGTAAACGAAACGATAGCAACAGTTGCTAATATCAGTTCAATATAAACGTTGACTTCGTTACTGAAGATGAATATGAATATGCCAGATAACGCAGACAGAGTTCCGATGACACCCAAGACTATTCCGTTCTTATGCCCCATAACCCCTCCTTTGCAGTTAACTAATCAAAAATAAAATATACATAAAACAAACCAAACCCAATATACAATATTTCGAATATGCTTAAAATTAGCAATAATGCTGTTTTCGCGTTACGCTCTTTGCGTCCAGCAAAAATTGCTAATATCAAAGCGATAATCGGGGATGAATACATCATCCCGAAATAGACTTGTTCAATCTCCCACGAAGGCGCGACAAAATCGGTAAGGGAAAGCACCATTAGTGCAATTGGGAGGACCAAAAAAACGGCCGAGGCGGCTGATAGTGATACATTTTTTCGCTTAGTTGATTTCATCCGACATACCGCAAAACTAAAATTAAGATAAAATAGCTTACGTAAATGCACAATGGAACTAAAAGTGCCGCCACCGACATCTTATCTTTTTCATAAAATCGGGCAATTATTGCAATCACTATTGCAATAAGAGGGAACACTAACAGCGGCACTATCCATCCGATAGTTACTTCGTAAAACTCTGTACTGATAGCACGTACGATAAAGATATATAACAGCGAAATGATCGATAAGGCCGAGAACGCCAAACTGATAACTGCGTAATATGATTTTTGCATCAGATTACTCGGTTTAGCCGTGGTCCCTCCTCTTTTCTTCTAGATCATTAATGTATTCTCAATTGCAATTATATCATTCAAAACTATTTGTATCAACTTTTTTAGGTAACCGGGTTAATACACATTATCACATTATTGCCTGCCCCTCGAAGCTTCACGCGAAGTGGGGCTAAACTAGGAATGTTTGTACAATCTTCAGTATCTTTTTCCCGAAAGGGAAGAGTCCGTAGGATTTTGATTTACCTTTGTAACCATCATTGATTAATCCCGCGGTCTTCAACCTTCTCACATGTTCGGCGGTAGTTTGATAGTTTGTTTTCAGCGACTTCGCGATAGAATCTAAGTTGCACAATTCGTCGTTTTTAATGATTTCCAAAATAGCAATCCTCCTTCTGCTCGCTACTCCCTTGAACACTCTCTCCAATGTATTTAACTTCTTCCTATCCATATTTTGATTATACAATACATTACCACATTAGCAATAAACTAATAACCTTGAATTACGAAATTAAAGCACTTTGACAAAAAATGGCGTAAACTGTAGTT
>MEZY01000055.1:0-15857 GCA_001776195.1 Candidatus Berkelbacteria bacterium RIFOXYA2_FULL_43_10
AAAATATTTCATCGGCATAGTGGTCATTTATAAAAAGCTCATCTCCGCTTACGACAGAGGATAAATCATCTCGGGAACCGATTGAATTTACAACCGTAAAATCAACGAAACGAAATAAAAATCTAAGAATTGATCTTTTAACTCCAGAGGTATATCCTATTACACTGTGATACATAATAATATTTTTCTTCCCAAATAGCTTAAAGAATGGGGAAAGAATTAAACCTGAAGTTAAACCGTTATAAATAATTGCCTTCGGATTCAAAAAGAGAGCGGCCGATAAAGCTGCGAGATAAAGAGGCAGATACCACAAAAACCCTAGTGCCGGACTCGCACAAGTAATATTTCCGAAGCGAGTATAGGCAAAATATGGAATCAGATGATAACGAATTCCCCTGATTTTCTCCGATGGTTTCCCCAAACCTAGAATATGGACTCTGCAACCTGACTGTGAAATTTTTTCAACGATCTTTTCAATACACAACCAGCTCCCGCAGGGAAAACATTGAGTTATAACAAGTATTTTATTCATGTTTTTTATCAATTGAATCTGATTTATTCTTAAGTATTGCAATAATTACTGGCGCATATCCCCTCAATGTTTTTCTAAATATTATTCGATCGATTTTTCTGTAACCACTGCCGTAAGACTTTACGATTTCCATCTTGTGATAGCGTAAAAAATCGATAAGAGCCCTACGAGTGAAGACTCTAATGTGATGAATAGTGTTATCGCCATAGATTTTTCTGCCGATTGCTCCCTTACCAAATGCCGAGCTTATATTTGAAACTTCGGTAGGCAGAGGTTGCAAACCAAAAAGGAGCATTAGCCGGCAGTGCCAAGCAGCAAGATTCGGAGTTGTAAGATAAACAAACCCACTTGGCTTGAGCATTGTTTTAATCCTTCGGATAAAGGTATCGGTTTCGTCAATGTGTTCGATGACATCAGATGCAATAATTAAATCAAATTTTTTTTCTCCGGCTAGAATTTTTGAGTCTAATATGTCGCCGCAGATAAAACGCCCGCCAATTTTTTCTACTTTACCGCGATAAGAAGAATCTTTATCCAGGCCGAAATAAATAAGTCGCTCGCGATCAATATGTTTTTTTACTACTTCTAGTTTTAAGGCTCTATAAAAATGACCATCGCCACAACCGATATCAAGTATCGCAAAAGGCATCCGGCTTCCTTGTTGGGATAGTAGCTGCGAAATAAATTCTATTCCTTCCCCCCAACGCTCCTCCCTCCCAGGAGTAAAATTTCCATCCTGATGCTGCACTCTTTGCCTTCCTACCCCTCTTAGATCTACCTTTGCTTTATCACAACAGCCGGATTGCCGGCAACTACGGAATATTCTGGTATGTCTTTTGTCACAACCGCTCCTGCTCCGATTACCGAACCTCTGCCGACATCTACTTCCTTCAGAATGATCGCCTTTTCACCTATCCAAACGTCATCTCCGATAAGAATTGGTCTGCCCGCTCTTTTCATTCCTTGTCTATTTATATTCGCATTTCTTTTTGCGAAATCGTGATCTCCGGAGATTATACTGACATCCTTGGCTATTATAACATCATTACCGATCGTGATACCGCGAGAGGCATACAGGGCCACATTCTTACTAATCCAAACATTGTTCCCGATACTAATCCCCGAGGGGTTTTCGATCGTTGTGATGGCAAAAGTCTTTAAATTATTTCCAAATTTTACTCCAAGAAATCGGAGAGCTAAACGATTCATTAGGTAGTTAAAATTGAATAGCAACACCTGTATCGCTTTGAGTGTTCTGTAAAACATAGTCAACTATTTAATCTCCTTGATTAACACTTTCACAATCTTACTTGTGGCCTTGCCATCTCCGTACGGTCTTGCTTTATTCGAGGCAAAAATATTCTTCTTTTTCGAAAAATCGGCGCAAAGTTTCGGCAATTTTTTGATCTCTTCGCTCTCGGGATCGAGTAAAATATTCGCTTTCAGCTTCACCGTATCCGTCCACTCCGTGCTTTTTCGCAAAGTAATGCAAATTTTCTTGGCAAAAAAGGCCTCTTTCTGAAGCCCTCCGGAATCCGTAATAACAAAATCGCATGCATCAAGCGCTTTAAGCAGTTCAAAGTAACCCAGAGGAGGAACCGTAACGATGTTATCGTTTTGTAAATATGCCGATAGTTCTAATTTCTCTATCATCTTCTTCGTCCTGGGATGTATCGGAAAGAGAATCTTGTGAGATTTGATCTTGCTAACCGCTTCCAGAATATTCTTTAAAGTATTTTTACTGTCCACATTTTCCGCCCTATGCAACGTCATTAAAATCGAGGCTCTTTCACCTCCGGTGATTTTCCCAAGATCAATATATTTAATTTTTTTCTGATTCTCCAAAAATACATCGTAGAGCGGGTCGCCGAGAAATATTGACTTGCCGTGAACTTTTCCGACTCTCAAATTATCATGATCGTGTTTTGACAAAGGGAAAAGGAGATCTGATAGGTGATCGATGAGTATTCTATTGTACTCCTCTGCCATCCGAAAATCATGGCTTCGGCACCCCGCTTCCACATGGCAGAGTTTAACCATTTTTTTGTTCGCGGCGATAGCAGCTCCTAGGCTTGAATTCGTGTCTCCCCATACTGCTATTAAATCCGGTTTCAACTTATCTATCGTTTTATTCATCCCAATGATAATCTTTCCCATCTGTTCATTCGGGGTCAATCCGCCTACTCCCAGATTAACATCCGGTTTGGGAATATTTAGTTCACGAAAAAATATATCATTCATATCGTCCGAATAATGTTGTCCTGTATGAACCAAAGATAGTTCGACATTCTTGTTTTTTAGTAAATTGTGAATAATGGAAGCGAACCTGATGAGTTCCGGCCTTGTTCCAAAAACTATCATGATTCTTTTTTTTGCTTTCATATTACTTTTCCCTTCGCGTTTTACTTTTTTTGATAATATTCCCGCTTTTATCTACCTTTCCCTGCACTTTCGCCGGATTGCCATAAGCTAATTCAAAATCTCCGATATCCTTTGTCACGACACTGCCGGCGCCGATCATCGCGAAAGTGCCTATAGTGATGCCGGGCAAAATTGTCGCATTAGCCCCGATTGAAGCGCCATCTTTTACTATCGTTTTTTTAATCTTCCAGTCAGTTGTCTTTTTCGGCGTTCCGTCTTCGTTGATAGCCCTTGGAACTTTATCATTAGTGAAACAAACATGGGGGCCGACAAATACCCCGTTCCCCAACTCAACACCATGAAACACGGAGACATTATTTTGAATTTTCACATTATGACCGACTATGACTTCAATATCGATATATACATTTTTCCCGACCACACAATTCATCCCGATCTTCGCTCCCTCTCTAACATGGGCATGGTGCCAAATTTTCGTCTCTTTACCGATTGTCGCCTCCAAAGAGACCTCTGCCGTATGATGCTGGAAATGAACAGGCTTTTTAGAAGGTAAATTATTTATCTGCTTACTTGATCTCTTTATCATATACTCTCTCAATAAATTTGATGGAGTTAATCGCCTCGGAGATATCTATCCCCTTGCCTTTAGCTATTTCGGCATATAAAGTCGGGTGGTTCGGGCAGGAACCGGCGTGAGTACCGTATGAGTTCGGCTCAAGCGATTTTCCGAATTTACCAACCAGCTTGTTCCATTTGTCTTCAAAAATTTGATTGAGGAACATCGCTCTCTCAATTTTATCCAGTGCCCTTCCTCCGACTTCAATATAACCTTCAGAGCCCATAACCGACAGAGTACATTCCAAGTTCGAAGGTTCGGAGGCAATTGTTACTTCTAGGGATCCGGATGCGCCCGACGGAAACTGTAGAATGGAAAATACGGTGTCTTCAAACTCGACATATTTATGCTTGTTATTGAAAGTTGCGGAGCTTTTTACCTCCGGCAATCCGAATAAAAGCTGGATAATATCCATATAATGGATACCTACTTCGTAGAGGGTTCTACCACCGACATTGATATCTGCGCGCCAAGAATCGAAATACGACTCCGGTCTCTGCCAGCGTTGGGTCAGAGTCACGGAACGAATATCACCCAAAAGGTTGTTGCCAAGCGCCTCTTTCACCATTCCAACGGTTGGGTTATACCTTACTTGGAGAACTGCGTATGCTTTCTTCTTAAGCTTTTTTGCCCAAGCACAAATCTCCTCAACTCTTTTATTCCTAAAATCTATTGGCTTTTCGACCAAAATATCGTAACCGCTTTTTAGGGCATCTATCGCTTGATCGTAGTGGCAGCTATTGGGAGTGGCGATGGATACCATCTCCATCTTCCCCTTCATTATCTTATACATTTCTTTATAATCGGTGAAACCGAATACTTCGTGTTCTTTCGCTCTGATATCCAGTTTTCTTTTATCGATATCGCACAACGCCACAAGTTCAAAATCATCCGCATTTGCAGTTATCGCTTCTATGTGGCGATCAAAAATGACACCGCATCCGATTATCCCCACTCTCTGCTTTTTTAATTTCGGCATAGCCACTCCCACAAATTAATTGATGATAATCGATTCAGAAGGGCATTGATCGCTTGCTTCTTTGACAACAGCCAGATCGGCATTCGGGTTCTTTATCTCTGCGGTACCCTGGTGATTCAGTTTGAATACACTCGGGGCGATATTGACGCAAACTTGGCAACCGATACAACCTTCTATCGAGTATTTCGCTTTACTTCTCATTCGCGATCCCTTTTACTGTTTTAATTATATACAAGATATCTCTACTTCTAAGTCTCGGGTGAACCGGCAATGACAAAACTTCCTTGGACATCTGTTCTGACACCGGAAAATCTCCAGCCTTATATCCTTGATTCTTAAAATGTCTGTGTAAATGCAGTGGCTTCGGATAGTAAACCCCCGGATTAATTCCTCTCTTCTTCAATGATTCTATCAGCTCATCTCTCGAATGTCCAAAGTCCTTGTCAATCCTAACGGTGTACTGATGGAAAACATGCCTGTGCTCGGCTTTGATTTTCGGAATAATCAATCCTTTAACATCTTTCAGCCCTCGCGAGAGTAGCTCTGCGTTTTGGATTCTTCTTCTGGAAAAACTCTCGATTTTTTTAAGTTGTACAAGGCCGATCGCCGCCAAAATATCGGTCATTCGGTAGTTGTAGCCTAAATCAAAATATTCGTATTTCGTCTTTTCCGATTGACCATGATGGCGAAACATTTTGCATTTTTCTGCAATTTTCTCATCATTCGTTGTTATCAGTCCTCCCTCGCCAGACATAATATTTTTAGTTGCGTAAAGGGAAAAAGCAGCCACATCCCCAAAATTGCCCGCTCTCGCTTTGCCCCGGTTTGCTCCAACGGCCTGGCAGGCATCCTCAAGAATCTTCAAATGATATTTCTTGGCAATCTTTTTGATGGCCGGATAATTATAAACCTGTCCGTAAAGGTCAACCGGGATAATAGCCTTAGTTTTTTTGGTAATCTTCTTCTCGACTTCTTTCGGATCAATATTGAAGTCATCTTCAGAAATATCGGCAAAAACAACTTTCGCTCCTTGCATCAGAATCGGGTTCGCAGTAGCGACAAAGGTAAATGGGGTAGTAATAATTTCGTCGCCAGGACCGATGCCAAGAGTATATAAGCCGGCATGTATGGCCGCCGTTCCACTGTTAAAAGCCACTGCGTATTTTGTTCCGCAGTATTTTGCAAAATTCTCCTCCAACTTTTCTACCACCGGTCCTTGGACTATCATTCCGCTTTTCAATACCTTGAGGACTGCGGCAATCTCTTCTTTGCCGATAATCGGTTTAGAGATATTGATCATATTTTCTTAATTCAATTTAATCAATTCAACTACCAACATTCTAGACTCAAATTGAGATTTTTGCAATCCATTGACAGATTAATATATTTCTGATAGTATTTTGGGGCACAAGTAAGTCTGCAACAATCTGATGAAAGTGGGAGGGGTGAACCCCTTGGGAACGCTTGACGGACGTTACTTGTCGCTCCCGGTCGGCCATGCCGACTGGGAGGAGAAGTCGACGTGGTTCCGATCCACCTCGTTTCGGGCCGCTAGGGCCGCCGGCTTCCTGCCGGCGATCGAGTGGAAGGGACGACCGCCTACGCCCGAGATCGCGGCGGAGATCGCGGCGGAAGGAGTCTACTGGGGCATTCACGCCCCCAACGACTTCGCCGATCAATTCCGTAAGGGCGTCTTCAACAAGGAAGTAGCCGACTTCCGGAGCTACATGGAGACGGTCGCGCCCCTGCGACCCGGCTACGTCGTCGTCCACGGGGGGCTCGATTCACTCATCCCCATGGGCGAGGTGCCGCTCGACGACCACATTGAGCGCTACAAGTCACCCATCAGTGGCCTCGAGTATGAGCTGGCGAAGATGGTGCAGTTCGCGTTCCATGCGGCCATGAGACGTCTGATGGTCGATGAGAGTGTTCTGCTCCTCGAGAACACCTCCATCACCGAGTTCGTCGACGGCGTCCGGCTCCCGACCTACACCCACCCCAGGGTGGGGAACTGGATCGATGTAGGAGCTATCGCACGTGCCTCCGGAGCCGAGCCGCTCTGCGACATCGGCCACCTCCAGTACAGCCACAACTTCTTCTATCGGGAGCAGGACTACGCCGGCCTCCCCTTCGCCGATGGCCCCGATCTCTGCAATCCGCTCCACCGGGCATTTCTCCTTGAGGGGCTCTGCGTGAGAAAGGGCGAGTTCCCGGTGTACCATCACGGAGCGCGGAGCCTCTCGGGAGCGATCGAGAAGATCGACGCCGACTTCTATCACCTCGAGGGCGGTGTGCGAGAGGAAGAGAACGGCAAGATCATGACCCACGCCCCCATCGAGTATGGGGACAGGAGAATCCGTGGGATCCTGCGTCAGATCCTCTCGCGGAAGCGTATTCTCATCTGCCTCGAGGTGGACGGCTCCCGCCCCGACGGCGGGGGCCCATTCCCCGACAGGGAGCCGACCGAGGTCCTGCAGAGATCGTCGTGGATGAATCTCTGCCGGATGGCTGTCGAGGAGGCGCACTGATCCTCGAGCCCGCCTGAACCGCCGCCGCCCGCATGCGGGCGGCGGTTTTGCAATATCTCTAGCTAAAAATTCTTACAAAAATCGAGATCAGCTGTCTAAATATATTTGTTTTACTAATTGATACAACTCGGTACCCGTCATCACCCAATCTTCGAATAAAATTCTCTTTTCCGAAAAACTGGTTCATTTCAACCAAAGCGCAATCAATTTCCGACAAGTTATGGGCGTCACTCCCCGCAACCGTTGCTCTGTTATATTTTCGAGCAACTCTCTCTGCCCATCGGTTATCTTGTCCCAGCAACGTTCTGGAATTGGGGGTTTCGATGATATCAATTTTTTCAATTATATTTATTACATCCCTTTTGCTAGTCGCCGATCTGCGAAAACTTTCTCCGGGATGAGGTATGCAAACTAAACCGCCCTGTCTCCTGATCTCTTTTATGGCTTCATCAATGCTCATATCCTTGCTTATCTTTTCCTTAAGAAACAATCCGATAATTTCCCCCTTTTCGGTCTTTATCTCCTCACCGATAATTACTTTCGGATTCCCTTTTGCTAATTTTTCAACTTCAAGTGCCCCACCAATTTCATTATGGTCACAGATTGCTATGACTCCGATTCCATTCTCTCGGCAATGTTTAACAATATCAGCTGGTTCACTCAAAGAATCCTTCGACCAACAGGTATGGACATGGAAAGCAAGTTTTATTTTCTTGTTATATTGTTTCATTGTTATATTGTTTAATACTGGATTATCTTCGGTGTCCTATCGGTGAAATATTTCGGTGTGTGTCATTCCCCTTATTAACGATCAGCAGTGCCACCACCCCAATTATAACAGCAAACCAGAGCGTTGCTGCTCTGATGATTATCGTGGCGGCGGCCGATATTCCCTTTGGTATGCCAAGCAGTATCGTGAGCCCCGTCATCGTCCCCTCTGTCGCCCCCAAACCCCCGGGAAGCATCGTTATCGCCCCGAGAATAGTTGAGAAAGCATAAATAAAAAAAGCGGCGAGCACGCCTGTCTTGAAGTCAAAGGCAATAAAAGTCAAATATAAACCCAGACATTCGCAACTCCAGGCGAATATCGAAATCAATGAAGCAACGGCCAGATGTTTGGGTCTGATCATCTCGTACGAGCTTTCGTAGAGATTCTCAAGCTTTTGCGCTCGTTTTTTTAGAAATTTAAGTTTAGTAAGAGCTCGCAAGATTCTTTCAGCCACCGGACGAAATTCAATTAAAATAATGATCAGTAGAACAACTGCACTTATTATCCAAATATATGTTTTCCCGAAGTTGTATCCGAATACTCCGACAGCAGAAATCACAATTAAGGCCACCATATCGGTTAATCTATCTGCGAAAACTATCATCGCCGTTTTTGAGATCGGAATCTGGTACTTATCCTTTAAGAGATATGATTTTAAGACCTCACCCAGCTTCCCCGGGGTTATCGACATCGAAAATCCGGCCAAAAATATCTTGAATGATTCCATCTTCGGAATTTTGATTTTCAATATTTTTAGATAATAGTGCCATTTTGCAAATCTAACCAAATAATTTATAAACGCCAGAGCGAGTAGAAGCGGAAAGTAATACCACTTGAAATTTGCAAGCACTTCCCTAAGATCACCGAAATTACCCCAAAATGATAGAGCGATATATACAACGGCTGCAAATGCAAGCGAGAGGATAATTTTATTTTTGATATTTGCCATTAAGATCATTCTTTATACGAGTTGAATAATCTCCCCCATTTTGTTTTTAACCATTTGTTAAGTATTCTTTTACCCTTTATCGGCCACCAAAACATATCATGGTAGAATGCCGAACCAAAAATAAATATGTTAACTAAGGGAGTATGAAAGAAAAACTTTTGTAGTTTAAAAAGTGGTCCGAACCAGATAAATTTGCCACCGGTGCTAACGGCATTATCTCCAACCTTAAAATTATAATTAACTTTCGAAATATCCTCGCCAACTATTTTAATTTTTTCAGGTTTTCCGCAACCCAGTCCGGCACGGTCGGCTTCTTTAATAAAACAAAGTTTCGTAGGATCAAATCCCATCATTTTCGCTGCTATCGCATCAATCGCCACCTGATCTCCGGAGGCAAGCATATAATCTTTTTCGACTGGGACCATAGTTCTAGGTCCAGGACCATCGCCGGCCGTAGTTCCGTCCATGACTGCAAAAACCCCGCTGTGAATTTCGTATTGAATATTTAAAAGATCCACCAGCGTCTTGTGGATGTAAGAGTGGGTATAATGGCGCTTGGTATTGAGAAGCCCCCCAAAGGCATTCTTCATCGCTCCCGTTGTGGTGGTATAAATGTGGCATTTGGTAGTCGGGAGATGAAGAACACTTTTTCCAATAAAATAATCCGGGATCTTAATCCCTTCTGGAAAAATTTTATCCAAAACGAGCATTTTTGCCTTCGGCTTATAAATTACCCACTTCATATCTTTGGATAAAAAGTTATAGTAGACTGGGACAGAATATTTTTTGAGTACTTCGCGATATCGATTCAACCGTTCGCCTTTGAAAGCATTCGTGACTACGGTCCTATTTTGGACACAGACAATATCACGATAGCCAAGTTCGCGTAAGGCTAATATCGTGCCTTCCAGCTGCCATGGCGTAGTATTCGCCCCCGGGAAAGGGAAATGCCATGAAATATTATCTTTTAATATTACTGTTTTACCCCTGGGAAGATATTTCTCGACATCCGCCATTTTGACTAATTTGATATAGTCACTGATTACTTTCTTGGGTTCGGTTTTTATAACAGCGACTTTTGCATCAGTCGGTTTTTTTGCCACATTCTCCTTGCCGATTAATATAGGATTAAAATTAAGATTAAAAATAATAGATCAACAATACTGCCACAATCCAAGCTACTACATCTAAAATAAGCGGCAAATCTTTTGAGAATATATTGACCGGATCTCCACCATCGTTCTTATTGTACAATAGATAGAAGTATCTAAGTACTCCAAAAACTACGATTGGCGTAGTGTATATGAGGTTATCGCTCCCGAATCTCGATACTGTCGAAGGGTCGATCGTATAAAGTGAATAAAAAACCACAGAGATTCCGGCGGTTATAGCCAACATTTGGGATATAAAGCCCTCGGTATATTCAGCGATAGATTTTCGATGTTTGCGCTCCCCTTGTAAATCCAAAATGCTCATTTCATGTTTGCGCTTGCCGAAAGCGAGAAAGAGTGAGATGAAAAATGTGCATAAAAGCAACCAGTGCGAAATACTCACATCTATTGCATAGGCGCCGGCCATTACTCGTAAGACAAATCCGAGGGCGACAATCATCGTATCGACAATCGGAATATGCTTTAGGCTAATGGAATACGAGAGATTAAGAACGAAATAGACAATTCCGATTAGTAACAATTTCTCGCTGATAAAATATGACAATAACACCGCGAGTACGATCAGCACCAATGCAATTATAATCGCTTGCCAAATTCTGATTTTCCCCGATGCTATCGGGCGCTTCCTCTTTAGCGGATGTAGCCTATCCTTTTCTTTATCAAAAATATCGTTAATTATGTAAATACTACTGGCAAATAGCGAAAAGGCGATAAAAGCCAGAGTGGCTTGATAAAATGCATTTCTGTCAAAGGAAAACGAGAAAAACAGCGCAACAAAAACTAAAAGATTCTTAATCCAATGTTCGGGACGAATCAATCGCCCGAAAACCGATATTTTTTTAATTGAAGAATATTTCATAACCGTTGTCATCATTTCTCGTAAATTTGAAAGAAATCGCTTTCGAATTTCTTATTGTATTTGTGCAAAACATAATCTCTGATAGGATATTGTTTGTCTCCGACAACCATAGGCGTCAAGGAGTGGGCAAGATTTGCAGAGTAATACTTCCCCACAATTATTACACCACCGTTATCTGCAAATTGATCGAGAGGGCTTCCTGACTTTTTTCGGCAACTAGGTTTAGCTCAAGCGCAAGAGGCCAGTCGATCGGAAGAGGATTTACCTCTTCTGATTTTACCCAGTATATCGCCGTTTCTGGTATTATCGCATATTTTTGACCGTTGAGTTTCTTCACCGTCTCATCGAGATCAACGAATAAATGATAAGTATTTTGGTCGGTATGAATTCCCCTAAGCCCAAAGACTACCCCCGACAAAGAATAATTGAGTGTTTGCGCCGGGGTTTCTCGATATATCATACTTTTCCTGGCGTCGTTAAACGAGATTGAGCCGTACCAGGTTATCCAAAGCAGAATCACAATAAATATTGACCTTTGAATATATTTTATCATCGGCATCTGGTCAATAGGGAATGCGTAAATGATTAATACCACCATTAAAATCACAAAGAGGCCGGACGCTAGGGCCGGAGAGTTGTACCCGAGAGAAATCGAGGAACTCCAAGCCAAAAGGAGAAAAAGCGAGGCTAACTTTAGAAGCCGCCCGTATCTCTTATAATGAATCATCAAATAAATAAGCGCCCCGAGAGAAAGGCCGGCCAGTTGAAAGCTGGTTAGGCTTAAATAATTTCCCTCCGATATACTGGCCAAAGATTGTTGGATCGACCACAAGATAAAAAGACTACCCAATATAAAACCCAGAGCAATATTACTCCCGCGAACTTTCAAGCTCGGCAGAAACAGGAGATAAAATGCTACTAATCCCACGATCGTTTTTTGAAGAAAATCGATATTGTTTGTGTAAGCTAACAATCCGCTACTTTTTATATCAGATTGAGTCACAAGTTGCGAAATTAGTGTCGAAATTTCCCCATATAACAATCCCGGAAGGATATAAATTAGTCCCGGCAAAGCCAAAATTAACCAATTTTGCCATCGTTTGTGATCACCCAAAATAAACGGGGTGACAAATGCAAGAGGAAGATAATTCTGTTTACAAATATAAGCTAAGCCAATTATAAAATAACCGATTAACTTTGATTTACCTGAATCCCGAATCGAAAATAATAATCCTAAGGATATTAAAAATATTCCGTCTATTGTATGCCAGGCCATAATCGGGAATGTGTGGGCAGACAAGTAGGTCGAGATGAGTACCAGTAAAATCTTGACAACACAATTTAGCCGAATTTTTAGCAACTTTTCGGCCACTGTGATGGCGGCAACCGATGCGAAAGAAAGCTGGAACCAAACGAATAACCTTGACAGATAAAGAGTGTACTCTCCGCCAATAAGAACTACCGGCAAGTGTAAAATGGCTGAACCAACCGGTCTTATCGAGATAAAATCGATGTGGGGAATCTGCCCTTCTAATATTCTTCTACTATATGCAAGTATAAAACCATCATCTGTCGGGTTGAAGCCCAACTTGGGATACAGGACCTGCAAAGTTGCCGGGGAAACAGCTAAAAGCAACAAATACCAATATCTGTCGAGCCAGCCGAGTATGACAAATCTCTTACATTCTCTTGCCCTGTCTTCGAGCATTACCTATCCTTATTCTCCGCCTCTCTGAAATTATCTGCTTATACATTTTCAATCCGTCTTTAACAACTGATATTTTTGATCCTTTTCGGGGATTTAAATATCTAACCGGAATTTCGATCATCCTTAAACCGTTCATCTCCCCATACAAAGCTAACTG
Organism: Candidatus Berkelbacteria bacterium RIFOXYA2_FULL_43_10; assembly: GCA_001776195.1. Taxonomy (GTDB): domain Bacteria; phylum Patescibacteriota; class UBA1384; order XYA2-FULL-43-10; family XYA2-FULL-43-10; genus XYA2-FULL-43-10. Next base: position 12,652 of record MEZY01000055.1, read on the forward strand.
GGTGGAAAAAAAGGCGTCGCGGGAGTCACAAAGAGCCAGATATTTTATTATCTTCTTGCGTCTAAACATAACACAACCTTGGGGATCACCTATTTTCAGGTTCAGGAAAGTTTTTAATAGAAGCCGATAAATTGCTGAAGAAAGTTTGCGCTTAAAGCTAGTAGTGATTTTAGATTTAGGATGAGCCTTTGAGGCGAGGACAAAATCATATTGATCGATAAAACGATGACAATCAAGAATATTTTTTAAACCAAAAGGGAAATCAATGCCCGTGAAATAGACTATCGGTAATTTTGAGGCGAGAATCCCCGCCCGATACGCCCCGCCAAGTCCTTTATTGTTTAGGTATATTTTTCTAATATTTTTCTGCCTGATTTTTTTGATAATCTCCCTGCTTCCATCGGTGCTACCGTTTTCACATAGCAAAATCTCGGCAACAACCTTGTTCTTTTGGCAGTATTGCATCAATTTCGCTACATTCCTTTTTAGTAGCTCCTTTTCGTTGTAGACAGGAATGACAAAGCTAATAGCGATATTATCAGTTTTCATTTATTTTTACCTTGCCGAAGAAATAGTATAACGGAGATATTTGCAGTAAGACGAAAAACAAAAAAAGCAAAAGCGAGAGAAAGGGAAACTGTGCCTGGTACAAAGACAGGTCGGATAGATCTTTTTGGGATACAAAATTTATGTAAAATGATTCGGCGATGGCCAAGGTGCAAACAATTAGAATAATCCTTTGAGGCAATTTATATATAATTTTTGTTGCTAACACAATAAGAAGCGGAATAGCGGCCACCATGTACAAATGAAGGCCAAACGCATACGAATAATTTCCTTCGGAATAAATGGTGAAAAGGAGCAAGATCAGCAGATAGAGACCAATTGCGAAATACTGTCTTATATATCTGATCAATGACCAAATTAAAAATGGGAAAAGCACAAAAGATGACAAAGAGTAAATCGTTGCTCTGAAAAAGCTCTCCGAGTGATAGGCTATCATCGGCGCCGGATCAGCGATGAAAAAGCCGATAAAATTCAGGTAACGGATAAGATACGGCGATAACGTTTCAAACCGCGTCCCAAACTTTTGCCTGAAGTATTCCAGATTCGCCAATGATTTTTTCGTCTCCGTAATGCCGGTAACCAAGGAAGCCTTTGCGTCAAAGTAAGAATAGGCCAGCCAAACGGCAAAAACGGCGAATGGAACAGTTATTATCAAAATATCGGCAATATTTTTTCTTTTAAATAACGCGAAGAGATTCGGAGTTAAATAAAATACTCCTGCCACTATATATATAAAAGTGAAGTTATGCACCAGTATCGAAACTGAAGCTAAAAGTGAAGCAGCAATCAAATATATCTTTTTCTTGTCAGTTTTGTACATATATAAGAAACAAAAATAGATTGTGATTAATATCGTGCAAATAATCTTGACTTGAGTTATATGAAACATATAGACGATGTAGGGTGAAATAAATGCAAAATAAACGGCTAGTCCGGTCGCTCTTCTGTCTTTGATCATTGTATCGGCTAAAAGATAAACGGAAGCGGGCAGAAATATGACCAAGATCAGACCCAAAATTTCGAATACTTGAAATTTATCTCCAAATACTTTGAGAAACGGAATCGTGAAGTAAGTAAAAAGTTGAGGCCGCAGTGAAAGTAAATTATCTCCTACTAAATTTGTATATTCACCACTTCCTTTTTCCAGTTTGTAAATAAGAATTTTTGCCGATCCATAAGGTACCATCTGGTCTGAGAAATATTTTCCGGGGTGAATATCATAAGTTGGCTTGCCGTCGTAGTAAACATCATTTAGATAATATAATTCGTTGCTCTTTAATCCCCCGTTAAAAATCAACAAATAAGTGAGCATAAACAAAGAAAAACAGAGCGTAATCATGACAGGAAGAGAATTCAATTTTATTTTGGTCAGGATGTCGCCTCTCACGAGATAAAATAGTGATACCAGCATCGCGATAATGGCAAGAAAAGTGCCAAAAGGCGGAGGGAAAATTAACGAGAGAAAACCAATGCCCCCCCAAAAAGCTATAGCTATCGCCATGCCCACTATGACAATTCCGACCTTGGGCAATTTACCCCCGAACCATTTTTCAGCAGCGAATAATCCAGGTGGCAAAGTTATCATTAAAAATAAAATCGCGTAAAAGGCATACGAAACAACTGATCTTTTATGATTGGCAAAAAGGTTTAACAGAAATCTTTGTGTGCTTACTGTTTCTTTGCTGTAAAAAAAGACGTCAGTCACAGTCACAATTCTATATTCCTTGGCAGCAAAGATTTTTAATCGTATTTGGTCAAATGATCCGGCGACATCGAGCAAATAATACGGCTTAACGCCGTATTTAGCCTCATTGTAATGAAATGAACTGTTGTACTTCCTCAAATCTTCAAGATTCTCTGATCTATCAATTCTATCGAGAAGAACCGATTTCCCTTCTCGGTCGCCCCATATCTCCAGTGCATCCGGGGCTTCCAGATAATCGAAAGAGATGAACATTCTATCAATTCGTTGTCCGCCCAAACTAAAGGTAAAATCGCAATTTTTATCAACGCAAGCGTCCGAGGTATCTTTTACATAATCAATAGAGTTATTACTATTCTGGCCGTCAAGAGTGCTCGCTATGGGATAAACTTGATCAAATCGAAATCGAGAATCTTGCCAATGACCCTTGTCAAAAAGTAGAAGTAACAACAAAACCCCGATCGATATCAGAACCAAACATTTAACATTTGAGAAAATGTTTATGATATATTTCATTGCAGACAGCAAGTGAAGTAATTACAGGACTTACGCACTGTCATCCTGAGTGTAGCGAAGGATCCCGATTTAAACACGATGAGATTCTTCACTTCGTTCAGAATGACGGGTATAAATATATCTTTGAGTTATTTTGCACAAGTCCTGTAATTATTGTATTTATTATTAGTTTTGGTACTTGGGCTCTAGACAGATTCAAAGAGCTTAATTATCTCGCATGCAAACTTTTCTCTCGAGAAATATTTAGCTCGTTCTCTGGCGATCCTTGACCACTTGGACCAGAGCTTTTGATTAGAAATTATTTTATCGATAATTTCGGAGAGCTCTTTTTCAGTCGAAAAACCGAATCCGTACTTTCCTTTCAAAACCACGTCGTCCCAAAGCGCCCCGTCTCTATATACTATCGGCACTACTCCGGCCG
>MEZY01000055.1:15897-37559 GCA_001776195.1 Candidatus Berkelbacteria bacterium RIFOXYA2_FULL_43_10
CTTCGGAGAAAAAAGGCCAAGGCAGGTAATAATATCCTCCTTATTTTTTGCTTTGAACTTGTTTATATTTACCGGCGGATAAATAATCTGATCATACGGTTTCATTGCACCAGTCAATTTCTTTGCCCAAGTTGAAATATAGATCACTCTGTCGAATTTTACCTTGTCGCTAAACGCAATCTTGGAAATGGCAGTAATGTATCGACCGTAAATTCTTTCAACCAACGACAGCTTGACCGTTTTTTTCGTTGAGACCTGATCCAAAAGAAGAGGCTCAAAAGTATAGCGGATCAGTTTCGCGCCCGATTTAGAGAGAACTTTATATGAATATTCTCCGATGCAAATGATGTCCGGTTTGAATTTCTTTATCGCTTTGCCGCAAGCCACACCGAGTAGAAGCGGATTCAAAAGATTAAAATATGTCGAAAGATTGGGGAAAAGTGAGTAATACTTTGTTCCGCCTTTAAGTTCTATTCCAAAAAACTTTTTGAAAGCTGATCCCAAATCCCTGCGGAACACCGAGGTCACAGCAACTTCTGCTCCCTCATCGACTGAAATGCGAACAATATCAGCCATAATGAGATCCATCCCGCCCGGGTTTTTGGCGAAAGGGAACACGACCAATATCTTCTTGCCTTTTAGGGATTTAATATTAATGGATATCGGATCTTTCATATTCAATGCTTACTGGCAGTTCTCTTGGGTAAACTTCGCTTGCCGCGGATTATTCTGCAAAACCGAGTTCGTCCAGATAGTATCATCAGTTTTAATACATATCAACCCTTGGGGGCCGGCATCAATGTCCCTGACTTCTCCCGCGTAGTCTAATTTTGTTGGTGTCGTAATCGATTTATCATTATTTTTAAAATCAGATATCCCCCAAGCCAAAACTGAATTATCGCTTGTTAAAGCGGAGATAAAATTTGCGCCGACCGAAATTTTTGTTACACCATCCAAACCTTTAATTTGTACGGGGATATCTGTCGCAAAATCTTTTTCTGCTAAAGCCAGTTCCCCAAAACTGTTTCGACCCCAGCCCCAAACTGTTTTATCCGATTTAACCGCTAACGAAACTTCATCATTGGCTCCCTCTATATAAGCGACATCAGAAAGACCCTGGATTTTTTTAACTGTTGTGCCGGGCTTCCACTCCCAAACTTCCCCGCTGTTCGTCAGAAATAACGGAGTGCTATTTGCCGAGACTGCTTTAATATTCGTTAAGCCAAGAATCTCTCGCAATACTGATGAACCATTGCCATCATACTTACCCAAAATCCAAACTGAGCCGTCCCCCTTTACCGCCAAAGTAAAAGTTTCTCCGACGGCTGCATCGACAACATCAGTAATATTGATTTTTACCGGAGTCAAATATTTTTTTTCCTCTCCCTCAATGTTTCCAGAAGCATTTTGGCCCCAAACCCATAAAGTTCCTTCCGAAGATAGTGCTAGAGAAAACTTATTGCCGGCATCTATTAATTTGATATTTTTAAGAGGGGTTATTTGAGTCGGATTGGCTTGCGACAAAAGATTGCTTGTCCCCAACTGCCCCTCCGAGTTATCCCCCCAAGCCCAAACCGTGCCATCGTCTTTCAATACTAAATAATGGTCCAGCCCGGCAGAAATTTGATCAACAGCGCAACCGTCTTCATTGGTCGTCGTAGCGGAATCTTCAGAAGAGGGCAAAATGGCTTCGTTGGCGCCCATTTCTGATTTGATTATCATAAATGTTACTCCGGCGAGAATCAGGGAAAGACCGGCGATCAGAATTATTTTTCTAGCTAAAGACATGCGTACTCCAATCCTTATAGCGATTCTATTTCTTTAAGTAAATTATAAATCCTATCTGCGACCGCGTAATAACCATCTTGCTGCAAATGTAAATGGTCACCGGCATCGTAGAGGGGCAAGATACGCCCCGGACTGTTCGGATCTTCAACAGCTGTATAAACATCAATTTTGTAATCAGCAGAAGAGGAAAATATCCAATCGTTCAAGTATTCTGTTGCGTCTTGCTTTTCGGTCGACCAGTTGGGATCACCTTTGGACGGCGTGATATTTAAGGCAATTACTTTGCCCTTTAATTTGTGAACGGTATCGTAAATGTTGGCTAGATTTTCCGTTGTGGTTGATGTCGGAATACCCCGATAGACATCATTTATTCCGCCCCAAACTATTGTGTAATCGCTTTTTGAATCGACACGAGCCAGCATTTGAGCCGTAGTGTTGCCTGCTATTCCGTGATTTTCTACCGACCAGTTGGAACCTAAAAGACTTATAAGTCTGTCGGTATAGTCATCGCCTCCGGATCCCGTGCCAAAAGTCAAGCTATTGCCTAAAGAATAAATGGATTTAGCGCTTTTCTGTCCCGGCGATTTTTCAGAAGGGGAGGGTTTTTTCTCCTCTACGGATTCATTATTTGGATCGTTTTTAGTATAATCATTGCTAGGAATTTCTACACTTGCGATTTTGGAATCGGTGCTTTCAGTAGTCCCATCGGGCGCTCGATAATACCCAAAATAAGCAATACTAGCCATAGCAACAACAAAAATCGATAACAGAGGATAAATATACCAATACTTCATAAGTTTAAAGTCAGTTATGGTTTCAAGAAACACCTGCAATTGCTGCCTAGGGATCGAGACATGTAACAACCAGATTTTTGATATCTCTACTGGCCCTATTGAATTGTAAAACCGAAGTATTGAGCCGGAACTTTGTTATTGTTATCGTCTACCAATTCATATGGTGTTACAAGACCGTAATTATTATCGACAATCAAATCTTCGTTCGGATTGACAACAATTTTGTTGCCTTGAAGACTTGCGGTCGTTGCGATTTCTCTCTCCAAACCAGAATTTTCATCCCAATAAATAATTTTAAATTGTCCGAGTTTGTTGGAAATATCTTTTGAGGAGAAATTCTTCGTGAGAATTATATTTTCAGACGTTCCAAAAACATCTTTGTTGATGTTAAATTCTGGTTTCTCTGCTCCTTCAGGATTAACTGGCGCCTCAAAACTTAAGTCCTGCCAGTTGACTCGGTAAACCGGATAATTGTGTTTATCCCGCACTTCGTAAATTCCATCGATATAATAATAATTATTATTGTAAAGTTTTTTCATCGGTTTGAGTACAACTGTTTTCTTATTAGGCAATATCTGTTTTGTGCCCCAACATCTTTCTTCCATCCCTTCCTCACAATATTTAAGATTTTTTACTGATTCCGCGTTAAGTGGAACGTTGAAGGTCAATTTACTTGAGAACGTATTATCGGCGATACTGCCGCTGTTTTCTACTTTAAGTAGAATTAGATCAGGGTAGTTTGTGGTCGTAAAGTCCCCCTGAATTTTTTTGATAATACTTCTAGCCGATGCAAAAGATAAGCCATAGTTATATTTGGTCCCTCGTCTTAGATCTCTAGCCTCATACTTGACTTCCTTTCCCCAGTAACGGTAAAGCGGTATATTATTTATCCGAAATACGCTGTTGCAATCAATTGCCGACTTAGCCGTGAGTCTCAACGAATGATTTGTCGCCTCTACATCATTCGCTTTGGGCGAACATTTATTTCCGGATTGTGTCGACAAGAATGTGCCTTGATAAGTATTCATAGGCTTATGAAAAGAACGCTCATAAATTTTGGTCCCCAAGCAAGATGAAAGATCACCGGAACAATTTGACTTCTTCTTAAATTCCTCTAATTTGAAATCGCCCATATCAGTAACCCACGTTTCGTTTGGTATACGAAAATAACCATTTTTAATTTCGACTAATTTATTTTCTCCAGTAGAAATTTTTGATAGCTTGACAAGGCTTCCGTCTGACTCGTCCTTAATCAGCATATCATTGCTCGATGTTCCTGATTTTACGAATTTAACTATTTTTTTATTCTCGGGATTATCTGTCGGAACAACCTCGATATTTATGACCCCATCATATTCAACATAGTCGGCACTCGATGCTTTACATTCTTTGTTAACATGAAAATCACCTTTTGAAATATCCCTACAAGACTCTTCTCTCGCGATGATCCTGCCATCAGGATAAGTTATTATTGTTGTGAAACCAGAACCTCTCAAACGGTAATTAGCAGTAATACCGAACTCGATTGTGTCATCCGAGCTACGATAATAAGAACTGTCTAAAGTAATCGACCATACATAAAACATTTCTGGCTTTTCATAGTGCGGATACGACGTGTAAAAACTAATCAAAGCGTTCTGTTCGGAAAACCAGTCGACGACCTTTTTTCCTTCGATTTCTGCATTAGTACTCCTGGCAGCAATTTTTACCAATTGTGAATTTTGCCAATAATTTTTATGTTTATATAGTCGAGAATTAAATGCTTTAAAGAAATTATTATCCGCGTAGTATAGCTGATCCATTATTCTCGAGCCGTATTGATAAGCTATTATGGAATCCCAAGCGTTATTGACCACATCGCCACGATCCACATCCGGCATGTTGCTACTTTCGGCCTCTCGGTAGCCGCTTTCGATCAGGGACGAGCTATTGCTATAATCTTCGCTTAATTTGTCCATCACTAGTTGAGTAACTTTAACCGCCATCCCTTCCTCCCAAGATCCGATCGTGCAAAAATGATGGTGAAAGGCATGAACTGTCTCGTGGATCACAGTACTTTGAGATCTGCTTTTGCCCAAATGAATTTCATGATTATAGGAATTATAATAAGGACGAGAGAAACTGTCATCAAAAAAAACCTTAATTGGGTCCGCATCGGCTCTTGGCCCGTAGACCTCCCCGATCTTCGGGTAAGCTTCAATAAAAAAAACTTTTACTTCTTCTGGAACGGAAGCATCGAAAACAAAATTATCCTCGACAGACCCTGCGCTGGATATAGATTCCTCCGCACTCTCTGGCTGAACTATCTGTCCCTTGCTGTCTGCGACCATAAAAACTATGTCGAGGTACTGTTCTTCTCCATTTTCATCTTTAACCGATAGCGGCGGAGCATTTTTAGCCGCTTCGGAGATTCTGTTATGCGCTTCACCAATAATTTCATTATCGGTTGCGGACTTTATCGTCTCGGAAATCTCTCCGGCGCTTGCCAGTTGATCATAAGTGTATTTTGCTGGCATGCGAATGATTGTCGGATCATCTAAATTCGGCCTTTCTTGCAAATCTTCTATTAAATCATCACTGGCTTCGTCCGCAGAAAATTTTGCTAAATAAATGTAAATTCCAGAACCGAAAGTTAAAAAAAACAACCCAGTTATAAGTATAGTTTTTATAAACCTGCTTCTAGAAAACTCCATCCCACCTCCATGTTTATAAATTCATGAATCAATGATACCATAACCGTCAAAAAAAGTAGACGATACGAGTCTTGAGACATATATATTTTAGTAACCAATCTATGGGCGTTTTTCCGTTTTTGACAACAAATATATTGAATTTATACGAGTCTGGCCAACTTTCTTATAATTTTTTGAAGCCAAATAAGATTCTGCTTCGAAGGAATTCTCGACACAAATAACTTTCGGGCGGAATTCATTCCAATTATTGCTACGCAAAACTTCCATATCTATACCTTCGACATCCAAAGTGAAAAAATCAACTTTCTTTCTACCAATATATTTTTCGGTGATCTCTCGTAGTGGGTATATCTGAATTTTTTCTTTGCCGACCAGCTTGCAACCCATTTTTATAAACTTTTCCATCTCCGTTTTTGAAAATGTTGAGGTGGTGTCAGGAAACATTTTATAGAAAGTCATTATGCTTCTGCCCTTTCCTGCACCGCACATGATATTTGTGTCTCGTTTTCTTTTTTTATTAAATTTATCGATGCTCGACTTCAAGGGGTCTATATTAACCCCCCCCCCAGCCTTTTCGATAAAACCTATTCGTATTACTAAAGCGAACCGGGTCGCTGGCACCGATATCCAAATAAAAGCCTTTCTTTTTACCACTAAACAATTTATCGATAATCAGATCCTCTTTATCTTGGCTATATGATCCTAGCACAAACCGGTTGATAAACAATTTTTTTATTTCACACCATGCAAAATCAAAACTTTTGCGAAAACCGTACTGGGAAATTTTTCTAAAAAGTTCGATCATGACAAGATCCTCCTTAATTGAGTGCTAAAAATTGTCTCCCAATCAAACTGTTTTGCATAATTGATGGCATTTTTTCGGTATTCTTTAAGTGTTTTTTCATCTTTCATAAGTTCAATCACCGCCTTGGCGATGCTCTTCGCGTCCTGTTCGATGATTTGACCGCATTTTTTCTCTTCAATCTCCTTCGCATTGTGTGAGACATCGGTGAGAAGAATCGGCAACCCGCTAGCCAGATATGACTTCAACTTCCCCGGATCAGCGTAGTAAGTATATGATAGCTTCCCACTCTCATCATATTTGTCGTACATAGCTATCGCCAGTGAGCCTGTATTCATTAAACGTTCGACATCTTTGTGACTTTCGACGTATCCCGTGAAATCAATATATTTTGATACCTTAAGTCTTTCTGCCTGCTTTTTGAGTTCGTCTAAATACTCGCCACCCCCGATTATCCTGAATTTAAAGTCGGAAATTTCTTTAATGATCTCTGGGACGGCATCGATTACATGTTGTACGCCCTGTTTTTTGAGAATGTGCCCCATAAATATCAGGCAATTTTTCTCCGGCTTGCTACTCCTTCCTTCCTCGAATCGCTCGTACCAAATACCTATCGGAGCCGTAACTTGATTCCCCTTTTTAACTCCAAAATGCTCCGCCCTCGCCTCTGACATTCTCTCCGACAAATTCCAGGTCTCGTCCGCTCGTTTGACACAAAATTGATCGACTTTATGATAAAACCAATTCATTATTTTATTACCGAAGCGGTGCGGGTTGTAATCAATAACATAGTAAACGACACGCTCGACTCGGCCCAATTTTTTTAAAATAATGCCGGAAAATGCATTAAGATTATCGCTACCGACAAAAAGATCCCACTTCTTCTTCGATCTTAGAACCCAATTGATAGTTTTGAGTATCTGCAATGGATATTCAATAAATTCTGGCCTCTTTTTTATCTTTTGATACTTTTTATTCAATAGTTCACCCCTGCGGTATCTCTCTAAGCCGGAGTCGTCAAATTTTTGGTCATAAAAAAGAGGGTGACCGATAAAGAGGAGGTCTGCAATCTTTTTTTCAATTAAATAATCCCTCAAATCTTGAGACGGTCCAGTAGCGTAGACGTGAGTCGCAACGATGATTTTGCTTTTATTTAGATCCATATCGAGAAATTTTCTTCTTAATTTGTGTTGTCGAGACTCCACCCTTTTTGTGCCCTGGTGGTAACCGTTTGCATAATACCAACTTTCCTCCATGTTCTTCAACCAATTTCTTTTTTTCGGCCACCGCTGAATCAGTGGCGTTCAAGACAAACAAATCAGGTTTTAAGAGTCCCATTGAAATATTGTGATCCATCTTGCCAAACTCTTCGCTGATCACAACATGGTCCACATACTCAATGGCTGCGATCATCCTCGCCCTGAATTTCTCATTGTGAACCGGACTCCCCTGACCCTTAAGTTCTCGGATGGTTTTATCGTTGCCGATTGTCACCACAAATATATCACCCTTCGATTTGCAGTAGTGAAAATGCATAACATGACCTAGATGTAAAAGATCATAACACCCGGAGGTAAAAACGATTGTTTCCCCTTCGCTTGACGCCCTTTTCCTGATCTTGGAAAGATCCTTGTATTTAATTATCTTTTTATCTGTTTGCATTCTATAATTTTATATTATCAGCGGACCGGAGTTAATAACCATCGGCACTATCGCCCAGATGCCAGCTTCCAAGTACGCCTCGACAACCTGACCCCGGTAGCCCGGGTTTGTGGCCCATGTTACCCCGAAACCCCCTCCACCGGCACCGGTTAGGTATGAACCATGGAGAATGCGCCGAGGCAAAGACGGAAGTTTGATTGGTATCTCCATCTGTGGCACAAACTTGACGAATGTCTTCCACGACTCAAGCGTCGAGAGAATCATCTCCTCCGGCCGTTCATCGTCGTATGTCCTCATCGCCTCGAAAGCGATCCGGCGCATATGTTGCATGAAGGCAGGATTACGAGCATCGATCAGTCTCCTAATACAATCCCCGATGTGAGCGCTGGGTCGCCTTCGTCCGGTGTCAAAGATCACCATATGCTCGAGCGCCGGGTGAAATGGCTTGCTACGTATGTGAAACTTCCTATGATCCGATGTCACTGTCAGCTTTAGTCCCGGGACGATCCCGCCGACCTGATCTTGCCACCCCCCTTGAGAGATTGCTCTTTCTTCCTCGAGCACCTTGAGGATAACGGAGGTCAAGTCTCCTTTGAGCATCTCCTGCTTTGTGTGTATCTCGCGCAGAGCAAGCAGAATCGAAGAGATTCCCAAACCGGAACCGTACCCCTTGACCTTGGAACGCAGAACGCCACGCCGATCCATCATTAGCGGGTATTGCCCGCGGTAAGTCCCTGTCCAGCCAATGGCGACATTAGAAACTGCTGCCATCTCCGGCCACTTCTCCTGGTCGGTCCAGCCGCCCAGGAGGTTCGCCCTAACCGGGCTATAGATTATCGGCTTATTATCTCCGCGCATCACGACCTCCCGGCGCTAGTGGCGACATTATGATATATACCATTATTTCGATCTTATTTCAATATTTTCCGGTTTTTTTCGTACGGATTATCAACATCTCCCCCTTTTTTTCTTCTCAAGAACCTAATCCCCACCATAAACCGCAAATACAACATTCCGAAAGTTAAAGTCGGGTGGGCAAAGAGGCGAAGCCACTTGCCGTTTTCTAAAAAGACACCGAAAAAGCGATATCTAAGACCTAACTGTTTTTTGATATCGGTATCGTTCTCTCCCCATTTCTTGATATACCCGTCGAAACTCGTTGCGTAGTAACCCTTTTTGTCGAGATATTTTTGCAAGTTAAATTCTGCCTCGTTGTGGTAGATTGCGCTTCCGTATTTTTCCGGATTGATGCCGCGGACCTGCACGAACTTCTTCATGCTCCACTTGGCAGTATCGTCGGCTGATTTTAGAAGCCCGATCTTGCCCAACTTTTTCATTTTTTTATCAATATCCCAATCCTCCGGTCCCGACATACTTTCATCAAAGCCCCTCGCTTTCACAAATTTGTCTTTCCTAAAAAATCTCGCTCCATCTATGACCGTTCCGTCGTAAAAAGTCCGCTCGAATCTTCTCACTCTGCTCCAAAATTTCGATCCTAATACTATTTCCGGTATGTGCAAAGCGACATATTTGCCCCCCTCCATCATCTTTGCGCAATTTTCTATCAATTTAGGTGTTAGTATCATATCGCAGTCAATAAACATCACGTATCTACCACTCGATTTTTCTATCATCCCATAGTTTCTCTGCGCAGATCGCTCCGGTCCCTTATTGTAAACTTTGGCGCCCAACTGCTTGGCTAGCTCCTTGGTTTTGTCCTCCGAGCCGTTGTCAACTAAAATCGTTTCAATATTAGAATAAGACTGCGCCTCGATGGATCTCATTACATTCGGCACATTCTTCTCTTCGTTTTTAGTTGTAATTACGAGAGAAACAAGAGGGGTCATAATGCTTTTGATAATAATCAAGATACAATAATCAATCACCAGTTAAATCCCAATAATCAATATTCAAATCACAATAAAAGATAGGCGTTTGGTTATTGAAAACTGGTTATTAACTGTTTATTGTATCTTGGTTATTGGTTATTTTACTTACTGTTTGAACCTAAATTCACTATGTCTAAACCTCTTCATTATCCTGAAAGTGATAAAGTATGTCGGCCAATACGGCTTGTTGGAAATTGTATCATAAATCAGATGCAGAAGAAGCGAACCGGAGAGCGCGAAAAGCCACCATTGGTACTCTGGGATATAGAATGCGATAACAAACATTATTAGCACATACTCAAAGCCGTGAAAAGGAAGAATCACTTTCGCCCATATATTGAAAAACTCGCAGGGATAAAATTCCCGAAGACTCAAATTCCTAAATTTCTTGAACAATAGGTAATCGAAAAAGTGATCGGTGTCGATGAAAAAACCGGAGAGAAGCGCTACCGGTATCGCCCAAGCGTTGCCGAAAAGTATCGCCACATATCCACCGGCAAGGAGAGAAAGTGTAAAATGTGTTAATTCATCTAATAACATAGCAATACAGCTTAACAGCTGGACAGTAAACAGCTACGCGACTATTTCTGCGATTCTTTCCAGCTATGAAGCAGCCTACTTATTTCTTCCGCCTTATTAAACAACAAATCGAATTGTTCCTCTGAAATATATTGTAGATCTTTTGAAAGGATCAGATGATACTTCAATTCTTCTAATGATGAAGCCGCGATATTATAAAAATGGCAACTATCTTTATTTGATTTTCTCTTGAATCCTTCTGCGATTGTCGCTGGGACAGATGATGCGGATCTTCTCATCTGACTAGATAAACCGAACTCCTCGTATCTTGGGAAATCTTTCACCGTTCGATAAACTTCCAAAGTTAGTTGATGCGATTTCTGCCAAACAATAAGATCTCTGAATGTAACTATCTTCCCCATCACCCTCCTCCTATCTGATTAAGCTGTCTGGCTGTATAGCTGTCTAGCTGTCCGATTGTTTCTGTCCGGCTGTCTAGCTGTGTTCTGTCTAGCTGTTTTGCTTTCTCGCAGAGAAATCGGCGAGATGACCGATGACTTTCCCTCCTGCTCTTATGAGGAATTTGATGTCGCTTAATGACCTGATTCCGATGATTTTTCGCCAGATGAAGCGTGGCGTCATGAAAGACTTGTACAACTCCTGTGTCAGTTCTTTAATATCCTTCTCGGTAAGTGGCGATTTCATCACTGCCATACGCTGGTCAAATTCATCCCAATCCTCTGTTGTAAGCCAGCCGCTCTCTTTGCACTCGCGGTAAAGCGGGGTCCCGGGATATGGAATCACGATCGTCGCTTGCAATGTATCGACATAGCCTTTATCGAATAATTTTTTAGATAGCGCTACTGTGCGTTTTGCATCAGAGAGTGTCTCCCACGGATAGCCCATCATTGTGGTGATGTGCGGCTCAAGACCGCCTTGCTTCGCCATTTTAACGCCCTTTTCGATCTCTTCTACTTTCAGGTTTTTGTTGATCCGATCCAAAGTATTTTGATTTGCCGACTCCAACCCATAAAGAATAAAGCGAAAACCTGCTTTCCCCATAAGATCATAATCTTCCTGTTTAAGACCCTTGAGGCGCATATTGCAGTCAAATCTGATCTTTTTGTTATAACCGCGCTCAATCATCCCCTCGCAAAATTCTTTGAGCCATGGGCCGACTGGAAATGTCCCAGAGTCGTCCATTATTTCGCGAACTCGATATTTATCAATCAGCATTCCAACTTCATCGAGAGCGCGCTTGACAGAAACTTTTCTATAATCCTTCCCCGGATAAAGCGTCGTCCAAGAACAATTTTTAACTGCAAAAAAACCGACCACATATGAGTGATCATCTTCTACGGTAATATTATAAACCGGACCCCTATAGTATTGATTAGATATATTTTTAACCGGTAACATTGCAAAATCTTTATATATAAATCCCCTTTGATTATGTTGTTGCTTTATAACTATGGGGAGTGGAAAGAATCTTTGGATATCTTTTCCGTAGATATGAATACTATAGTTCTGGCTCTTGGTTTTTTTGCCAAATTTGGGCATTCGAAAGCTTGCAATAATGTTTTGGCGCAATAGTAACATGTAGACCTGTCGAGCCAACTTTTCTGAAACGGTGGAATAAATTAGCTCCTGTCCACCCTTTTTTCTCTCTTTTCGAACATGCCCATCGCCACGAAAAAGTCCCGTCAGAAGTTGTCTTTGTTTTTCAATCGGTAAAGTCATAAATTCAGCAGGAAGCTCTTTGTTACCACTGCCCGTGCCAAACAACAATTCGAATGTTCTGGCAAGCACAGAGGAGCCGAGAGTTAGTTGAACAGTATGATTAACTTTGTTCTCATTAACATTTAGCGATGTTTGAAAACTCTGCCTAAATATATCATCTGCGTCTTTGATATATTCTTTCTCATTACTGGAAAAAGTTAAGCCCAATATAGCTGAATTTGGCCGATTTTTGATTCGGGTCACGTGGCCTTCCGCCAAATAATACCCGACAAATCGTAAAAAACTGTTATCTAATTTGATTGAATCCAAAACTTTGTTTTTACCACCCTCAAAACGGATTTTGTCCGATTTTTTGACCAAAGGGTTTATTTTTTTTATTAATTCATCACTTTCAGATAGAACAAGGTAACGCCTGACAGTTTCACGATCAATCTTTAAATCTTTGGCGATTTGTCGCTGTGATGCCCCTTGTCTAGTCAATGACTCAATCCTCTCGATCGTCTGTTGCGATATCTTTTTTGTTGTTTTAATCTCCAAAATCTCTTTTGCGATGACATCGGACAGTTTGATTTTTTGAATATCTTTAACTTTTTTATCTATCGGTACGGACAAATAATCTCCTACTTGGACTTCTTCGGCCGGGACGCCAGATATCTTTGGGTTATTTTTTCCTTCAGATTTACAGATAAATACAGAGTGGTTGGAAGTTAGTTTTAACTTTTCAGCCAGATAATGTGTTTCTAGTTCGATCAAATTACCTTCATAAATCCGCTTATGCCAATCTGTAATTTTTTGATAACGGTTCTTGTGAGTCAATGTTTTTAATGATTTCTTTTTATCGACAACATCACCGATGGCGACAAAATCGTTTTGAGTAGTGATTTTTGCTTCTGGTGAAAGACAAAATGCGCATCGCCCCCACCAGCAATCACGCGCGAAGTAGGTGTAAGTCCCCGGTGTCCTCTTGTAATTCCCGTTTTTGTATGCATAGAGCTCCCATCTTGTGAGCTCTCGATCGATCAATGGTAAATCATCAAGATCGTGATTCAATAAAAAATGCCCGGAATTTTTCACAATAGCTTCTAGCTTAGAGCTGTTAGCTGTTAGCTTTTTGGGATTTGGGATTTGGGATTTGGGATTTGTTTGGTTATTGTATCTTGTATCTTGTATCTTTCTACGGTAGTAGACTCCTGCTTCCAACTTCTCTTTATGATTATACGAATTGGCAACACTAAGAAGCAAAAAATCGTAGTCGCCTCCGGTAATTACAACATCAACTTTCGAGTTCTCCATCGACTCCTCCGGCATCGCCGTTACATGGTCGCCGAAAAGAACGACCTTCGTATCTGGCAGCTCCTCTTTTAGCGCGTCAATCACTTTCCAATGCCGTTTCACAACCGGCGTTTTCGTTTCCATCGCCACAAGGTTTGGTTTAAATTTTTTTAATCTCTCAAGCCACTCCTCCGGCTCCATCTCCTCCGCAATCCCGTCATCCCACATTACATCATAACCTTGAGATTTCAGCAGTGATGCGGCATAGGCCGGCACCATCGGATAGATAAATGTTGGATTGTTAAACCACTGAAACTGCCTATTCTGTCCCAAAAGCGGGATCCCTTTCTCCGACGGCATAGGAGGGTAAGAGATAGCGATCTTGAACTTGCGGTTCTTCTCGCGCTGCTCGGCAGTTGGTTGTTTTAGCTTGACAATATCCATAATGTTTATACGCTCCCTACTAAATTACCGATTTAACGAAATTACGAATCCTTATTTGAGATTAACTATTCGTTTATGTTGCACTCCACTATTCGTGAAATTGATCAGTAGCCCCAATTTTAACCTCTTTGATTTCAAATACGCATATATTTGTTCAATATCTTTTCGATGGAAATGCTTGCCAGTTTTGATCTCAAGGGCAATTATATCGTAAACCAAGAAATCAAGATAATATTTACCGATTATTTCATTGTCAATCTTAAGCGGGACATAGAGTTGACTTTTGAATGGAATATTTTTCTTTTGAAACACTTTCTCCAACGCAACCTGATAATTCTTTTCTTTCAATCCTGGACATAATTTGTTATAAACTTCGAAGCAACAACCGATTATCGCATAACTCTCTTTTTCATATATTAAATCCATCATACCCTCTTCTTATAGATCCGTAATTTCGCTTTATCCGTAATTTTGTAGGGGATTATCCGTAATTTAGCTTAATCCGTAATTCCGTAGGGATAACATTGACATTATAAATTATTTATGCTATGTTTATTCCGTCTCGGCTACCACGCCGAACAAGAACACAATACCACAAGGGACACGCCCCTTCAAGGGAGCATAACCGAGGTGAAGATCAAATACGCCGTAAACGTCGTATCCCTGATGTACCTGGGATGGCAATGGCTGTGGAAGCGGGGCGTCGGCCTACCTGGGATGCTCTTCGCACCCGCTTTGCGCCTGATCGAGATGGCGCGCGAAGTCGGCTTCGATGGGGTGCAGATGCTCCCCATCCGCGGCTCGACAGGGCTCGAGCCAAACGTCTTGTTGTTCGAGGATGCCTGGAACGCGGTCTGGAATCCGTTCCAAGCCCTTCGACACGGCACGGGAGCGGCAGGGCTGCCCAGCACCATCGCGGACTGGGTCGTCTCGCCCAACCCTGACATATGCGATAAGGTTGTCAAGACACTCGAGGCACAGATGATCCCTCGGGTTTATCACAAACCGGGGTTGGTGCCCAAGGGAAGCCTGGTCGAAGTCAATCCAGATACTCGGTGCTCGGCAACCGACTACCTGTACTACGCCCGCGCCGATGGTCTCCGATACATCATCGACACATACCACCTAAGGCGTCAGCCACGTGAGCCAGGGTGGAAGTCGGAACTGCTTGACAAGGTCGGTGATTGGCGACCAACCGTGGATGCCCTCGCACCGTATGTGCGAGTCATTCACGTCAACCACACCGGCGACAAGAACCCGTACGATCTTACCCTCACTTTCGAGTGCGCTTACTACGCTCTCAAGAGAGCGCAAGAGGCTGGCATCGAGGAGATGATTCTGGTCGCGGAGTACGACCCGCTCAAGGCGAGCTTGCCCAAGATCCGCACCCATGCGGAGGCTCGCGTCAAGGCAACCGAGGAGCTGGCACGCCTGAAGCAGATCGTCTCCGACGCGGGCGTCTAGCCCGCAACCCGTGAACCCATCACAGAAGGAGGCACCCAGATGTATAGTGATGAGCATCTGGCCAGACGTGTCGAGAGGGCTGCTTGGTCGCGACCACCACAGTTCTGGAGAAGGGAGGGGGACATCTTCAGGACCGAGGTGACAGTAGGCGGAGTGAAGTATGCGGTGGAACTTTGGGAAGTCGAGTGTTCGGACGGCTACCCTGGGCTCCCGAACGACTACGTCCCCTACTGGCCCTGGCCGTTTGTCGGCTTCTCGATAAGGTTCAACATCATCGGGATCGGCCGTGAGGACTTGTCCGGCTTCAGGCTGAGGCACCTCTACAAACGCCTTCGCCGGGATGTGACCGCGACCCGCAATCCATGAACCCATGCCCCCGCTGGCCTTGTGCCGGCGGGGGTGCTACGTTTGTAGCTGATGATTTATCATATTACCCACATTGAAATACAACGTTTCAGAGTCTTTGGTCTCTAATCGTTGCTAAATATCGTCGTACGACGATATTTAGCAACGATTTGTCATCTGCCCGTTGATTTGGGATATTTTTTTCATCCATATTTATAAACTACCCCGAGACCTCTTCCAAAAACTTTGTCGGGGTTATTATTTCTGTTTTTTTATACTTTTTTAGTTCCAGCAAGTGACGATCTCCGGAAATTATGTAATCTGCTCTGGCCGAGTCGGCTATTGCCAGGAATTTATTATCAGAAGGATCAGACTCAATAACATTTGGAATCTTGCCGGTTCCAATAATATTGAAATTCTCCCGGATATTTTTCTCAACTTCTTGCAACCGAAAAGATGAGTACTCAAACTTTCGTTCCAATACGCGCAAAAGCTCACCGAGCGCATTTTCGCTAGAGTAGGCCGTAAAAATACTATTGAGCGCAAGCAGTTCGTAAATTATCTGCGGTTTTCCCCCAAAAGTTAACGCTGAAACTATCACATTTGTATCAAGCACCACCCTTATTTTCATCTCGAGTTTCCTTGATCAAGCGGTTAACATCATTTTGTTTGATTTTGAGTTTTTTTGCTTGGCTTTTTCCGTAGCTAAACATTACACCAAGCTCATTCTGCCTGATCAAATAACCGCGCAGGGCCTCTCTAAAAAGCTCGCTCCTGTTCCTGCTTTCCCTTTTGGCAATAGCGTCGGCTTCTTTGA
Organism: Candidatus Berkelbacteria bacterium RIFOXYA2_FULL_43_10; assembly: GCA_001776195.1. Taxonomy (GTDB): domain Bacteria; phylum Patescibacteriota; class UBA1384; order XYA2-FULL-43-10; family XYA2-FULL-43-10; genus XYA2-FULL-43-10. The sequence goes on from MEZY01000055.1 coordinate 32,127, forward strand.
GCAATTTCTTGCCAATTGAAATATTGATAATTGTTGTCTCCATATTCTCCTTTCGATATGTTATACAAACATTATATATTATCTATATAACTTATGTCAATACCTACTAGGTGTTAGGTGTTAGGTGTTAGCTTCTTATCCGCCCTTCAGGCGACCCGCCTGGCCTAGCCGTCGAGGCTGGGACCTCGCCCACTGGGCGGGGCTTTTTAGGTCATTGGGATTTATTCCGCCTCGGCTTCGCCTTGGGCGAGACAGGTTAGAGCAATTAGGATAATTAGAATAATTAGAAATTAAAAAAACTATCGTGCTAGCTTTTTTGTGGCCAGTCCTTGCACAAACCGCACTCCGTACCAGACATGAGTCAGAAAAACCATCGGAATTGTAAGCAAACCCACGATAGGGTTTCGGTAGCGGATGGAAATTATGATCGCATCAACAATCAATAACACTAGATACAATATCAAGGGCACGAAAATCAGAATCACAATATCCGTAATTCCGTTGAATCCGTAATTTAGTAGGGATATTAGCAATATTACAATATAGCAATCGAACAAGGTTGGTACAAAGTAGAACAGTTTTAATGATGTTTTTGGATAGATCTTCGCAAAGTGCCCGCGATGCAGTGCGTAGTTGCCGATCTGTTTGAAGTGTTTGATGAGATCGGAGCGGCGATGATGGTAAACCACTCCCTCCGGATCGTATTTGATAATATAGCCTGCGTTAATAATATCCAAACAAAGTTTCGTATCTTCTCCCGGCCAATATGAATTATCGAATCCTCCGACTTGCTTAAATACATCCGCTCTCACCAGCAAATTGACCGTTGGCCAGTCCTCCGTCAGACAGTGATCACCAATACAAAGATAGCGATTGCGCGCTTTCCCTCCGCCGACTAAGCTTTCGAAAACCGCACCGGAAACTTTTTGCAAAACTCCATCATGTTTCGGCGTTATCGCCGGCCCACCAACCGCCGCTACCTTAGAGTCCTCGTGAAAACAATGGATCATACGCACGAGCCAATCCGGCTCCGGATAAGCGTCGTCATCCAAAAATGCCAAGATCTCTCCCTTGGCATCACGAATGGCCAAATCTCTTTTCTCTGCCGGTCCAACTTTCCCCGATGCAATAATCCTAGTCTTCGGCCACTTGTGCTTGGAATCAGCTTTGTCGGGGTAGATGATAATCTCGTAATCCGGCCAATCCAACTTTAAAATTTCAGGAACCGATTCCCTTATGTAGTCATTGATCTCCTTGACCGGAATAATGATTGATACTTTTGGATAGCCGCTCACGCTGTTCACTTCTCCTACAGAATTACTAATCTAACAAAATTACGAATGATTATTATCTGATAATAGTTTAAGGTTTTTGAGGGTGGTCAGGTTATTGGTTTGTAGTTTTAACGCGTGATGTGTAATTAATCCATAACTTCCATAGTGGTCATCTCGACATCGTGTCTGATTCCACGACTTAAGATATACAAATTATTGTAATTCATCATATGCTAAATGGTAGATTTCTCGCCTCCCACTTCGGCTAATCGCTTCGCGGGATGGTTCGAAATGACAATTTTATTCTATTTTTACTAGAGAATAATTGCACATCACGCGTAGTTTTAGGAAACTGTTACCCGCAACCTACAACTTATAACTATTCAGAAAGATCTGTGTCCTTTCGGTGTAAAAAATCTGTGGGTGTCATCTACCTTTTGTTTTGGTCCACTCGATAGTTCGCCTCAATCCTTCCTCAAGCTTAATCTTTGGGCTCCAACCGAGCTTTTTCTTGGCAAGTGATATCACCGGCTTTCTCTGTTTCGGATCGGAAATTGCCGCTTCCACATGAATAATCTTTGACTTTGAATTTGTAAGTTCTATAACCTTTTTCGCCAGCTCAATTATAGTAAATTCATCGGGATTGCCAATATTTATCGGCCCCTCCTCTTCGGAATGAATCATTTTCATCATGCCATCAATCTGATCGTCAACATAGCAAAATGATCGAGTCTGCTTGCCGGTGTCTTGGATTGTGATATCCGTATTTGATAATGCTTGTTTGATAAAGTTCGTCACTACCCGTCCGTCGTCCGGGTCCATCCACGGGCCGTAAGTGTTGAAGATTCTGATGATTCCTGTATCAACACCGTGCAGATTCCTGTATTGCCAAATTAATGCCTCCGCGTAGCGTTTACCCTCGTCGTAGCACGATCTTTTCGCGTAAGATTCGACATTCCCGAAATACTTTTCACTTTGCGGATGAACCAGCGGGTCTCCATAAACCTCTGAGGTGGAAGTGTGGAAAAATCTAGCCTTATTTTTTAGCGCCACTTCAAGCATATTCTTTGTACCGATCGAATTCGTTTCAAGTGTTAAAATCGGGTCTTCGTAGTAGCGCGGCGGCGAAGCGGGGCAGGCGAGATTTAGAACATAATCGAATTTGATCTTTTCACGAAACGGCTTGCGTACATCGTGTTTTTTGAATTTAAAGTTTTTGTGCTTTCGAAGTTCCGCGAGGTTCCTCTTTGTCCCTGTATGCAAGTTATCTACGCAATAAACAAAATGTCCCTCCGAAAGCAACCACAGAGATAGATTTGTTCCCAAAAACCCGGCACCACCGGAAATCAAATAACGCTTCATTGTTTCATCGCTCCATTGTTATATTGATAATTTTCTGTGATAATCTGTGGCGCAGATCTGTGGTGGTAATACTACCTTTTATCCTGCTTCCTATAATAATTCAAAATCCTTGCTCTATAGAAAATCGCCATTGTGTCAATTATCATCGTTTTGATTGTTGCGGAGTTAATCCCCGAGGTCACAGCATTAAAATCAAGCTCCACCGGTGCTTCAAAAATACGGCCATATCCAAGTTGTCTCGCCACAACCAACATCTCAAGATCGAAAGCGTACTGCTTAACTAAAACTCTGGGCACGATATCCCTTGCCACTTTCCTTTTTAAAAATTTTAACCCTGCTTGGGTATCAGTAACATTGAGACCGAATAAAACCTTGATCATTTTCTGATAAACCCAGGAGTAAAATCTTCTCGCCTTCGGATAGTTGACTTTTGACGCCGGGTGACGCTTGGAGCCGATAACAAAGTCAGCATCGAATATTTCCATTAACCTCACACACTTGTCGAACTGTTTCGGGTTAAAATCACCGCCGGCATCGGTATAAGTTATGATCTCACCAATAGCTTTCATCGTTCCGTATTTTAGAGCATGACCTTTGCCGTGGTTCGGAAAGTATTCATGCACTTTTACTCTGCTGGATTTGTGTCTCCTCGCCTCCTTTGCGGTATTATCCGGTGATCCATCGACAACCACTATAACCTCATATTCATAATCCAAAATCTCGTGCGATTTCAAAATATCATCTACGGTTTTATAGATGTTCTTCTCCTCTTTATAGGCAGGAATGATGATTGATAGCTTCGGCCTTTTCATAAATCAGCTTATTAGGTTGTAGCTTTTTAGCTTCTTAGAACTATGCCTAAAAACCTAAAAAGCTAAGAAGCTAATTCCTTGAACCTAGCTCCTGATGTATTCCAAAAGCTGTTCTCTCTTAACATAAATATAATATCCCAAAAGAAGTAGCGCCAGCACTCCGTTGGTGGTGATAAATACTCGGACCACCGCCTCGATCGAGGGGTGCCAAAGAGCTACAATTATTATTTGAGCCAAGATGATAATAGCGAAAAACCAGGCAAAAAGAAAGTTTTTTACCGCCAAAAAGTAGTTGCATATCAAATTTATCAAGGCGTAGAAAAGTACTGCCACCCCAACTTGCGGCAAGAGATAATAAAGCGAAGCGTAAGTGCCTCCATAAAGAATCGAGATCACTTTTCCGGGTGCTATCACATAGATGCCCAATATTATTAAAGCTCCGACCAAGGTCATTGTAAGCGAAAGCAAGAATATTTTATAATGTTTTTCTTTTTTGGCGGTTTGCTCTGAAATCATCGGGAACATCACAGAGACAATCGGACCGGTGGCATAGAGAATAATTTTTCCGATAGTGGATACAGCCGCATAAAGTCCCGCCTCTTCTGCCGGAAAGTAGTGTTTGACAAGAATAATATCCAGATTTATGGAAACCGCCAATAAAATCGAGGCCAGAAGCGTCGGCCACGAATAAGAGAGCATCTCTTTTTTGTTAAAAACAAATCTCTGTGTCGACTTCTTGGCTTTGATAAAGATCGATCTTATCGGAATCAGAGTCGAGATATAGCCAATTGCTGTCGCCAAAACTAAAGCCGAGACCGCCCCCTTAAGCTCAAAGCCAAGTTTGACGAGTATTACCCCGAGTGCGAAGCGTGAGAACATTTCCACAATTCCGACTATTGATATTGCCGTAAATTTTTGTGTCCCCTGAAGCACGCCTCTACTCACCACCACAATTAAACTGAATACGATGCTTAAAAGGATAATGATTACTGCAACATTATCCGATATTGAGAAAAATTCTCCAATCTGCCTCGAGAATATCGCGCCAAGCGCAAATAGGGCGACGCCGAATATCAATAAATATCTTGTAAAATACCAGAAAAGTCTCTTAATCGCAGAGTAATTTTTCAACGCGTAAAGCTCGCCGGAGTATCTCATGGTGATGGTAAGAATCGCTCCGCCGGCAACTGAAATTATTGCCAGAAGCGACATCAAAGCCGTGAGTTCGCCGTACTTGATTGGTCCCAGCATCCGCCCCATCAGCATATTGAAAAGATAGGAAAAAAGGCTGGCGACAACCGTGCCAACTAAAATTATGGTACTGCTTTTTATAAGTCTTTGTCCTATGCTCATCGTGCTCTAATATATCTCTAAATCGCGATTTTTACAAGCGAAGTTGAACATTCTTTTTCGTTGGGTTACAATATGGATGAAGTAAATAATGAAGATCGCTCACGGATAATCTCACGGATTTTCACGGTCTAGCCGTGTTCTAAGCCGTGCGGTCGATCCGTGAAGTTTCTACAATATTAAGCCGCTTTGGCGGCCCGGAGGGCTCTATGCAAGTAGACATCGAAAAAATCATTCCCGTGACAGAAGCGCGGGATTCGTTTAATAAAATCGTTGACGAAGTCGAGGGCTCTGACGAGCTTTATGTACTGACCAAAAACGGCAAACCGGCCGCGGTTATTGTCGGCGTCAATCACTTGGAGAAGTTGACTGGCGAAACCGAAGGAGAAGTGATGGCAAAAGTAGAATCCAAACCCGAAGCTCCCGATGCCGCTCCCGCAACCGGTGGAACAACCCTGCGACCATTTCAAATAAATAATTATGACGGCGAGCCCGCTCCCGCAGCTCCACCCGATACCTCGATGACACCACCGGCTCCCGCCCCCATATCTGCACCTGATACTACTCCGGCAATGCCTGATACCACAACACCAGCCGCGTTTACCCCGCAAAGCCCGGCCGATACGGCGGGCGAC
>MEZY01000055.1:37631-39453 GCA_001776195.1 Candidatus Berkelbacteria bacterium RIFOXYA2_FULL_43_10
CCGATACCACAACCCCCCCGGCCGATCCATCTGGCACTCCGCCTCAATCTCCGACCGATCAATCCGTTTAGTCGTTTTCGTTGTTATAGTCATCGCGAGGCGACAAGCCGTGGCGATCTATCAAGTTCGATAACCCCATAAAAAGCTCGAGACAACCTCGAGCTTTTTCGTTAGGTCATTTATCGGTTTACGATCAACGGTTGACGGTTTTTGAGTTCTTGATATGTCTCGCTATATACCAAACCACAAAAATCACGATCAATATTCCAATCGCCGTGTCAAAGGCGTGCATCTTCTCGCGAATCAACTCCCAGTTCTCACCCATTCTCACCCCGGCGAAAGCCAAAGCCGTGCTCCAAATAAAGGCGCCGGCGAAAGTGTAGATCGAAAATTTTTTGATATCCATTTTGGCTATTCCGGCGGGAAAAGAGATGAAAGTTCTGACCACAGGCAAGACTCTGCCAAAAAATGCCGCCCACTCCCCGTATTTTTTGAACCACCTGTCGGCAATATCAAGATCATGCTTGGATATTAACACATACTTTCCATATTTTTCAATAAGCGGCCTCCCTCCCTTGGCTCCAATCCAATAAGCCAAGAGAGAACCTCCGAGGTTACCGAGTGCTCCGATAAAAGCCACCAGCCAAAAGTTCATACTGCCGTCAGCAACCAAGAAGCCGGAGAAGGGCATTATCACTTCCGAAGGCATCAATATCCCGCAAGATTCAACGAACATCAGCAAAAACAGCCCGGGGTAACCCAAAAGCCCAATAGTCGATTCCACAAAGTTTGCAAGAATTGTTATTAAGTCAGTGAACATGAAATTCAAGTTGTATTATTACCACCACGGAAAGTTACCACGAAATTGCACAGAAATTCGTTATTGATCATTTCCGCGCTAGTCCGCGTTTGTTCTGCGTGGTTCCGCGTCATTCCCGCAAGTACACGGCTCACATCCACACTTCTCGCATTTGCACTCTGCAGTTTTTGCTTTTGATGCTTCGGGTTTTGCATCTACATCACCGCATGAATCGACTGCCGGACATCCGGCACATCCATGATCATCTCCCATATATGCTCCTTATGTTTAATAATAAGCAGAACTATTATATCACTAATTTAATGCTGTTCAATCCCTAGAACGCGAGAAGCCCGCCGACAACATTGTCGGCGGGCTTTCGGTACGCCTCTCGATCATCCCTCTGCGGGCGCGGGGTGTGGGCTCCCGCCCCAGAGAGGAGCGATTTCCTCCAACCCCTCTCCCTCCCAGAGGTACGTCACTTTCTCCTCTGGGGACCAGGGGGCGCCAACGGGGCGAGGGGCACGCGCCCTCACCTTGTTCACTTCCCAATGCGTCCCGAATGACGAGTCGTAACTCGTCATCCAGACCTCGACCGCCACGCGGCCGGGGAAGTGGAACCAGAAGCGGGCGCCGCCCTCGGCGGCGGCCCGCGCCCTGATGCGCATCGGCAGCCAAGCGGCGGGGCGGGCGGGCTGGCCGTACGTCAGCGCCCACACATGGTGGACGACCGCCCACGCAACGGTGTGGGCCTCCCTAACATCAAACGGCAACGACACTTCGTACTTCGCCATTTTGATTCCCTCCTAAGGAAGCGGATGGCTCCGCAAGTATCCCCCGAAAAACAATCGGGGGTTGGCACGGCATAGCTGATACTGGCGTGATTTGTGGCTGTTTCGAGCCCACTGTTCAGTATCACTTATGCCGTACCAAAGCTAGATTGTTAATGTCCCTCTCCACTTTCAACCCCCTCATTATAGCATATATATAGTAACCTGTCAACCCTTTCGTTGTGTTTGTAGA
>MEZY01000056.1 GCA_001776195.1 Candidatus Berkelbacteria bacterium RIFOXYA2_FULL_43_10
TTCGTATATATTGAAATATTTCTTATATGTGCTAATATAATCTTGCGCGGGAAAGGGGATACAAACGACATGGAACCGGGTACTCTCGTCCGAGTCACAGACAGAGAATCGCCGCTGTTCGGTTACGAGGGTGTGGTCGTTGCAGATGTCGCCAGCATATCAACGGATACTGTCCATGTGGAATTCGGGAAGGAAGCAAGAATGCGGCTTCCGACTTGGGACCCGTTCGACGACTCCAAGTGCCAGTGGCGCGTGCCCACTCGCCCCGAGCAACTCGAGTTGATCGAGGCCTTGAGCGCCGAGACTGTAGCCAAGCGTCACTTCGCTAAGATGCACATGGCATCCGTCGAGTACGAGTTCGTGAAAGGAGTGCCTCACATCTGTATGATTGATGGGTGTGCCAACCTCGCAACTCACTATACCTACGTCAACTTCGTAGGACGAGTGATGCGTCTGCGCACCTGTGTTGTCCATCATGGGAAGTACAACCTCGTCTGCTCCGAGAGTCTCACTCTCGGCTGACGATACCCCAAGGAGACGCGATTCGATGAATCTGCCAGCCCGGCTATGCAGTTAGACGACTCAATGTCACCGGGGCTACAGCTCATCTGGCTAGCGAGCAGACATGTGACTCCCAACCTGAAGTACCGGTCAAGTTACCACTACCACGCAATCGTTGCGATGATCGAAGCGGCGATTAGAGCAGGATTTCGTTTCGATCGTACCGACTTCACTGATGGATACGATGTCCAAGATATCCATCTCGGGGAACTTCACACCGCTGCGTGCGAGTCAAGCAACGCCTCGGTCAGCACTGCGGTGCGGAAGGCACTTGGTCGACCGGCGTTCCATCTCGGAGGTACCGGCATCGCCAACGAGATCTATCTCGGTTGCCAATTCAACTGGGATGGCAGGTCGTTCACTTGCACCAGTTTCCGCCACAATGAGAAGCTGGGGCACTATGTTGTCGCCACTCCCGGTTGGGAACGGCGACCAGGCGACCCGCGCATATACCGCTTCACTCACGCGCAGTTCGCGGAAGCGGAGAAAGAGCGCAAAGCGACAGGGAAGTCCCGAGGCCGGATCAGACATTGATCCGGTCGTTGTTTTATTTTGTGGCTACCATACTGCATAATTTATGGTATATTCGATCTGATTTTATGCGATCTCTTGACAAGATGTAAAGGTTGCTTTACATTTGTAATATAGACCTGTTCGGGTAGCCAGTTCTTCACCCCCTCCGAAGGACTGGCTCTCCGAGCGAGGTCGCTACAATCCACATGTACGATTCTCGCTCATTTCATCGCAGAGAAGAACACAACCACTCTTGCCTGCCGGCGGGGCAGAGGTCTTATCCAACGATCTACACTGATCGTCAAAGTTTTATCAATTTGAATTTTATTAATTATTATTTGTTTCGTATTTCGGATTTCGATATTCGAATTTACGACTATAAGGAGAGTTATGGGAAAAATTATCGGAATTGACCTTGGAACCACCAACTCGGCTTTGGCCGTTATGGAAGGTGGCGAAGCAAAAATTATCAACACGGCAGAGGGCGGAAGGACCTGCCCCTCTATTGTCGCTGAAAACAAGAAAGGCGATCGTTTGGTCGGACAACTTGCTAAAAGACAAGCCGTTACTAATAGCGACAACACCATTTTTTCGGTCAAAAGATTTATCGGGCGCAAATTTGACGATGCCGAAGCAAAAGCTGACGCTAAAAAGATGCCTTATGAAATGAAAAAAGCATCAGATGGCTCAATCAGAGTCGTTATGAACGGTAAGGAATATAGCCCGCAAGAAATTTCCGCTTTCATATTGCAAAAACTCAAAACTGATGCGGAAACATATCTTGGTGAAAAAGTAACCGATGCCGTTATCACCGTACCCGCCTACTTCAATGACGCCCAAAGACAAGCCACTAAAGACGCAGGGAAAATTGCCGGGCTTGATGTAAAAAGAATTATCAACGAGCCAACAGCAGCCGCTCTCGCATATGGGCTGGATAAGAAAAAGAGTGAAAAAATCGCCGTTTACGACCTTGGCGGCGGAACTTTTGATATTACGATTTTGGAGCTTGGAGATGGTGTCTTTGAAGTCAAATCCACCAACGGCGACACCCACTTGGGAGGCGATGATTTCGACCAAGTGATCATGGATTATATCATTGATGAGTTCAACAAAGATCAAGGGATCGATTTACACACCGACAAAGCCGCTCTGCAAAGAGTGAAAGAAGCGGCCGAAAAGGCAAAAATCGAGCTCTCTACTACCGCCGAAACGGAGATCAATCTTCCGTTTGTAACCGCCGATGCCTCCGGACCAAAACATTTGCAGATGTCAATTACCAAAGCCAAGCTGGAATCCTTGATATCCACTCTGATCGAAAAAACTCTAAAGCCCTGCCAGACGGTTTTGGATGACGCCAAACTAAAAACTTCCGATATCGACGAAGTAATACTGGTCGGCGGGATGACAAGAATGCCGGCTGTAAGAGAGGCAGTCAAGAAATTTTTTGGGAAAGAACCGAACCACTCCGTCAACCCGGACGAAGCCGTCGCAATTGGTGCCGCGATTCAGGGTGGAATTTTGGGCGGCGAAGTTAAAGATCTTCTTTTGCTCGATGTCACACCTCTCTCTTTAGGCATCGAAACTTTGGGTGGTGTTATGACTAAACTTATTGACAAAAACACCACCATCCCCTCCTCTAAGTCGCAGGTATTTTCCACCGCCGCTGACAATCAAACACAAGTTGATATTCATGTCCTGCAAGGTGAGCGCGAGATGGCAAGCGATAACAGGACTTTGGGCAGGTTTATCCTCGACGGCATTCCTCCCGCTCCGCGCGGTATTCCGCAGGTAGAAGTCTCGTTTGATATTGATGCCAATGGGATTTTAAATGTAAAAGCAGTTGATAAGGCAACAAGCAAGGAGCAAAAAATCACCATCACAAGCTCTTCCGGCCTCTCTGACGCTGAAATTGAGAAGATGAAAAAAGATGCCGAACTTCACGCCGATGAAGACAAAAAGAAGCGCGAGCTTGTCGATGTAAAAAACGCCGGCGACTCCCTTATCTTCACTGCAGAAAAAACCTTGAGTGACGCCGGCGACAAAGCGGATTCCAATCTCAAATCCGATATTGAAGGCAAGATCAAAACCTTGAAAGAGGTTAAAGACAGCGAGAATTCGGATGAGATTAAAACACAAACTGAAGCTTTAAGCAAATCCTTGCAGGAGCTTGGCGCTTCGATGTACCAGCAAACGGCCGATCAACCTAAAACCGATGATGATCAATCTAAAAATGATGAGCCAAAGACCGAAGAAGACAAATCGAAAACCGAAGATGCCGAGACAAAATCCGAGAGCAAATAATCGGTTGCGGTCGCATTATACATTATACATGATACTTGATACCGAGGTATTGTTGTCGCCCTTCTTGATACTCCCCGCCCCAAACTGTATAATGTAAAAAATGAGATAAATGAGGAGGGGATTTGCTTGAGGTATTCAAGAAACCGGTTGTTATTATTATCATCGTGGTTGCGATTGTTGTCGCTCTTGTTTGGTCGTATCTGGATAAACGCTCGCAAGAAAAAAAAGCCGAACAAACCGCAACAACGCAAGAGACGGTTCAGATTACCAACCTAACCAATATCGACGCCACCGAGTTCGACCAATTTGTCAAAGATGAATACGCCGTTGCCAGCTCCAAAGCGCTTGAGACGAATTCCAAATATCAGCTTTCGGCAATTGTTGTTGAACTTCCAGCTTCGCTTGAAGTCAATTCCGGTACGGATAGATATGTTTTTGTCTCTGACAAAGATACTTTGAATAATTGGGTCATAACTTTTTCGCAAGAGAATCAAAGCTATCTAAGGGCGTTGATACCGAAAGGCGATTATATCGGCAATGCCCCAGTGATGGATACAACGCTTTGGAAATTTAATTTTGTCACCGCCCTGCAGATTGCCGAAGAAAACGGCGGTATGGGTTTTAGGGAGGCCAATAGTCTTGAGTCGGTTACAATGACTCTTCGCCACACTGAACCGAACAATTGGCTTCTCTGGAATGTCGAATACAAGGCAAGAGGAACGAGTTTTAAAGTAAATATCGATGCCAATTCAGGCAAAGTCACAGAGTAAATCCGAAGCACGAATATCGAAATCCGAAACAAATCTTAATCTCAAATGTTTCAAACATTAATTAATTAGGATTTTGAAAATTGTTTCGAGTTTCGTATTTAGGATTTCGGATTTTTTATGTCATATGAGTAAAGATTATTACAAAATATTGGGTGTTTCCAAATCTGCTTCGGTTGATGAAATTAAAAAAGCTTACAGGAAGCTTGCTTTGGAGCATCACCCGGACAAAGGAGGGGGCCAGGAAGCGGAGAAGAAGTTTAAAGAGTTAAATGAAGCCTATCAAACCCTCTCCGATCCAAAGAAGCGCTCCCAGTACGACCAATTCGGAAGTACTTTTAATGATGCGCAAAGAGGTGGAGGAGCAGGCGGATTTTCCGGATTTAATTCTCAAGGATTTAGCGGCGATTTCTCCGATTTCGGTTTCTCCTTCGGCGGCGGCGGTTTGGGGGATATTTTCGAAGATTTCTTCGGCTCCGCTTTCTCATCAATCAATGCCGAAGTTCAAATCTCACCGGCGCAAGCGGTCGTTGGAGATAAAATCTCTGTAAATGTCGAGGGCGAGCAAATCGACTTCGAAATTCCTCCCGGCTCTCAAGACGGTACCACTTTCCGCTTCCCCGGCAAAGGCAGAGCTTACAAGGGAGGCAAAAAAGGCGATCTTAATCTCTCCGTTAGAATAAAAATGCCTCAAAGAATCTCGCCTGAAGAGCGCGAGCTTTGGCAAAAGCTTAAAGAACAAGAATCCACCCACAAAAAACACTGGTGGCAGAGATAGTTTAAAGTTTGTAAAGTTGAAAGTGCTATAGCGCAACGACCTTCCTCTCCCCTACCGTTACAAATACGGATTTGGGAAGAGGAAGTCAGCACTTTGCTCTCCTACGACTCGCTCGATCACTTCTTCGACCGTGATTCCGTGCGCGTGTGCTCGGGTTATCACGAATCGCCGCAGGGCGGTTTCTCGATCGCTCCCAGAGACCGCTCCCGATGTCTGCACCCACTCAATCAGCTCCTCGTACGACTCGACGGGCAACTCCGCTTTCAGCCTTACGAGATAGTCTGTTCCTGCTGTGCTTTGCGTTTCCACCTCGATGCACCGCAGGCATCCGTGTCCATCTCCGAGATCGATGTGAGGACTGTTATGCCTGTCACACCAAACTCCCTGAGTCCTGGCGCAATCAAGACAACCAAGTGTGATCAAACTTCCGTTCGGCTGGTGTATCGGCAATATCGCCGACACCGCATCCACACCGCAGATCTCACACACCATCGTCTTCTCCCCCCTTCCGAGAGCAATATTACAATATCAAAAGACATTTTAAATGTCCAGTGATGAAATAATATTCTGGGCTATTTAATACTAATATACCAGCGACCGTAAACGTATTAATATATTATTTAATATCTAGTTCTTTGCCCTTATAGATCTTTGCGATCACATCCTCCGTGTCCGGATCTTGGATGGTGATGTGCTCGGCGTTAAATTTGCCAAAAATTTCTTTTGCTAACCCACTCAACTTCTTGATCGGAACCTTGATAATACCGACTCCATCCTCTATCTTTTTATCAATTTTGATTTTCGCAAATTTTTCCCTATCCTTTTTCTCACCTAGATTAATCTTTACTATCTTTTCCGGTGCATATTTTTTGATCAATGCTTTAAAATCCCCGTCATACACTTTCATACCATGATTGATGATGACCACCCGCCTGCAAAGCTCTTCAATATCACCCATATAGTGGCTTGTGAGAATGATGGTGCAGCGCTGAATTTTGTTGATCTCTTTAATAAAATTTCTTATCGATTGCGCTGTAATGATATCAAGACCAATTGTCGGTTCATCCAGAAAAAGCACCTTCGGTTCATGCAAAAGGCAAGCGGCCAGTTCGCACTTCATCCTCTCGCCCAAAGATAAATTTCTTAGTCTGCGGTTGACAATATCATGCATCGAAAGCACATCCATCAAAGTTTTTAATTTCTTTTTGTATTTCGCTTCGGGAATTTCGTAAATTTCCTTAAGAAGCGAAAATGAATCAATCGCCGGCAGGTCCCACCAGAGCTGATTTTTTTGCCCCATAACAATCGCCTCACCCGATGTCGGATAAATGATTCCCGATAGCATTTTTAATATCGTTGTCTTGCCGGCACCGTTTGGCCCTAAAAACCCAACTATCTCTCCCTCCTCGATTTCAAGATCAAAACCGGCTACCGCTTCCTTCTCTATGCGTTGAATGCGGAAAATATGGTCCGGATCAAGAGCCAATTTTGAATACTTTTTCGAAATGTTCTTAGCTGATATCAGATTCATTTTCCTCCTAACTGGACGCACTGCCATAATGTTTTTCGCCAATTTTCCAAAGATAGTTGGCCACAATACCAAAGATTAAAGTTATGATGACTGCATACAAAAGATATAAATAATTTGGAGCATTGAAAAGCTGCCAAGCGGGGAAATATGTCACAACCAAAACGGGAATAATTGTAAATAAAACAATTTTTGTCGCCATCGGATATATCCCGGCTGGATAGCGCATTAGCTGGGTGAATCGATTAACAACATCACTTAAAGAGAACAGACGAATGAACCAAAATGCCGGAATTACTGAAACTACATTAATGAAGTAAAATAAAATTATTCCTACCAATAAGAATAACACAAAAAAGAAAATGCTCACGAGGCTGATCGGCATTCCCGATTTTACCACACAATAAACGGAGAGTATCGCCACAAAAAATAAAGTCAATAAATTGTAAATTTTCGGTTTTGACATAGAAACCAGGAACATCGAATTCACCGGTTTAGTGGCATAGAAATCGTACTCCCCAGTTCGAATTAATTTTTTTGCCATATCCGCTAGCCCCCTCCTTGCGTAAACTCCATTAATTAATGTAATGCCCTTCATCAGCGTGTATAGAAAAACAACCTGGTATATGTTCCAACCGGCTAAGCTATCAGTATTTTTGAAAATAGTACTAAACATAGTCAAAGTTATCGCTACTTCTGTCAAGGATACCAGCAGGTTGCTTGTGACATTACCTATGATCTTTGAATCTCTGATGTAAGCATTTTTCAATACTATTTTTGCAATTTTCAGATATTTCTTCATCTTCCCGTCCCGTGATAAAGCTTTAACCCCCGATTGTAGACGATCGAAAATATTAAATAGAATATACCAATCCAAACCAGAATCTCCGCCCAATACAGTAGCATTTGGTGAACACTTACTTTACCTAAAAAAATCTCGGCGGGTATAAAAAAGAGGAATTTAAATGGTAATATCATAAATATTTCCTTTAAAGCGCCCGAAAGAAATGCAATGGGGAAGATCGCACCCGCAAAGTATGATGTGACATAATTAGTAAGCTCAATCTGCGCGTATTGGTCGCCGAAATAAAAAGTTAAGGAATGCAGGATTAAATTAAAAAAGAAATTCATTATAAATGCCGCAAGGAGAGTAATGCAGAAAAAAATCAGATTGCCGATAGTGGGTATATTTATAAACTGGTATGAGGTTAAAACCATAAAAATTAAAAAAGGTATGAAGCTTAGAAGCCCCATGAATATGTCCGATACCATGAGGAGAAAATAGCTGGATATTACATTCCATGGACGCATAACATTATTGGTAAATTCTCCGCTCCATATTTCTTCGGCAAAATATAAAGCGTTGTTTATATCAAAGCGGAAAATTAGCATCGAAATTAAATAATACGTTATGGTGTTTGAAAGCGTATAATTATCTATCGTTGTCAGTCCGCCCGACTTGTAAACCGTAGACCATAGCGCGATTGAAACATAGAAAAAGACCATGTTTATTGCCATATAAAGAAAAAAATCCCCCTTGTAGGCATACATGGATTTTAGTGATATCTGGAAATACGACAAATACTTTTGCATAGCTAAATTATATCACGATCAATTATTGAGATAAATTCATTGTTTCTGATATATATCCATAATACTGGATTGTTTTATTCTAGAATCTTTGCTAATTTTCCACGAACGACGATATCTAGCAAAGATACGATAGCAAAGTTTTAACGCATTCGGCACATTAGAGGTATTGATATATTCACGATCGACGATATTTCAATACTACTCGCTCACAAGTAATAAATTTGATAGATCGTTGATGCCCTCTTTTGTGGCAGAAGATACGCTTATTACATTCGATTTTGTAAGGCGCGAGAGCAATCTTTGTTTTTTCTTGATCTCCTCTGCAGAAACGATATCAGACTTGTTGAGAACGACTATTTCCCGCTTTTTTGCAAGTTTCCTGGAGAACAATGCAAGCTCCGTGCGAATGATTTTGTAATCTTGTTTTATATTGTCGGAAGAGGCATCTATTATGTGCAAAATCGTTTTTGTGCGCTCGATATGGCGCAGAAACTTATCCCCAAGCCCCTTACCAAGGGAAGCGCCCTCGATAAGTCCCGGAATATCGGCGATGATGATTGTTCTGTCCTTGGCTTTGATAGCCCCCAGATTGGGCGCCAGAGTGGTAAAGGGGTAGTTGGCAATCTTTGGGCGGGCAGAGGTTAAAACCGATAGCAGGGTTGACTTGCCGGCGTTTGGGAGGCCAACAAGACCTATGTCGGCAATGGTTTTAAGCTCCATGCGTAGCAGGCGAGCCTGGCCGGCTAAACCTTGTTTGGACCATTTTGGGGCCTGTTTGATTGATGTCGCAAAATGTTGATTACCCCAGCCGCCTCTTCCGCCTTCTGCTAATATAATCCGTTGATCGTGTTTAAGGATATCTTCGACCAGGATATCTTCTTCAAAAACTTGTGTCCCAAGCGGAACTTTCAGAACCAAATCTTCACCGTCTTTCCCCTTCATCTTCTTGGTCATCCCGTTTTGACCGTTTTCTGCGCTAAATTTCTTGATTCTGTTGAAGAGGGAAAGATCGGATAAATTTCTATCGGCTTGGATAATCACCGAGCCACCATCTCCACCGTCGCCGCCATCCGGCCCGCCTTTGGGCTCGTATCGTTCACGGCGAAAAGAGACGACGCCGTCGCCGCCCTTCCCCGCCTTGACACTAATTTTTGCTTCGTCGATAAACATAACCACCACAGATTATTTTGTATTATTACCACCACGGATTCGTGCCACAGATTATCACGGATAAGTCAAGCTTAAACTTACCACAAAAACGCCCACATTTACAGGATTGTTTTGAAGATTGGAGAATTTACTAATTGGGATTTGTTTAGAAATTAGGATTTAGAAATTGTACTAAATTACTTTTAGTAATTTAGTAGACATATCCTCGCACCACTCCACCTGAAGATGGGATTGAGCGGCGACTTATCACTCCCCATCCCCTGTAGTTCATCTCGGATATTACGATATATCCGCTTCCAACTTCTTCGACATATGCGACATGTCCCGCCCAAGATTCATTCGTGACAACAATCGCTCCCGCTACAGGAGATGATCCCGTAGATATTCCATTTCTGGAAGCCGAAGAGAGCCAATACTTGGCATTACCCATACTTGTGGGGACTGCGCGGCGCGTAGCGACATAGTAAGTACAATATCCGTAAGGATAGCCGTTATACTTGCTTCCGGCCGGATGGCTGATCTTTTTTGCGCTTGAAGCTGAGCTTATAACACTCTTGTTGGTCGAAGCGAGCAATTTCTTTTTCTTCTCGTTCTCTTTGGCTACAATCTGGCTTGCCGAAACTTCGTAACCGGCAGGAGGAACTTTTAGCTGTTGCCCGGGCTTAATAACATCGATATTTTCCAGGTCATTGAGATATTTTAGCGTTGCAAGTTTTACATTAAATTTCCAACCGAGAGTGGTTAAGGTATCGCCATTTCTGACCGTGTACTTCACAGTTGAATTCGAATTATCCGGCAGGGGCTCCTCGCGCTCGGTCATAGTGGTCACTGCCGATGCGGCGTTGATCTCGAAACCGTTGTCGGACGCAACATATGCGCGCTCCACCGCCAAGCTATCCTCTGAAATTACCGGGGTAAATGTATCGGCGACCTGGGCAATGGCAATCTTCGAGCTAGGCTCCGAAGGTACAATAAGGGCATAATCGGCTTTTGCGGATTTAATGGCAATATTGGAGATAATAACAACCAAAGCGATAAGAAAAACCGTCAGGTGCGGCGCTTGCTTCATCGCAGATGGAATCTGCCCCTTTATCTGGGCGTAGATGATCTTGAGATCTCTTAAGATATTATTGACGAATTTGGCCAACAAAAAAATGGCTGATGCCAATTTGCCCGCAGTATTACCTAGATAGTTTTTGATTTTATTAAAATCTTTTTGACTTTTTGTTTGCTTTGAACCTCGTTTAAGCGGAGGCTCTGATTCAAGTATAAGGGCCATGATGTATCGAACTTTATTCGACAACAACCATTCTACCAAACCAATTTTTCTTGTCAAGGGTCTGGCGGTAGGCGCCCCCTACTAAATTACGAATAGCTTCCCGAAAGTACGAAATTACGAATAAATCCATCTATCATTTTATCGTAATTAATGAAATATTTCAGAGAAATACACAACAAACAGCTAATTTTATTAAGTCTCGAAGTGCCTACAAGTTGCAAATTATATTGCAAGAATTTATGTAGGATTAAAAACCTGCCCTCTGGGGGCGAAAAATCAGCTTGTCTGCAGAGTATGCAAACTTGATGACTGGTCTCACCGATCTTGAAGTTGCTCGGCCTTTGGACGAAAATACGCCAAAACATGTGGTCGAGATTAGAGATCTTTTAATGTGGCAAGAAACCTAGTCAAATACTTAACGCAAGAGTGCGAATCATTCATTAAGTAATACCATTGTAGCATACAAAAAAGCGCTTGTCAAGCCCCATATCGTTAACCGTATATCGGTGACGAAGCCTGTATCGTTAATCGTTTTGCGTCAGACGTGACGGGCATCGTAACCGTGAGACGAAATACGACGGACTCTGGTGGTAATAGTTCAAACTATCTGTGTCACTTGCTCTCAAGTGTGACCGTGATTGTGTTCGGGATAATATTCAGGGCGGAGATGCCATTTGGTAATGTTAAATTTGATGTGGAGAGCAACTGCGAGTATTGCCCCGCTCCCTTACCGTTCATATCAAGATTGTATTCGATAGATTGCCCGACCTTAGCGATAGCACTCGCGCTACCGCTTATAACTACTTTGATATCGGTCGGCGCATATGTCATTCGCAAACTATCATTCAAATTATTGGCGTTGATTTTGACCGTAACGCTTTTACTTGTCTCCGACTCTGCAAAACTTATGGTAACACGAACTCTGGAGCCGTTGCTTGTGGATATGGCGACTCCGTTTGGAATATTTAATGAAACACTTTGCTCGATAGTGGTGCTAATATCGCCGATATCGACTTTTTCAGTTTCTAGATAATTCACCGCCGATATCGCGCTTGCGGAGCCGGTAATATCTATCGTTGGAGGTGTTGTTGCGACATTTGAAACATAATATCCCTGTTTTGGCGTTCCGCTGGTAACAACTTTAATCCCCACTGTTTTGCTGTTCGAGGCCTTTATCAAATCGATTTTTGTGTTGATATATTCCGGAGTAAAAATCAGGCCTTTTATTTCGTTCCCCGTATCGTCTTTCGCAAAAACCCTCAAGCTTTTTTCAAAATCATTGGATTCGCCATTTAGAACCAGGAGCGCACTGGCTTCGGTCAAGTTATTCACGATGCTCGATGCCCCGCTAACTTCGACCGTCTCCGGGTCAAGCGCCACCTCTCCAACGGCCAACCCTTCGGCCGGACTTCCCTCCGAGCTCACATTGATATTTGCCGATTTTGTGATTATCCGCTCCAAACTAACATAAGTTTTTGCCGGATTTACTTTAGTGATTTTTACATCTGGGATCGAACAAGTGACTGAAATTTCGAGCTGATACGTGCCCTCGGAGAGGCCGTTAAGATCGACTGTAGCCGAAAATGAATCGGCGGAAAGCTTTTTCCAGTCGGCCGGATCGGCCATAATCTCGACATCAACCGAGCTTTGGTCGTAAATAGCCACCAAACCCGGCGGTGTATTGGTCGAGCGCAAAGTGATGGAGCCGGGGAATTTTCCGGCAGTTGATTGGGTAGAGGAGACATAAATCCACAAAATTGCCGCTACCACCAAAGCAACCACCTTCGGCCCGGTGTTATTTTTAAAGAAGTTTTTGATGAATTTTGTAATACGTCTCAACATTCAAACAAATCGGTTATTACTACATAGATCTGTACATAGATTGTCATAGATCTCATAAATCTGTGGTATCTATGTGATTATCTATGTGGTAATTTCAATTATTACTGACTGCGCAAGAGCGCCACGAGCCTGTTTTTCAATCTATCGACTCCTATCCTTTTTTCGATATACCCACCGGCCGCTAGCGAAATTGAGCCTGTTTCCTCCGATACCATAACAGCCACAGCATCGGAATTTTCCGTGATTCCGATGCCCGCCCTGTGACGCATGCCAAGCTTTGACGACGATGCAATATCCGAAGTCGGAAGTACCGCCCCCGCAGCAACAATTTTATTGCCAATGATGATAATTGCTCCATCGTGCAGGGGAGATTTTGGGAAAAATATCGAGAGAAGTAGCTCGGCGGAAACAGTAGCCTCAATTTGCGTTCCCTGCTCAACATACTCCCTAAGTCCAGTCTTCCTCTGTATAACAATCAAAGCACCGATTTTTTGTTTGGAAAGTATCTCCACCGCCGAAAGCACCTCTTCTACCACATCACCGGCCGCCGGCGCCACTCCGAAGTCGGTTAAAAATCTTGATCTTCCCAGCTTTTCAAGCGCCGCCCGAAGCTCCGGCTGAAAAACAACCGGGATTGCCACAACTAACATTGTCATCACAAATCCAAGTATCCAATTAAGCAGTACCAGATTAAAGAATCGTCCCAGTAGCATTAGGAGTATCAGGATCACCAGACCGTAGAGAATGCGCATTGCCCGGGTTTCGCGCAAGAAGAGATATGCAAAATACAAAATCAAGGCTACAAGCAAGATATCTATCGCTGTTAGATACCACGAAGTCGCCCTTAGCCCGTCAAAAAAATAGTTGACATTGTCGGAAACCCCCAAGACTTTTCCGGAAACACTTTCCAACTCTCCCGCTCCTTTCAGTCGCGCCCCTTAACAAATATACGAATCTAACGAAAGTACAAATCAAACAAGTAAGGATAACTAATTGATCTAATAACCAATAACGAATATCTGTGCCAATCAGTGAATCTAATCAGTGGATGTTCCTTACTGCCTATTTCCATTATATCCCCAATAGGTCTGATTAGTCCAATTAGACAAATGTATCTCATTTAGTTGATCCCCGATCCTAGACCACTCTTTTTTCAGATCTTGTTATAAATATCTCGACACCATCTCCGTTAGCGACATTCGCGCCAGGGTCGAGGCCGATGCCAAATTCTGTCCCGGCATCGATATTAGAAACTTCATTCTTCTCTCTTCGCAACGAAACTATTTTGCCCCGCCACTTTTCATTACCGTCCTGCAGAATCTTGATCTCGTTCCCATTTTCGGCTTTGCCTTCTTCGAGCTTCGCGCCGATAACGACACCCTTTTTGTCATCTCTAAAGATCGCCAAAACTTTTCCTTCGCCCTGTTTCTCTTCAGTTATAACGGGAGGTAGAATATCGGAGATTATTTTTCTAAGTTCGTCCTCGATCTCATATATTACACTTTTTGTGACCATATCAATATGATCCGTTTCGGCAATTTTTTTAGCAAGACCCAGCACATTTACCCTAAAGCCAACGACTTTGGCGCCGGTTGCTTTTGCAATGCTTATATCCGACTCCGAAATCGCTCCGACTCCATCTGCCACAATTTTTGTATTGAGCCCGGGAGCGTTGATATTGAGTATCATCTTCTTGAGCGCCTCCAGTGACCCGCTAACATCGGCCTTGACCACCAACGGGAATTCCGTAATCTCTTGATTCTCCTCTCCATCCTCTTGAGCGATTTTTTTCGCAGTTGAGAAGTGGGTGGTGGTCGCCTTTTTCCTAACAAGCTCGGCCGCCGACTTTGCCTCTTTCTCCGAGTCAAATACGACCAATCTCTCCCCGAAATCCGGCATAGATTTTAAACCGGCGATACGAACCGGACAGCTTGGAGGCGCAGACTCAATCGCGACTCCCGCAAAATCCTCCAGAATTCTTACCCGCCCATAAGTGTTACCGATCTGTACAATATCACCACGGTTTAGTGTCCCATTTTCGATCAGCACCAAGGCTAGCGCTCCGGCTCCTTTGTGCATATGTGCTTCGATAACAATTCCCACCGCTCCTGCGCTCACATCGGCTCGCAAATCCATAAGCTCCGCCTGAAGAAGGATCATCTCCAAAAGATCATCTATCCCTGCTCCTGTTACAGCGGAGATCTCAACCATTATCGTCTTACCGCCCCACTCTTCCGGGGTAAGATCATATTCGCCAAGCTGTTGTTTCGCTTTCATAACGTCGGCGCCAGGTAGATCGACTTTATTTATTGCAATAATTATCGGCACGTGATGTTTTTTAGCTTGCTCGATAACTTCAATCGTTTGCGGTTTAACACCATCGTTTGCGGCGACTATCAGAACCACAATGTCTGTTATGGCCGCACCGTGTTTGCGGAGAGAGGAAAAGGCGGCATGACCGGGGGTATCGATAAAAGTGATGGTTTTGCCCTCCAGATTCTTATTTTTCGCTCTCTTAAGCTCAATTTGATAGGCAGATATATGTTGGGTTATTCCTCCCGACTCACTTTCGACGACATGGGTTTCGCGGATTTTGTCGAGTAATGTCGTTTTTCCATGATCAACATGACCCATAACGGTTACAACCGGTGGACGAGGTGAAAGTTCTTTTTCAGATATCTCATTATCCACTTTTTCAGTCGCTGATTCTTCATCGTCACTTTTTTCTTCTACGATGATTCCGAGTTCATCGCCGATTATCTGGGCAGTTTCTATGTCTATCATATCGTTGACCGTAGCCAACATCCCGCTGTTCATCAAAGTTCCGATAACCTCGGTGATCGGTATATCCGCCTTGGCTGCAAAATCTTTTACGGTTAGGGAGCCGCCGATCTCGATCGTTTTCTTGATCTTCTCCTCTTGTTTCGGCTTGCTCTCCCTCTCAATATCAAGACCTAGCCTCGACCTTCTGGAGGTTAGGCGCTTGGATTGACTTTTAACCACACTTTGTTTTCGATAACGCTTTAGAGCCATAGAATTAAATTGCTCTAATTATTCTAATTTCTAATTATTCTAACAAAATCCCAAATCCCAAACATCAAATAAGTTCCAACACCCAACTTCTGAAATTACATTGAGATTTGCCTGCCCGCCGTAGCTTTTGCGAAGGTGGGTTATTTTGTAATTTATTTGTCTTTTGTTATTTGTTTAATTTGGGATTTAATAAATAATTGGGATTTATTTAGGTTAATTAGAATAATTAGGAGCAATTAGACTAATTTTTCCGTCGGTTCCCACCTTACCACACTCTCCCCCCAAGATCAATCAATCTATGGTATCTGTGTATGGATCTATGTGGTAATATCTGCCTATAATTTTTTCTTCGTCCCCCAATTCTCAATATCCCCGCTTGGTTTTCTCAGATCTTCTTCATATTCGAGATCTCTGTAGGTATTTACCTTAAACTCCCCCGGAAGCGTTGCTTGAGAGGGTGCGTTTGGTTTTCGCCGATCCGCTTCATCGCCTTCGCTGTTATCGTAGCGCTTTACCATAAATTTATTGTCCCGACCCCAAAAATTTATCTCCTTGGGACTAACTTTCCCTTTCGGAGTCAAAACTCTGTCATCTTCCTCCGGTGCTTTCTCCTCTTTTATATTTTTAGAAATTTTTACCTCTTCTTCCATCGCTTTTGAAGCTTCGTTCGCCTCCCTCGTTTCGGTTGGTTTTTGTAGTTTTGGCGGAGTTGATATCTCTGCTTTGGGAACGGCTTTTTCATCCAATACTTTCTCTTGTGCCGCTTTTTTTGTATTTAATATTTTAGCTTTTGCTTCTTGCGGTTTGGATGGTTTTTCTCTTTGAGCATCAGTTTCGGACTTTGATGATATTTCTCGCTCGTGATCCTTACTATCGATCTTAGGTTCGCTTGGTCCGGCTTTATTCGCCTCCGCGCTCTCCTTTTTCGGCTCCTCCGGCAATATCAAGGCGACGGAAGAGACTTTGTCTCCGCCCTTAAGCCGGATCAATGTTACCCCTTGGGTATCGCGACCGAGTCGTTTGATATCTTTTAGGGTCATTCTTATAAATTGTCCTTTTTGCGATGCTAGCACCACATCGCCCAGATCGGAGTAGGTGATATGCATTCCGATTAATTTTCCGGTTTTTGGCGTGCAGTTAGCGGCTTTGATCCCCATCCCACCACGTCTCTGGAGATGGAAATGTTTAAGCATCGTTCTTTTGCCAAAACCGTTTTCGAGCACCACCAGCATATCGGGGCCCAAGTATTTCGATCCGCTCTCCTCAAAATCTGCGAGCTCTCCCGGAACAACATCCATTGACATTACTTGGTCGGCTCCCTTAACCCGAATCCCCATCACTCCGGCGGCGGAACGTCCCATCGGTCTTGCATCCTCCTCTTTATAGCAGATCGCCAACCCGAGTTCTGTCACCTCAACTACGATGTCGCGACCGGAGCTCTGTTTCACCCATTTCAGCTCATCTTGAAGCTTCAAACCGATGGCGACGATCCCCGTCTTTCGAATATTTTTGTATTTTTCTATTTCCGTTCGTTTGATAGTCCCCTTCTTCGTTCCCATCACAAAGAATTTACTGCTCCCATTTTTAGTATCAACCGTTAGAAGCGCCGTCACTTTTTCACTTGGTGAGATTTGAATGATATTCACGACCGGCGTTCCCTTCGATTGGCGCGATGTCGCCGGCAATTCATAAACCTTGCTTGCAAAAATCCGTCCGCTGTTGGTGAAAAAGTATATATCATCGTGGGAGTAGCAACAGGCGAGGTGATCAACAATATCCTCCTCTTTCGTCGCCATTCCAACCACTCCGACGCCACCTCGGATCTGCTTATGATATGTATCAACATCTTGGCGTTTTATATAGTTTCCGCGAGTTAAGGAGACAATTACCTGCTGATTCGGGATTAAATCCTCGGCGCTGAACTCATCGAGCGCATGAGGAACTATCTCGGTTCTTCGTGCATCGCCGTACTTCTCCTTGACCTCCGCAAGATCCTTTGATATCAAACTCAATATTTTTTCAGGATGAGCCAAAAGATCCTCAAGATAAGCTATCCGCCCAAGTATTTCCTGATATTCGTTTTCGATTTTTTGCCGCTCAAGTGCCGCCAGAGACGAAAGGCGCATCTCTAAAATTGCATCGGCTTGTTTATCGGAGAGCTTGAATTTCGCCTTAAGATTTACTTTCGCCGTCTCTTTACTCTGAGATTTTTTGATCGTATCAATTACGGCATCGATGTTGTCGAGCGCAATTTTTAGCCCCTCCAAGATATGAGCTCGGTCCTTTGCGCGCTTAAGCTCATACTTAGTTCTTCTGGTCAAAACTGTGCGCCTGTGTTCAATGTAAAAATTTAGTACATCGAGAAGCGTCATTACCCGCGGTTCCATCTCCGGAGTCAGGGCCAGCATATTGACATGGAAAGCGGTTTGCATCGGAGTCAACTCAAAAAGGCGATTTAGAATCTTTTTTGGAAAAGCGTTTGAGCGCAACTCGATAACCACTCTTACTCCGGCTCTGTCCGATTCATCTCGAATGTCCGATATCCCTTCGAGCCGTTTGGTTTTTACCAACTCCGCCATCTTTTCGATCAGTGAGGATTTGTTGACCTGGTAGGGAATTTCGGTGATAATAATGCGAAAACCGCGCTTTGCTTCCTCAATCTCCGCTTTGGCGCGCATCACAATCTTACCCTTGCCGGTAGCGTATGCGGTTTTGATATCTTCAATATTGTAGATAATGCCGCCGGTCGGAAAATCCGGGCCTTTGATATGTTTCATTAGCTCTTCAATATTGAGCTCCGGGTTTTCGATCAAGGCGGCTATTCCGTCACATAGCTCGGAAATATTGTGCGGAGGTATATTGGTCGCCATACCCACGGCAATCCCCATCGAGCCGTTCAGGAGCAACTGTGGGATTCTGGATGGCAAAACTTGAGGTTCAACAGTGGAGCCATCGTAGTTATCCTGCCAGTCAACCGTGTCTTTATCGATGTCAAGAAGCATCTCCTCCGCCAAAGCGGACATACGACACTCTGTGTATCTCATCGCCGCCGCCGAATCCCCATCCATCGAACCAAAGTTGCCCTGACCGTCGACAAGCATATAGCGCATCGAAAAGTCCTGGGCCATCCTGACCAAAGTATCGTAAACGGCGACATCGCCGTGAGGGTGGAACGATTTTAAAACTTCACCGACAACAGCCGCACTCTTTCGGTACCTTGAATTATGCCTTAAACCCGTTTGATACATGGCATAAAGTACGCGACGATGAACCGGCTTCATCCCATCCCTGACATCAGGCAGAGCACGCGAGACGATAACACTCATCGCATAGTCAAGATAGGAGGTTTGCATCTCCTCGACAATCTGACGGTTCTGGATTGTACCGGTTTCCGGATCAAAACCTTCAAGGAGCTCCGGCGTCTCGATTTCGGACTCATTGATTTGCGGTTTCTCTCCCTCGTAGGTTTCATCGGCATCGTCAATATGAGACGTATCTTCGTCTTTATCTTCGGTCTCTTCTGCCGAATCTTGATCATCTACTATTTGATCCTTGTCCACCGGCTCACTGGTTTTGTCTTGATCATCGCTCATAAATCAGCTTCTTAGGTTTTTGCTTTTTAGCTTTTTAGTTTCGAATATTATTTGTGAATGTCCCTTGCAACTCTTCTGTGATGATCTGTGGCATAAATCTGTGGTGGTAATGATACAATTAATCTGTGTTAAACATCCAGGTTTTTGACACTCTTGGCTTGGCTTTGAATAAAGTGCTTACGTGGAGGAACTTGATCTCCCATTAGCATCGTAAAGAGCTGATCGGCCTCCTCGGCATCATCCACCCTTACTCGAAGCAAAATCCTGTTCTCCGGATTCATAGTCGTATCCCAAAGCTGAGTCGGATTCATCTCCCCCAAACCCTTATACCTTTGAATTGATACCCCAGAGATCTTATCCTCTCTCTCTCCTCCTCCAACCGGTGCTTCACTCTCTCCTGCTACTTCTTCGGCATTTGATATTTCTCCTTCGGATTTTTCTATGCCCTTTCTATGAATATTTTCTATGTGTGTCTCTTTCATCTTCTTCAGTGTCTCCTCTTTCTCTTTGTCCGAATACGCCCAATGCTTCTCCTTGCCTTTTGCAATTGAATAAAGTGGCGGTTGGGCGATAAAAATATGTCCGCGATCAATCAGCTCCGGATAGTTTCTGAAGAAAAATGTTAAAAGCAATGTTCTTATATGTGCGCCGTCGACATCGGCATCGGTCATTATAACTACCCTGTGATACCGAAGTTTGTCGTAATTGATTTCTTCGCCGATTCCTATGCCTAGAGCAACGATCAAAGCCTTGATCTCTTCGGAGGAGAGCATTCTATCCAGTCTGGCCCGCTCAACATTTAATATTTTACCGCGCAGTGGCAGTATCGCTTGAAATTCTCTGTCTCTCCCCTGTTTGGCCGAACCTCCGGCAGAATCACCCTCGACTATAAAGACTTCACTTTTTTTCGGATCCCTGCTCGAACAATCGGCAAGTTTCCCCGGAAGCGTCATCCCATCGAGCGCACCTTTGCGTATAATGGTGTCTCTGGCCGCTCTGGCCGCCAATCTGGCGCGGGCAGAAAGAGAACATTTCTCGATGATTTTTCTAGCTTCGGTCGGGTTTTCATCAAGATAATAACCTAGCGCTTCATTGGTCACAGTTTCCACCACCGCTCTGACTTCGGTATTGCCAAGCTTGGCCTTAGTCTGGCCTTCAAATTGCGGATCGCGCAGTTTAATCGAAAGTACTGCAGTCAATCCCTCTCGTACATCCTCGCCGGAGAGCACTTCTCCCTTTAAGAGCCCGCTTTTTTTGCCGAAATCGTTTATGGCTCTTGTCAGCGCGGTCCTGAAACCGGTTAGGTGAGTCCCTCCCTCTGCTGTATTGATATTGTTAGCAAATGTGTAGGTATGGTCTTTGAAGTCGTCGGTATATGCCATTGCAAGCTCAACCATCACACCGTCCAACTCTTTTTCCGTATATACCGGTGGATCGTTGAGCACAAGACGCGTCCTGTTGAGGTGACGAACATAAGAAGCGATCCCACCCTCAAAGTAGAATGAATACTCTTTTTGATCGGAATTTGATGATTTATCCTCCGCTGCCGCACCCCTACCGGTTTTTAAGTTGTGCTCAAGCTCCTCTTTCTCCTCTTCAGTGATCTCAAGATTTTCAATTTCATCCTTTTCTGTTTCTAGATTTTCGGTCGTCGGTTTTCGATTATCGATAATCGTAATCTTCACCCCTTTGGTTAAATACGCCTGCTGTCTGCAATGGCTGACGATGGTGGCAAAGTTATAATCGGCGCCTTTCGAAAAAATCTCGGGGTCAGATATAAATGTTATCGTAGTCCCGGTATCTTTCGTCTCTCCGATGACCTTGATCTCCTCTTTTGCCTTACCTCTCTCGTACTCTTGGAAGTATCGCTTACCGTCTCTGCGCACCTCCGCTTTCAAAGAGCTTGAGAGCGCATTTACGACCGATACTCCGACACCGTGAAGCCCCCCGGAAACTTTATATCCACCCTCGCCGAATTTTCCACCGGCATGCAAAGTGGTCAAAACCGTCTCCAGAGCTGATTTGCCGGTCGTTTTATGTTTATCCACAGGTATGCCGCGGCCGTTATCGACAACGGTCACCGAACCGTCTTCATTTAATGTGATCTCAACGTGATCGCAAAAACCTGCCATCGCTTCGTCGATGGAGTTGTCCATTACCTCCCAAACAAGGTGGTGGAGGCCATCCGTGCCCGTGCCGCCGATATACATCCCCGGGCGCTTTCTTACCGGCGCCAAGCCCTCCAAAACGGTGATCTTGGACGCGTCGTAGCTCTCTGTGGCTTTACTCTTTTGTTCCGCGTTTGCAATCATGAATTAGCTTCTTAGGTTATAGCTTCTTAGGTTCTTAGGTTTGTGATCCTTGATCCCGTAGCCCAAGCTTTAGCTTGCTTCCGTGTATTTTCGTGATGTAGTTTTGTGGTGGTAATAATACGATTTATCAGCAACAATCTGTGAATCTAATCAGTGGATGTTCCCTTCAATTTTCTGTGTTCATCCGTGGCACAGATCTGTGGTGGTAATATTACAACTTTTTCTGTACTTTGCACCAACAAACAATAAACCACAGGTTGTGGCACGGCCACGCACCGAGTCAATCTTGGTTGATTCTGGTTCGTGGTAAATACTTTTTCTACCTATCAATATTGTATCAATTATATCCCCCCGAATCAAGCCTTTTCGGATATTCTGTAGAAATATTTTAGTAATGTCCTAATTGAATACAA
>MEZY01000057.1:0-2964 GCA_001776195.1 Candidatus Berkelbacteria bacterium RIFOXYA2_FULL_43_10
ACATTTTTACAGTACTCCGTATTTTATTACTTGATTAGTGGCTCCAGCATAACATAATCAGATGTTTTTAGGTGCAATATTTTGATATTAAACCCTCTTATATATCATTTATATCATTAATGCGCGAAGGCCGACCCGCAAGGGATCGGCCTTCTGTTCGCCCAGTTCGTTGGACACCCTCCCCAATGCGCTACTCTGCTCGCTCGACCGAGAGGTGCGCCCGGGTCATGACGTAGAACGCGACCTTTGGCGGTTTGCCACCATTGGCCTCGTTGAGCATCTTCCGGAGCGAGTAGTCATCGGGGATCGTACCCTCCCGAAGAACCCCGCCCAGCTCCGTTCTCGCGGAGAGAACCGTGATGAGACCGATCATCTCTCCGATGAGATGCCCGATGTCATCCGTAGCGCCGACGACGTCCTCCCACCCTCCAGCGACGAAAGTCGCCCGCAAGAGAGCGACATACAGCTCGCCCTCTCTTTCATACATCATTCTCACGAATACCCTCTGCTCCTTCGGAAAATCGTAGACATACTGTGTGAAGCCATGCATGTCCTTTCTCGTGACCATCGTTCCCTGGCCGAGGACGACTAGGTCAAGTGGCGCTGGTACATAGCGCGTAACCATGTTACCCGCGTCGACAACGACTCTGACTTGCTTTACCTCACCAGCCAACCTCAGAGTCGTAGTTCCCACTATCCCGTTCGACGCCAGCTCTTCCGTTGCCTTTCTCGCGCGCCCGTGCCTGGCGTACCCCACAACCGCCATTGCAGTAAAGAACGCAGGGATTACCGCGCCGACCCATACCCACGCACACCCAGAAACCGCAAAGACGCCCACTCCCCCTGTCACAGTCACCAATGCAAACCCTACATTAACCCGTGCCATCCCCAGCTCACCAGAGCCAGTCGCATTCATCCTCACCGCGCACCTCTGCCACGTCTTGACGATCTGTTCGTTCGTCAACGCCGATTTGACGCCGTTTTGCGTCTTCGACATCGCATTGCCTCCTCGGTACGCCGGTTGTACGCCGCTCCGCAGAGCACCCGTTAGGGTGCTTTAATATTATCAGATACTTACGCTTGTGTCAATATTGACAAGAAATATTGAGCGTGTATAATTGATCTGTGGATTGTGGTGGCCAAGTGGCTGCCATATTTTTATAAAGGCACAAAGAAATTGAACTATTACCACCACGGATTCACGACACCGATTGACACAGATGAAATTAATATCCGTGACTATCTGTGGTACAGATCTGTGGTGGTAATGCGACGACTATTATCCGTAAATTAGTGAAGGGAGTCAAGATGTCAAACACAATCAATTCATTCATGTCGGCGATCGATGAGATTTGCGACGAAAAAGGCCTTAAAAAAGAGGTCATTTTAGAAGCGGTTGAGGCGGCTCTTGCCGCGGCTTACAGAAAAGATTACGGCAAACCGAAGCAGGTTATGAAAGCAAAAATCGATCCTATAACCGGCAGTGCCGACGTTTTTCGCGTTTACGAGGTGATGGAAACGGATGAAGAGATAGAGGAAACCGAAAGACAACTCACTTTGACTGACGCCAAAAAGTTAGACAAAAAAGTTGAGGTCGGCGGGGAGATATTGATCCCAATGCCAAAAGAGGAAGAGTTCGGACGAATTGCCGCCCAAACCGCAAAACAGGTTATTATTCAACGCCTCCGTGAAGCTGAACGTGATATGATATTCGCCGAGTACAAAGATAAAGAAGGTCAGATCTTAAACGCTTCGGTTCAACAAATCGACGGTCGCAATATCGTGGTATCTCTGGGCAAAGCGAATGGCATACTATTCCCCTCGGATCAGATTCGCGATGAAAAATATTATGTTGGTCAACGTCTAAAGGTCTTTTTGAAAGAAGTCAGCTCTACTGTTCGCGGACCACAAATTTTGGTTTCACGTACAGATGAGGGGCTTATAAAGGGATTATTCGAGAGCGAAGTACCTGAAATTTCGGCTGAAACTGTCGAAATTAAAAGTGTCTCCCGCGAAGCCGGCTCTCGCACAAAAATCGCCGTTATCGCCACCGAAGAGGGAATAGACCCGGTCGGATCCTGCGTCGGACAGCGCGGAACACGCGTCCAGGCAATTCTAGCAGAGCTAGCCGATGAAAAGATCGACATTGTACTCTGGGACGAAGACGCCGAACAATTTATTATGAACGCACTTTCTCCGGCCAAAACAGAATCAATTTCTATCTCCTCCAAAGATCACAAAGCCACTGTATCCGTAGGTAAGGAAAACCTGTCACTCGCGATTGGGAAAGGTGGCCAAAATGTGCGTCTTGCCTCCAAATTAACCGGTTGGGGGATTGATATAGTCGAATCCGAAGCAAAAAGTGAAAAAGATGACGGTAAAAAGAAAAAAGATGATCTCGACGACGATGCCGAGCCGGATTTATCCAAAATCGAAGATAAAAATCGCGATGCAGCCGTAAAAGAGAAGAAAGTGCCAAAATCCAAATCAAAGAAGAAATAATTGATTCTCTTTCAATTATTTTTAACTTTACGCTTTACGCTTTTAATTTATTTTTATGCCTGATATTTTTGATAAATTTTCACGAAATCTTCGCCATGTGCTTGTGATGTCAGAGAGGATCGCTTCCGAACAAAACTCTCCCCTAGACACCGAGCATCAACTTTTAGCTTTGATCTTGTTTAAAGGTACTCTAGCTTCGGATATTTTAAGTTTACTGGAAATATCCAACGATCGCGCCCAGCTTGTGGCCGCTCTTGTTGGCAGGAAAAGCAAGGAGTCGAAAGCTCTGGGATTGAGCTCCGATGCCAAAGAGTCGATCCGCTTAGCGGTTCAAGGCGCATCCAAATTCAAGCACGATCATGTTGACTGCGAGCACTTGCTTTTAGCTCTTGTATCTAAAAAAAGCTTTAACTCCTACAGTGTTATTGAACGAATAGGTGTCAATCCAAAAAAAATCATTGA
>MEZY01000057.1:2993-26890 GCA_001776195.1 Candidatus Berkelbacteria bacterium RIFOXYA2_FULL_43_10
GAAAATCCAAAGAACCCAAACCGGATCAGAATATTGATTTTTCTGCAAACCCCGAAATGGCGTCATTCTCCGAAGACGCAATGCTTGGGCCATTTGGACCTTTGCCCGAAAACTTGAGCACAAAAACCAAACAACACAAGGCCAGCATTTTAAAGCAATTTACTTTGAATATTTCATCCCTCGCCAAAATTGGCAAGCTGGACCCGGTTATAGGACGTGAGCGGGAGATCGAAAGGATAATGCAAATTCTTTCGCGCCGCAAGAAAAATAATCCGGTCCTCATGGGCGAGCCGGGAGTTGGCAAGAGTGCGATTATAGAGGGTTTGGCACAAAAAATCGCGGATGGCAATATCCCCTCCATCTTAGCCGAAAAAGAGATTCTCTCTCTCGACCTAGCCTCGCTCGTTGCCGGAACAATGTACCGCGGACAATTCGAGCAGCGTTTGAAGAACCTTCTTGACGAAATTCAAAAAAATAAAAATATCATTCTTTTTATCGATGAAATTCACACCGTTATCGGCGCCGGTTCCGCCGAGGGCTCAATGGATCTTGCCAATATTCTCAAACCAAAACTCTCCAAGGGCGAGATATCGGTTATCGGGGCAACCACGCTTGATGAATATAAGAAACATATCGAACGCGACTCCGCCTTCGAGCGTCGATTTCAACCGGTAATAGTTCCCGAGCCTAATGAAGTGGAAACGATAAAAATTCTCAAAGGGATCAAAACAAATTACCAGCTTCACCACAATGTAATCTACACCGATCAAGCTCTTGTGGCGGCGGTCAAGCTTGCAAGCAGATATATTTCAGACCGATTCTTGCCCGACAAGGCGATAGATCTTATTGACGAAGCGGCGGCATTCAGCAAACTTCAGATGAATCAATCCAAAAAACTTATTAAGCTCAAGTCAGATCTTAATAAATCTATAAAGGAAAAAGATAAGGCAGTTTCCGGCGAACAATACGAGCTTGCGACTTTGCTTCGCGAGCAGGAGCTTAAAATTAGGAAAGAAATCAAAAAACTTGACATGGGAAAAGGCGACACTAACAGCAATCTAATCGACGAAAAAGAGATCTCCGAAGTCGTCTCTCGCTGGTCCGGCGTTCCCATCAGTAATTTAAATATCAGCAACAAACGAAACTATATCAAGCTCAAATCGAACATTAAAAAATATATTGTCGGCCAAGATGAAGCAATAGATGAGATCACAAAATCGATAAAAAAATCGCGTACGGGTATCTCCGATCCCAAAAGGCCTATCGGTTCTTTTATCTTTTTAGGGCCTACCGGTGTCGGAAAAACAGAACTTGTTAAAATACTCTCAAAAGAGTTTTATGATCGGGAGGATGCCCTTATCAAAATTGATATGTCGGAGTTTATGGAGCGCCACAACGTCTCTCGTCTCGTCGGTGCTCCTGCCGGATATGTCGGTTTTGAAGAGGGTGGGAGGCTGACTGAAAAAGTCCGCCGCAACCCATATTCTTTAATTTTATTCGACGAGATAGAGAAGGCCCACCCTGAAACGTTAAATATTTTACTTCAGATTTTAGAGGATGGAGAGCTGACCGATGCCAAAGGGAGAAGGGTTGATTTTCGTAATACTTTGATAGTTATGACATCTAATATCGGCACCGATTTTGCTTCCAAGCAAACCGATATAGGTTTCAAAAAATCCAGCTCTAAAGAGAACTATCAAATGATCAAGGACAAGGTCATGCCATCTCTTGAGAAAAAATTCCGACCTGAATTTATTAACAGAGTTGATTCGATAATAGTTTTTAAACCTCTCTCCGAAAGCACGATCAGAAAAATCGTTGATATTGAGATAAGAAAACTTATCGATCGAATCTCGGAGCAAAACATTGCTCTCGGAGTTGATCGTAAAGCTAAAGATTTTATTGCAAAGCGTGGATACAAGCCGGAATTCGGCGCCAGACCGATGCGAAAAGTAATCTCTGAATTCATTGAGTCGCCAATCTCCGAAGCTATCCTTTCCGACTCAATTCAACTCGGTGACGCCGTAGATGTTAAATACGATGCAAAAGAGGATAAGCTTGCGCTTTTAAAAAATGGAAAAAAAATTATTTAATTTACTCGATCGCAGAAGTTCACATTTTGAAAAATGTGCCCGCGCGACTATTGAGCGGGCATTTATTTTTGCTTCGGAAAAACACAAGGGTCAAAAAAGATATTCTGGAGAATCTTTTATCATCCATCCTCTGAATATCGCTATAATGCTTGCTGAAAAGAATTTTGACTCTACAACAGTTATATCCTCGCTCCTGCACGACACTATCGAGGACACCGCGACAACTTCGGATGATATAATCAAACTCTTCGGATACGAAATTGCCGACATTGTTCAAGGTGTGACAAAGATTTCCAGCATTCCTTTGAAAGACAAAGTGCTCTTTTTCTCTGATGATGAAGTTTATGGCGAGAGGATTGAAAATTACCGCAAGCTTTTAATCGCAACAGGGAAAGATATACGAGTAATGATAATCAAACTCTATGACCGATTGCACAATGTGCAAACTCTCAAATACGTACCTGCCGAGAGACAGCTATTCTACGCGAAAGAATCGATAGAGATTTATGCAAAAATTGCCGAACGGATCGGTCTAAATGATGTAAAGGTTAGGATTGAAAACGAAGCTTTCCCCTTCGCTTATCCTGATCAATATAAAAAACTCATGCATTCGCTTGAGACTATCCCGAATTATGACCCTAAAATAATACAAACGAAGATCGCTGAAATCAAACGCTCTCTCGAGATGAACAAAGTTGATTTTCTCGAGGTAAGCGGGCGACTCAAACACAAACTAAGTATCTACAACAAGCTTCTGCACCGGCACGATTTCGACCTTTCACGTCTTTACGATCTAAATGCATTTAGAATCATTGTGAGTGAAGTTTCAGAGTGTTATCGTGCTCTGGGCGTTATTCATTCCACCTTCTCTCCGGTACCGGGGCGAATTTTCGATTTTATCGCTAACCCAAAGGAAAACGGTTATCGCTCGCTTCATACCACACTCTCCGATAAAGATGGCCGGTTTTTTGAAGTTCAAATCAGAACCTCTGAAATGCATTACATCTGTGAATTCGGTATGGCCGCCCATTGGCATTACAAAGATTCCCTAAGCGGTAAATACAGCCACCAACTCAAACTTGACTTGGCTGAATGGAACCAGGAGATCAAAAAAATCAGAGAGCTTGACGACGATGGCGAGGCTTTGAAATATATCCGGGGAGAGATTTTTTCTGAAAAAATATTTGTTGCAACCCCTAAGGGTGAGATTATCAAACTCCCCAAAGGTTCCACAGCCATTGATTTTGCATTTCGAATCCATACCAATCTTGGCCTAACCTGTTCCGGCGCACGAGTTAACTCCAAAATTATCACGCTTGACACTAAACTTGATAATGGCGACATAGTCGAAGTTATCAGCTCCTCTCGCTCCAAACCATCCCGGGATTGGCTGAAGCTCGCAAAGACAGAGGGAGCAAGGCAGAAAATCAATCAGTATCTTCGTGGGCAAAACCGTGATCGCTTCGTAGCCGTTGGCCGAGAAGTTTTTCTCTCCTACCTCAAACGTTATTCCCTGTCTCTCCCCGATGAACATTTATGCAACTCGACCATTGCGAGCTCAATGATTCCGTACCAAGATCTCAATTCTGCTCTGGCCGCCATCGGCCAAAAGTTTTTCACACCGACAAAACTCGTTAAAGCCATATTTTCTTATTTTTCGACCGAAAAGAAAAAGTCCAAAACTCCGAAAAGCGCAAAACTCGGCAAGAAGATACTCTCAAATATTAGCTACTCCTACGCAAAATGCTGTAAACCCAAACAAAATGACGAGCTTACGGGTTATGTGACCAAAAATCACATTCTTAAAATCCACCGTAAAGATTGTAAATGGCTTTCGCATACGGACGATAGTCGGATTGTTGATATCTGATTATGATCATCGTCTTGTTGACAACCGCACTCTGCCTTGATACTCTTAGACTTGATACTTGAGAAAGTTTTTGAATTATGAAAAATACTTACCAAAGTGCGCGAGGAGTCAGGGATATACTACCGGACGAACAACCGTATTGGCAGTTTTTGCGTAGAACTGCAGAATCGGTGTTTGAAGCGCTTGGAGTTTCGCGCATAGACATTCCGCATTTAGAAAATTCCGAGATATATACTAAAGCCATAGGCGAGAGCACCGATATTGTAGGCAAAGGAATGTTCACCCTTGTGAATAGGGGAGATGATGAAGCGAAAAATACTTACGCTTTACGTCCGGAAGGCACAGCCGGTGTAGTTCGCGCCTATATTCAAAACGGGATGCAAAGCTGGCCTCAACCGGTAAAGCTTTATTATCTTGGCGCGATGTTCCGTTATGACCGACCACAAAAAGGGCGATACCGCGAATTTTATCAAATTGGTCTGGAAATTTTCGGTGATTCTTCGGCAAAATCAGATTTTCTTTCCATAATGTCCGCCTGGCAAATCCTCAAAAAAATCGGACTTAACGATGTTATAGTTTATACGAACTCAATCGGTTGTCCTAAATGCCGTCCGAAGTATGTGAGTAAACTTAAAAAATATCTCAAAAACAAGGAGGGCAAACTCTGTCCTGATTGCAAATTGAGAATTGATAAAAATACATTGCGCGTTCTGGATTGTAAAGAAGAGCCTTGCCAAAAAGCAACCTCCGACACACCGGTGATTTTAGATACTCTCTGTCCCGAATGCAAATCTCATTTCCAAAATACGTTAGAGCTTCTTGAATACTTTGGAATACGTTACGATCTTGACACCAGATTGGTGCGAGGGCTGGACTATTATACAAAAACAGTTTTCGAGATATGTGAAGTTTCCGATAAAACAAGGCAGAATTCGTTGGGTGGCGGTGGCAGATACGACGAGCTCGTTTCGATGTTCGGCGGGGCCAAAACCCCGGCTGTCGGCTTTGCTTTGGGCATGGATAGAATCGTAACTCTGATGCAGGAGAATAAAGTAGATGTCCCCGCAAACGGGGGCGTTGATGTCTGCATTCTTCAGCTCGGAGAAAAAGCAAAAGCAGCTGCTAAAAAAATATATGATATTTTAAGCGACGAAAGCGTCAATGTTTATTTTGTACCCTCCAACGACACCTTGCACTCTCAACTTCGGCTAGCGGCAAAACTTAAAGCAAGAATCGCCATTATAGTCGGTCAGACCGAAGCGATGAAGGATGAGGCGATCATCCGTGATCTCTCTGCATCTTCTCAAGAGAATCTACCTGTTAAATATTTGGCGGAAGAAGTTCTGAAACGCTTGCAATAACGAAACTCACAAATGATCTATTGTGAGCTGGCGACTTCTGCCAGCTCTGAATTTATTTATGAAAGTTCTAATTGAAAAAATGGTTTTTGCTGGCATCGGTTTGGCTCATCTTGATTACGGCGAGCCTCTCCGCGGGCATGACAAATCAAAGGGCAAGGCGGTTTTTGTCAAAAAAGTTGTTCCGGGTGATGTTGTTGATATCCGATTGATTAATGAGAAAAAAGATTTTACTTTCGGCGTGGTTAAGAAAATCATTAAGCCGTCTTTGACACGAATTGATCCTCCCTGCCCGCATTTCGATAAATGCGGTGGTTGCGATCATCAGAATATTAGCTATGATAATCAACTTAAATATAAAGATGAAATTTTCAAAGAGGTTCTCTCGCGCGCAAAAATAGACGTCTCGCCAGAAACAATAATCCCCGGATCGGATCATCCTTTCTTTTACCGTAACTCAATTCGTTTCTTCTTTTTACATAAACAGGATGGTTCTGTCGCTTTCGCTCGGCACAGATACGATAGACCGAGTGAGTTGGTCGAGATTAATTCATGTTTTCTCCAATCAGAGGTTTCGAATAAGATACTTAAGTCGCTTAAGGAACATATCAATAATAAGATCGAGCACAAATCCGGGCTCTGGCAGATCAAAATCCGCGAGGGGAAAGGAACGGGGGAGTTTATGGTGGAGATCATCACCTCCGGGGAAACACTCGAGGGCAAAGAGGGGATTGTCGAAGTTTTGAAAGATACCCCCGATATCAAATCGATCTATCACACAGTCACGCCATCAAAGTCCCTGATCAATCTCCGCAGAAATTTGATATACGGCTCACCGATAATTCATGAAAAAATCGGACATTTTACTTTTCAGATCTCTCCGCAGTCTTTTTTCCAAACGAATTCTTTGGGAGTGAAAACTTTATATGATGTTGTAAAATCGATGGCAGAAATCAAGATAGGGGAGAGAGTTTTGGATCTTTACTGCGGCACCGGATCTATCGGAATTTATCTCTCGACTCTGGCAAAAGAAGTGGTCGGCGTTGAATCCGTACCGGAAGCTGTTAGGGACGCAAACGATAACTCAAAGTTAAACAAAATCCCCAACATCAAATTCATCCGTGACGATGTACTAAATTATTTGTTTTCCCTAAAAACTAGCAACTACAAACTAGCAACTGTAATTGTCGATCCCCCTCGCGCCGGTTTGACTCCTGAAATTATCGATAAACTGTCAACGATTAACTGCAAACAAATCATTTACGTTTCTTGCAATCCCTCAACCTTCGCCCGCGATATCAAACTGTTCGAGAAAAAGAAATACATACTCCGAAAAGTTCAGCCAATCGACATGTTCCCCCAAACCCACCATATAGAATGTGTCGGTCTGTTGACAAAATAATCACAAACCTTTTTAAATATTTACTTTTGTCGCCAATCATATCCATTCTAATTATTGGCATTCACATATACATCGGAGAATATGGACGTACGTCCATATTCTCCGATGTATATAATCTAATTTAAGATTTATGCGCTCTCAATTTGTATTATTTTATATTGCGCTTAGAACCTGCCACTTATCCACAGGCTACTTATTGACCTTGTTCGGGTTATGTTTGGTATAGTGTAAATACCATGATAACCGAACATAATACGAATAAGAAATCTGCGAGATTTCAACCACCATTCAATGACGGATGGTTATTATAGTTTAAAGTTCATAAAATTGAAAGTTTATAAAGTTAATGAATAGGGGATTACGATGGAACCGTTAACACGAAGACAGAAAGAAATACTCGACTACATAAGAAATTTTATTGATGAAAACGGCTATGCGCCGAGCTACCGCGAGATAGCTTATTACTTCGAGCTATCCTCGACCGGTACAATTGCCGAGTATATCAATATTCTGCAGGAAAAGGGTTACCTTTCAAAAGAGGCTATGGACGCACGCTCGATTCAATTAACTCCGACTTTCGCTTCTAGTTTTGACATCTGCAATATTCCTCTCGAGGGAATGATAGATGCCGGCAAACCCATAGAAGCGATTCGTACCAATGAAACTATAGACATTCCGAAGGACATGATGGGCAAAAAAACGTTCGCTCTGCGGGTTAGGGGAGACTCGATGGTCGAGGATGGAATTCTGGACGGCGACTATGTGATCATCGAGCAGACCTCCTCTGCGCACGATGGTGAAATAGTCGTCGCTCTCGTTGACAACGCCAACGCTACCCTAAAACGATTTTACAACGAAAAAAACCAGATCCGCCTTCAACCGGCCAACTCCACTATGAGTCCAATGCGTTTTGCCAAAGGACGAGTAACTATACAGGGAAAGGTGAGGGGAGTAATTAGAAAATTTACCATGCGCTGAGCTACACGGACTTTTATACGCAGACTTTGCGCTGAAAATAATTATCGCATTGCAATGACGGGCTTCGTTACCGAGAAACGAAAGACGATGATTCAGCTTCTGATCAGACCGATATACAACTTAATATCCCAAACCGCCTAAAACAGGCCAGTGGCCTGTTTTAGGCATTCAAATACATCGATCTTGTACACAGATAGAACGCTGAATAATTAGTGTATTAGAATTCTAATTTCGTATATTTGCTTTATTGTTGAGAAATCATATATACTATTCTTAATGGAGGGAGAAAAGCGAAAATTGATCAAGTTTTCCAACTACAGCCTCTGTATAACTCTTCCCAAGTGGATTATTAAAAAGCTCAAATGGGAAAAGGGCGAGGAAGTAAATCTTTTTGTGGACGAGAAGAAAGCAGAGATATTAATCTGCAAAGGAAAGAAGGCGACTCCGCCCGTTCCTTCTACTGCAAAGTCAAAACCTGCCGCATCAAGTGATAATTCCTCAATGCGCTGGTGACTGATTGATCAATTCCAGATAGCGGCGATATGCCGTTTTTTTGTCTTTAATATCAATCCGATCTGATATAATGTGATCGTAGCAATAATGTTATTATTCTCATCTGTGTTAATCTGTGAATAAAATCTGTGGTGGTTATTATGTCAAAAGTTTCATTTATTTCGTCTGATGACAGAAAATACAATATCTCCCGCGCTCTCTCACTAATAAAAAGCGAGATTGTTTCAGGACTTAAAAATGCTAAAAATATCGTGGTAAAACCGAATTGCGTAGTCACCGATTTCGATCTCGCCGCTACTCACAAAGATGCTATTGATGCGCTCTTGGAATTTATCGAACCTTATGCCAAAAGCCAGATAATTCTCGCGGAAGGGTCTGGGGCGGGGGAGACACTCGACGCATTTAAAAATTACGACTATTTCTCTCTGCAGGACAGATACAACTTCACTATCGTTGATCTTAACAACGACGATTTTGAGACAATAGAACTTTTTGACCGCCGCGGACGCAAGTGGGGCGCTCAAGTTGCAAAAACAATAGTCAATGCCAATTATCTGATATCGATAACACCGCCAAAAACACACAACGAAGTCGTATATACTGGCGCTATTAAAAATGTAGCTGTCGGTTCTCTTTTGCGTCCAGAAGGAGGTTTCGCCGCTCGTCTTGCCACCAGATTCGGTATCGCAAGAAACAACAAAGCGATGATACACCAAGGACTCAAAACTCTCAATGCAAATCTCCGGATCCTTGCCGAAAAGATAAAAATCGATTTAGCCGTAATAGACGGTTACTCCATCATGCAGGGGAACGGCCCCGCCCATGCCGGAGAACTTTATCCCGGCCACTGGGCTCTTGCATCTTCCGATCCTCTCGATGCGGATTTGATGGCCATAAAACTAATGGGGATTAATTTACAAGATGTCGGTTATCTTTCGATGCTCGCCGGAGATGACCACCCACCGGAACCGTTTGTGATTGGTGATGACTGGAAAAGTTCCGTCCATGAGTGCAAAATGCATTCTAATTTTGAATCGATGCGAAAGTGGAAGTAAAGAATTCTAAATGCTATAATGGGGTAGTGTAAACATTTTGAGTTTTGAGTTTTGAATTTGTAATTTGTTCCCGCTTCGCTCTCGCGTAAGCGAGGCGAGTCGGATTTCGGATTTATGATTTCGTATTTTACATGGAGGGGTTGTGGGGATATCTGACGATATTAAAATAAAAAAGCCAAAACAAAAACCGACTCCGGTGGAACCTGTCAAGGAAGAGATCAAAGCGGAGGACGGTGATTCTGTCGAAGTTAGAGTTAAAAAAGGCAGAGATAGGGTCTCCGATCTTTATGACAGTTTTCTCTCCGATAACCATTATTACTACGGTGATCACCCCCAAACCGTACCTTACAAAGATCATGCGAATGATCCGAAACCACCGAAACAGGCTAAACGGTCCAAGCTCGGGCTAATTATTTTCTTTTTAGTGCTAGCCATAATCGGATTGATACTTTGGCAGAGCTACCCATCGATTAAATCTTTCTATGACGAACTAACCGGAGCGGGGAGCGACACACAAGAGTCATCTTCGAATACTCTTTACAGTGATGTTCCATCTCAAGATTATACTACCGGCTCGGAAACTTCGGATGCGCCCGCGGCAACCACCGCGCCCAGTACAGAATCTGCGACATCGGCGATTGACAAAAGTGCTATTTCAATTCAAGTACTCAACGGAAACGGAGTAAGCGGTTCTGCGGCCAACGTAAAATCGACTCTCGTGACCGCAGGATTCACTGTCTCTTCAGTAATAAACGCGAAGAAATTCACATACGCATCTTCAATTATTTATTACAAAACCGGCCAAGACGAGGAAGCGGCCTTAGTCAAAGCTTCACTGCCGAGCCTTGTTATCGAGTTGAAAAATAGCGATACGTTAACAACAAATTATGATATCGTAGTCCTTGTAGGGAAAACATGACACACACAGAAATAATACACCGAAAGGGCACAGAATAATTCTATGACTTCACTTGATAAAGCCATCCAGTTTCTAATAACTTCAATAAAATATTTAGGCTCAAATCCATCCGCACTGAATAGAGTCGTTGGTTTAATATTGATTTTTATCATCCTCGGATTCATCCTGCTTTTATTCGTAATATTCAGTCTCCCGCAAATCATCCTGGCACCGTATTAATATAATGAACCCAACCACCACTAATCTTGTCCACTAATAAACACTAATATTTGTGACTATTTGTGGATAGGGATTTGTGTCGGTTAAGTTCCAATTATTTGAATTATCATGAACATTCTTGACACAATCTTTAGCTATTACGATCAGCTCTTGGCTCCGATTCCTGTTTACTATCAGGCTTTAATATCTTTGGCAATTTTACTATTCTTAGCATGGAATGTTTATAGTTTTATCAAAAGCGGTCATTGGTTGTTTTTGGCCATACTTATTGCCACACTTCCCGGAACGTGGCCGGCAACGAAGAAAATCGGGCTGATTATCTGGTATTTGCTCAAAGGGTTATTAATTAGGATACAAGGACTTTAATGGCGAATGATGTTGAAAAGTATGATGTCGTAATAATCGGTGGTGGCCCGGCTGGCTTGACTGCATCTATCTACGCCCAAAGAAGGGGACTTAAGTCTCTGGTTATCGCCGCAGAGCTGGGGGGTCAGATGGCAAAAATAAGCGAAATAGAGAATTGGCCAGGAGAAGAGAAAATCAACGGCGCCACCCTCGCTCTCCACATGAAAAATCAAGCCGAAAAGCTAGGCGCTAAAATAACTTACGAGCAAGCAATAAAGATCGAGAAGCTTGCTGACATCAGCATATCTGTCAAAACTACTCAAAAAGAATTTATTGCCAAGTCTCTAATTCTGTCATTTGGCAAAACTCCCAGATCGTTGCGCGTGCCGGGGGAAATTGAGCTTATGGGCAAGGGAGTCTCTTACTGTGTCAACTGCGATGGTCCTCTTTTTAAGAACAAGAGTGTGGCAATCGTCGGTGGTGGAAATTCAGCATTGGGTGCAGCTGTTATGATGTCCGGTATCGCAAAAGAAATTCACTTAATACACAGAAAAGATCAATTTCGCGGAGAAGAGTATATGATCAAAAAAGTTGAATCATTAAAAAATATTACGACACATATGAGCTCTCAAATTACAAAAATAAATGGCGAGACAAGCGTTGAGGGAGTCGAGCTTTCTAATGGAAAAACTTTAAGCGTCGAGGGCGTTTTTATTGAAATCGGATTCATTGTCAACGATTCATTGGTCGAAGATATTTTAGAAATCGATAAATTCGGTCAGGTAGTTGTTGATTCTCATCAAGCAACATCTCTTCCGGGAGTTTTCGCAGCAGGAGACTTGACCAACATGCCATTTCAACAGTTAATCATTGCTTGTGGCGAAGGAGCGACAGCCGCTCTTTCGGCGTTTGATTACATTCAAAAAGTTTTTTAGCGATAAAGTATTAGTTGTATTATTACCACCACAGAATTGTGCCACTGAAAATCACTGAAACTATTTATCAGTGTTAAATAGCCCCAAAGGGGAGCCTTCGGCTTGGATAAGATCAACCTGCCCCTCGTAGCTTTAGCGAAGTGGGGTGGTAGTGTAT
Organism: Candidatus Berkelbacteria bacterium RIFOXYA2_FULL_43_10; assembly: GCA_001776195.1. Lineage (GTDB taxonomy): Bacteria > Patescibacteriota > UBA1384 > XYA2-FULL-43-10 > XYA2-FULL-43-10 > XYA2-FULL-43-10. Next base: position 14,838 of record MEZY01000057.1, read on the forward strand.
TCAATATATTATGGAGGGACGAACAATGGATTTAGATTTACATCAAGAAGAGAGAACTCTGGGAGAAGTCGAACCGCCAAAACGTAAATTGAAGATTGTGGAGAGAATTAGAAATTTTTTCGCTAATCCTAAAAAGAGATTGATCTTTATCGGAACAATCGGTCTTCTTGTAATTGCCGCTTTTGGCATCGGTCTATATTTTATGACCCATGAAGCAAGAACTTCGGACAACGCAAATAAAGAAGCGGCTAAAGTCGAAGAACAGAAGTTCGAGGCACCTTTGGATGGTGTTAAAACTGATATTGATTCGAGTAACCGATATCCGCTTGCCGTGATGGTCGAGAACCACACTGAAGCAAGACCGCAATCTGGGCTAGAGAAAGCAAGCGTAGTCTATGAGGCTATTGCAGAGGGCGGGATAACAAGATTTATGGCAATCTTCGGTACTTATGAAACCGAAAAAGTCGGGCCTGTCCGTTCCGCAAGACCCTACTTTGTTGATTGGGCTCATGGCTATAACGCTTACTACGCTCATGTTGGCGGCAATGCGCTCGCTCTTGACAAAATAATTGCTGACGGAATACTGGACCTTGATCAATTTAAATACTCTTCCTCTTATTGGCGAGACACTTCCCGCAACGTCTCCTCCGAACACACAATGTATACTTCGACTCTTAAACTTCGTGATCAGGCGGCAAAATTGGGTTATACTACCAGCAAGAATTTTAATATCTATCGTTTCAAAGACGACCCCGATCCAACTCCGACTCCAACTTCAGATACAACTAACATCGCCGCCCCAACTACCGCCGCAACTGTTGATATTGACTTTTCTTCGGCAAACTACAAGGTTCAATACAAATACGACAAGGCAACCAACAGTTACAAGCGCAGCCTTGCCGGATCTGCTCACAATGACGCCATCTCTGGAAATCAGCTCAATCCAAAAAATGTGATTGTAATGACGGTGAAAAGAAATGCAGTGGTAACAAGAATAAACGAGCACGGATATACCATGGACAACATTGGAGAAGGTACTGCAAAAATATTTATTGACGGGAAAGAGATAGATGGAAAATGGAAGAAGAGCTCGAAAGAGAGCCGGGAGATATTTTACGACTCAACCGGTGCTGAAATTATTTTTAACCGAGGACAATTCTGGATTAGCGTGATCCCGCCGGAGGGAACGGTGACTGCAACCGCCGAAGCTACAACATCCAATTAGACTAATTTAACTAATTAGACTAATATGGTAGATAGAAATAATATTCAATGCCCATCCTACATTCAGGTTCGTCTCGAAACCTATCCGCCTCGGCTACGCCGGTGCGAGACGGGCGGGTTCGCAGACGAAACTTCATTTCGGAGGGCGCTACCAACTATACATATAATTAATTAGGTTATAGTAGCGGAGGGGAATATGGCAACGATAAAAGATCTGAAAGCAATCGAAATTTTGGATTCCAGAGGCAATCCGACATTGGCTTGCGACGTAACTCTTGATGACGGAAGCACAGCCACCGGTTATGTGCCTTCCGGCGCCTCTACCGGCAAGTATGAGGCACTGGAGTTAAGGGACGCTGATAATAACCGCTATGAAGGCAAGGGGGTTGAGAAAGCGATTGCAAACGTAAACGAGACTATCAAAACTGCTCTTATCGGCCAGGAGGCTTCTGATATTTCGGCTGTTGATAAGAAAATGATTGAACTCGATGGGACAGAAAACAAATCACGGCTTGGGGCTAACGCGATTCTCGCTGTTTCCATGGCTCTCACTAAGTCAGTTGCAATAAGTGAAAAGAAAGAGCTTTATCAACTGATCGCCGAAAAACTTGGAGTATCGCAAGAGAAAATAATTCTTCCGACTCCGATGCTAAATATTTTAAACGGTGGCAAGCACGCCATCGGGTCAACCGATTTTCAGGAGTTCATGATCGTTCCGGCAAAATTTGATACTTTCAAGCGAGCGATCCAGGCTGGAGCTGAAATATACCACGCACTAGGGGGGATCTTGGACGAACGTAGTTATCAGCCTCTGGTAGGCGATGAAGGCGGATATGCGCCTGCACTCTTTTCCAACGAGCAAGCGATGGAACTTCTGATGATGGCGATAAAAGAAGCGGGTTACAACGCCGGAGAGGACGTTTTTATAGCGCTTGATCCTGCCGCGTCCCGATTGTACTCCGAGGATATATACCAACTACATCGGGAAAATCGTTCGCTCACTAGCCAAGAAATGATAGAGTTTTACGAAACTTGGATCGAAAAATTTCCTATTATTTCTATCGAGGATGGACTTGCCGAGAACGATTGGGACACGTGGAGGGAATTGACTAAACGGGTCGGTGACAAAGTGGAATTGATCGGAGACGATTTATACGCTACAAATAGAAAGCTTCTTCAAAAGGGGATCGAGCATTACTCATCTACAGGAATCTTGATCAAGCTCAATCAGATAGGCACTGTGACCGAAACGCTGGAGACGATAAAAATGGCGCACGATGCTGGATTCAAGGTTGTGATATCTCACCGCTCGGGAGAAACCGAGGATTCATTTATCGCTGATCTGGCTGTCGGTTCTGGTTGTGGCACCCTAAAATCCGGCGCACCGGCTCGTTCGGAGAGAAATGCCAAATACAACCGGATACTAAAAATTGAAAGCGAACTTGGCGACAAAGCAACATATGCTAAATGGGACATCAGCGAAACTACATCTGATATCTCCGGAGATACTCCTGCTCAAACGACAACTCCAGCGCAAACACCTGCACCTACGCCAAGCGCACCGATATCGGAAGATGGGATATAGACACTAGTTGCTAGTCGCTAGTTATTAGTTGTTAGTTTAGACTAAAAGAAAAACCCGCCGAGCTGGCGGGTTTTTCTCTTTATTACTGCCGATATTTCATTATCCTGGGTAGCCAAGTGAACGTGCAACTTTCATTACTTTGTTGTAATAAGCCTGTGACGGATTATAACCCCAAAGGGCACGCTGTACATTTGAACCACCGCAAGCTTTCAAGTAATATGCGCCAGACAGAATTGCGTCCTCTACATTATTGATGTCGGCAACACCGTCTCCGTTTCCGTCAACACCGTGCCCTTTCCAAGTCGAAGGTAAAAATTGCATCGGTCCTTGAGCGTTGGCATATGATTTTTTAGAAGTCGATCCGGAACAACCTGTCTCGACATAGTGGACAGCCTGAATAATTCTGCGGTCAACACCTGTCGCAGCTTCGGCTTTTGCATACAACGCTTCGAAATCTGAAGGATCGTTGTAGGCAACAGTTTTTGCAGACGTTTTGATCACTTTTGATGCATTCATAGCATCTTCTCTGGCCTTAGCTTCAGCTCGCGCTCGAGCTTCTGCCTCGGCTTTTTCTCTGATTTCACGCTGAATTGTTGATTCACCGGGGACAATCTTCGCCTTCTCGCTCTCGATATTGAGAGCTATCGACTGACTTTTATCGAAAACTAGTTTAGAGATATACATCTCTGTATCTTGCGCTTTGGCGGAAGCCACTATCAAGGCCAGTATCGCCAAAAATAGTATTCCTACGGTAAAACTTATTGTGTTTTCGTAGTTGATCCCAAGCGATAAACTTCTTAGCATCCCTCTCATTTTTGACTTGTAATTCCTCTTGCGAAGAATCATGATTTTGTCTGGATTTCGGTTGGATAATACAGAGTTTGAGTATAAGCTAACATTCCCTTATTCCAGACTCCTATGTTAATAAAAAACACAAAATCCCGCTGATCTGCGAGAAACTTCTTCATTATAGCATATATAATGCTATCTGTCAACCCTTTTATTTAGCATATATCCTCTCCCAGAGCGCATATATTGCTATTTGATATATACTCTTTTTGCTCTGCTCCGATTCTATTCGTTCGCCAGATAGTGAACGATCGTTCAGTATCTGGCGAATAGTGGATGTATATTTGATAATTTGATGTTAATATTTATGCTCATAAAAAGCGAAAAGGACCGGCATACGTCTGCACCAGTCCTTCTCGGTCCGCCCGTTCGTCCCTTACGGGACAGGATGAGCTTCCTATGCCGCGATCCCCAAGCTGATCCGCTCGCGCGCGCGCGAGCATACGTCGAGCATCTCGCGTAACTGATTGAGCGCTGCTTCTGTCTCATCCTCTTTCGGAACCGTGCCCATGAGTATCTGCTGTGCCACCTCTGTAGCCACCCCCATCCTGCAATCCAGATCACCTGCCTCCAAGGAGGCGCACGTCTTGAAGCCTTGCGCCCATTGTTCGCTACCAGCGCAAAACTTCTCCAGCCACATCCTGACACGACCAGTTGGGGATACACCCCCCAACACAAACTCAATCGCCAGCCCTGTGCGCGAGACCACTAACGCCAGCAAATCTACCACCAGACGTTCGCTAAGATCAATCACGGCGCTTACCTCCTCTGCGGTTGTCGACAATCCAAACATACCACACACAGTTCCGCGATTTCAACGTTTCCACTGTGTCTCTCAAAATTAAATGTTATAATACGCTTATGAGATCAGATGACTGGTTGGAGAGTAGGTTGGAGTACATATACAAGCGCTATTTTGGCGATGTTGAGGCTATCAATGCCATCTATATTGAATTTGGAAGAAAGGCCAGAAACCAGCTTGGGTGCATCAAAAAAGTCTTCCCCAAAGGTGTAATAGATAGGATAAAGGGGGAGTTCGATACCAAAATTGTCATCAACGGATTCTTTCGAGACGAAGCAATACCGGAATATGTTGTTGACGCCACTATCGCACACGAGCTTAGCCATTATGCTCATGGTTTTTCTTCGCCCCTGCCTCAAAAATACCGACACCCGCACAAAGGAGGCAAAGTCAGGCACGAGATGCATTCGCGTGGTTTTAAAGATATGCTCAAGAAACAAAAGCGATGGCTCAAGGAGGAGTGGAGAGGGTATTCGGGATGAATTATTCGAATTACACTAATTGACCTAATTATTCTAAATTAATCCCTATTCAAATTAGACTTGTGGCGGTTGCAATTGATGAGAATTTGGGGTAGAATAATATCGTTTATAAGATACTCGGAAGGTGGTGATTTTTTTGATAGAGATTAAGAGAAAAGGGGAGGAGCGACCGGAAATTTTAGTCCGCAGATTCAACCGCGAGATACAGCAAAGCGGTGTTTTGACATTGGCAAAAAAGAAAAGGTATTTTGAAAAAGAGCTCAACCGTAACGCCAAGCGTAAATCAGCCGTGCGCAGAAGTGTAATTTTGTCCAGCAAAAGGGGATATTAAACCATTAATCTGAAGAAACTACACTGATTTGATAACACTGAGTGAGCACTGTTAGCATCGTGTCAATCGTTCATCGGTTACGAGGCCCGTACGGTTAAAGCCAAACGATAACCCACACGGGTTTCGTTATCGTGGGACGACTACCGAGCAAGAATTATTCGTATTTTAGCGAGAGGAGTAAATATGACAATTTCAGATCAGATCAACGCTGATTTTATGGAAGCGTATAAGGCGAAAGATGGCGCTAAATCGTCTGCGCTTAGAATGCTCAAAAATGCGATCAAAAACGCCGAAATCGAAAAAAGGAGCCCTCTCGATGACACAGAGACGATCAAACTTTTAAGGAAAGAGCTAAAGAGTCGCGAGGAAGCAACGGCCGACTACAATAAAGGTGGAAGAGGCGAGATGGCGGAGAAAGAGGAGAACGAAGCCAAATTGATCTCGACATACCTTCCGGCAGAGATGTCTGATGAAGATATCAAGAAAATCATCGAGTCAACCGCAAGCGAACAGAATATTTCATCTATCTCCGATTTTGGAAAGTTAATGTCAGCTTTGATGCCGAAAGTGACAGGCAAAGCTGATGGCTCTAGAGTCTCCGCTCTGGCGCGCGAGTATTTAAACAATGCCTAGCGCTAAGATCACACGTAGATATTTGCTTCTATCGATTTTGATCTTTATAATCGCTTTTTTTATTATTTTCTCTACAATCTCATATCTAGGATCAATTTACACCTCTTATCTTGCACAGTTCTTAATTATTCTGACAATGGCGATTGTCTCATCTCTCATCCTGGCTTTTACCCTGGGATATTTCACCACAACCGTTTCAAGCGCCATGATATTACTTCGCGGGCGAATGCGAATGGACTCCCTATCGAACCCATTGCTTGTTAGGCTTTCTACCGAAGCTCCTGGCACCTATTATCACTCTCTAAATGTCTCCAGCATCGCCCAGCGTGCTGCTAGAGCAATTGGCGCTGACTCGCTCACGGTACGCACAGCCGCTTATTATCACGATATCGGCAAACTTAGCGCTCCGGATGATTTTATCGAAAACATTTACCGATCCAAGGTTAACGATGATCGAAGCGCTACCCAACTTCGAAAAAAGGTAAAATTAATTATTAGCCATGTTCCGGAAGGAGTGAAAATTGCCGAGGAAAATCATTTAAGCCAAGAGATGATCGATTTTATAAGAGAACACCACGGAAAATCCAAAGTGATAAGTCTCTACAAAGAGGCAAAAGAAAGGGGGTTCAGGATCGATCAGAAAGATTTTACCTATCCCGGACCGACTCCCAGAAGCCGCGAGTCTGCGATATTGATGCTTGCTGACTGCGTCGAGGCGGCGGCTCGCGCCCGTTCCCCGCTTACAAAACGATCAATTCGAGAAATTGTTGATTCTGCGGCAAAAGAGAAACTTGAATCGGGGGAACTCAAATCCTCCGGACTCACTTCTTCTCAGCTATTAAAAATTAATAAATCGCTCGCTGAATCGCTTCTAGCAGTTTTTCATCACAGAGTCGCATATGATCAAGATTGAATATTTTGGAAGAGTGGGGGAGAGAGAAAAAAAATCTTTCCGTAGGATCGCAAACAGAACATTGATCGATTCGGATGAGAAATCGATATTGCTTGAGGTGATGTTCGTATCTAAAAAAAAGATAGCGAACCTTAATCTTAAATTCCGATCAATCGATAAAGTCACGGATGTTTTGAGTTTTCCGCAAGCAACTGTGCCCGGAAAGGAAAGCGTTTTTGGGACAATATGCATCTGCCCCGAATACGCAAAGGAAATGGGGGAGAGTCTGGATTTACTCTTTCATCACGGGCTAATGCATCTTATGGGCTACAACCACGAGACAAACGAGCCAGAGTGGAGTAAGATGTATGAGAAGAGCAAAATACCAGCAGAAAGGTAGTATTACCACCACAGATTTGCGCCACAGATTGACACAGAAATTTGCTATTAACTTTACTTGTTGCCGTTACTCGTTTTTTATCTGTGATATTCCGTGATACAGATCTGTGGTGGTAATAATTCAATTAATTCTTATGCAACCATTTGATATTAAAAAATTAGCCCGCAGTTTTCACAATGCATTTCGCGGGGTCATCCGCCTGCTTGCCACAGAGCAAAACGCCCGCATTCATGCTACAATTTCTATCGTTGTGGGGATCCTGGCGTATATCCTTGGAGTCAGCCGCATTGAAGTCACAGTCTTGTTTATGGCCATTGTCTTAGTCTTCGCGATGGAAATTATGAATACGGCAGTAGAGCGAACTTGTGATATTATCGACTCCGAACACAACGTACGAATCGCCGTAATCAAAGACGGCATGGCCGGCGCTGTTCTTCTCGCCTCTGTGATCGCTATCGTCGTCGCGATCTTAATATTTTTACCGTATATCCGAGAACTGTTTGGCTAGTTGGCATTCTTTATCAAGTATCGTGTATAATACATAAGGATGTATAAATGATAATACAGCTGTTTTGACTTTATAAACTTTATGAAATTTTAACTTTAAACTATATCGGAGGGGTAGTCGATTATGGCACACGAGACACTATCGGTAGGAATTGATATCGGAAGCACAAAGATAATTACTTGCGTCGGCAAGTCTGAAGAAGGAACCATAGATATTATCGGCCTGGGCAAAGCACCCAACCAGGGTATGCGCAAGGGCTTGATCGTTGATGTCGAAGAGACCGTTTCCGCCATCTCCGCCTCGCTTGAGGAAGCGGAGAGGATGGCCGGAATGCCTCTTAGATCTGCCGCTGTCAATATCGAAGGAAATCATATCGAATCAGCCGATAGCAAGGGCGTTATTGCCGTAGCAAAAGTTGACGGCGAAATAACAGAGGAAGATTTGACTCGTGTGCTCGAAGCGGCCCGCGCTATACCCAACAAACCAAACCGCGAGATACTGCACGTCCTTCCAAAAAACTTCATTATCGATGGTCAAGAAGGCATCAAAGATCCTATCGGAATGACCGGTATTAGGCTCGAGGTTGACGCAACAGTTGTCTCAACTTCATCGAGCGCCCTTAAAAATTTATGCCGCTGTGTCGAACAAGCCGGAATTCAGACCCAAGATATTGTATTTTCTCCTCTGGCCGTAGCCAAAGTTTTACTTTCAAGACGCCAAATGGAGATTGGAGTGATCCTAATCGATGTCGGCGCCGCCTCAACTTCATACGCATTTTTCGAGGACGGCGATATGATAAGTTGTGGAGTAATTCCTATCGGCTCATCACATATCACAAATGATATCGCTATCGGGCTTAGGACCTCGCTAGATGTAGCCGATATATTGAAACTTAAATACGGTTTCGCCCTTCCGGAGAAAGTTTCAGAAAAGGAGGAGGTTCAGCTTAATAATTTGGATAAAAAAGAGGATGGAGTAGCCTCACTCAAGTATATATCAGAAATTATTGAAGCAAGGTTAAAGGAGATATTGCTTATCGTGAGAGAGAAATTGCGCGAGATCGGAAGAGACGGCACCATGCCTGCCGGGGTTATTATCACCGGCGGCGGTTCTAAGCTCGAAGGAATCATTGAACTTACCAAGGAAACACTTCGTCTTCCAGCGCAGATCGGATCTCCAATAATCGAAATCGGCGGACTAGTTGACAAGCTTGATGATCCAGTATATTCTACAAGCGTGGGTCTTATGTTCTGGGGGCGCGATCACAAAGAGAGTGGATTTTCATTGGAGAAAACATCTGTCTCTGGTGTGTTGTCCGCGGCTAAGGGCTTTTTCAAACAATTCTTGCCATAATTCAAAATTAGAATATACTAAAGATAACCAAATCCTAAGCACGAATCTCGAAGCACGAAACAATATCAAAATACAAATGTTCAAATGTTTTAAACTTTAGAATTTAGAGAATTATTATTTGTTTCGGATTTCGAAATTCGGATTTTTAATTAGATGGATGGGGTGGGAGAGTTTATGGTCGAGAAAAAGTTATCTGATTTGGAAAACTTCGCAACGATTCGCGTTATCGGCGTCGGCGGTTCCGGCGGTTCAGCTTTGGGGCGGATGATTAATTCGAAATTACGCGGCGTTGATTTTGTAGCTATCAACACCGATGCACAAGCACTTGCGCACAATGAATCACCGATCAAAATCCAAATCGGTAAAGACACTACAAGGGGACTCGGGGCGGGTGCTGATCCGGAGATCGGTCGAAAGGCTATTGAAGAAAACAAGGAGGAAGTTTACGAAGCTCTCAAGGGCTCGGATATGGTCTTTGTCACCTGCGGAATGGGCGGTGGAACAGGAACCGGCGCTGCGCCTTTCGTAGCAGAGATCGCCAAAGAACTCGGCGCATTAACAGTAGGAGTTGTAACCAAACCTTTTTCATTTGAAGGTCAAAGACGCAAACGTATTGCTGAAACCGGTATCTCCGAAATGAAAGACAAGGTTGATACATTAATCACCATCCCCAACGACAGGCTCTTGCAAGTTATTGATAAAAAAACTTCTCTTTTCGAAGCATTCGGCGTAGTTGATGATGTCCTTAGGCAAGGTGTCCAGGGTATTGCCGATTTGATTACTCTTCATGGGATAATCAACGTCGACTTTGCCGACGTCAAAGCTATTATGGCAGATGCCGGATCTGCTCTTATGGGTATCGGTCATGGCACCGGCGACAACCGCGCTATAGAGGCGGCCAGAGCCGCTATCGACTCTCCCTTGCTTGAACTTTCAATCGATGGCGCAAAAGGAATCCTGTTCAATATTACCGGCGGTCCGGATTTAGGCATGTATGAAATTGACGAGGCTGCCAAAGCCATAACCGAAGCCGCCGACGCTGACGCGAACATCATCTTTGGTGCGATAATCGATGAAGCAATGCAGGGCGAGGTCAAGATCACTGTGATCGCGACCGGATTTGAGTCCGAGCATGCCAAGCCTCATAAAATTCCGTTTCCTAACGAATCGCGCTCAAGCGATATTCCCGCATCACAGATGATAAGACGAGATGAGTCTCTGATATCTACGCCGCCGGTAGAGAGTGATGAAAAACCTGTAAACGACGAAGATGAACTGGAAGTCCCGGCGTTCATCCGTCGCAAGCTCAAATAATAGTGGATATTACCACATAGATATCTGCATAGATACCATAGATTTCTTGCAAGAATCCTAGCCGTAACGGCGAGGATTCTTTGTTTGTGTTACTAGATGTTGTGAGATATAATATTATTGTTGCGTATATATAGATAATCTTTCCATAATTTTGATTTTTTACTTTTAATTTTTGAATTATTATGCTTTGTCCTTCATGTAAAAAATCCGATACGAAAGTCCTTGACTCCCGAGATCAGGGAGATCGGGTAAGGCGGCGCAGATGTTGCCTTGATTGTTCGTATCGGTTTACAACTTTTGAAAAAATTGAGGTCCCAAATATAAAGGTCGTAAAGCGTGACGGAAGCTGCGTGAACTACGATCGTGAAAAACTTGCTCGTGGAATCAGCCTCGCTTTTGAAAAACGGCCGTTTCAGTGCGAGCGGGTTGAAAGCATTGTTGCCTTGATAGAAGAAAGCATTCTTCTGCGAAAGGATAAAACGATTACATCTAAAGAGATCGGGGAGATGGTCATCGCCAATTTAAGGAAAATAGACAGCGTCGCCTACTTACGTTTCGTTTCAATATTTAAAAAATTCGGTAGCGCTAAAAAATTCCGACAGGAAGCCGAAAAATTATCATAAACACATAAGAATCACGAATTAAACTAATAACAAATACCGTCGCAATTTATATACTTGATACATAATACCGTATACATGATACTTAATTTGAAGGAGACACAATGTCTGATGACAAAAATGAAGCTAAAGGGGCCAGAGTGGCCGATGCCAACAATTTTGATGATTTGATGAATGAGCCAAAGCCGGTGTTGGTTGATTTCTTTGCCACCTGGTGTGGACCATGTCAGATGATGTTGCCTGTTATTGAAGAAATTGCGGACGAGGAAGATGAGAAGACTTTTATTGTAGCGAAACTTGATATTGACTTGGCGCCGGATATTGCCGCCAAATACAATGTGATGTCCGTTCCCACATTCATCATCTTCAAAGAGGGCAAAGAAGTTGACCGTCTCATGGGCGCAATGCCAAAAGACGCCATATTGGAAAAGATCAAATCTCATATTTAGTTCGATAACCGTTTGCCGATAATTATTAACCGACATTTTCATTCCGAAATTATTCACTTTCGGTTGCGATCAACGATCGGCGAAACTGTATTGACATATGTGATTATGTGTGCTATAATGAAATAGTTGACAATTTTGGGTCGTAAAATACGTGCCCACAGGCGTCAAAGCTCTTTAAAGAGATCCAGCCCGAAGGTTCGCCTTTGGGCTGATCTCGTATCCACCCACGACTGTCATCCCGAGCACATTCACTGTGTTCAGTGTAAACTCCGCGAGGGATCCCATCATTTATTGCTCCAATCAGCACGATATTGTTAGTTACTTCTATCGGGCGATTCGCTCGCCTGATGGAATGAAGCAAACATCACAGCAGCACTGGAGCCAATGCATGAAGCGCATCATCGTAGCATCGATCGTGATCGTTGTTGTCGTCGCAGTGGTCGCGGCCAGCCGGTACGGCTGGTTGATGCCGCTGACGCCACCCGAGGAAATCGGGGAGCAGAGCGCGCCGGTGGTTGCTCACCGGTTGGGGGAGATCTCGCTCGTCGAGTTCTTCCCCTTCGGAGGCTCCCTATCAGGGTTCGCACTGATGCGGACCAGGGACCTTCGAG
>MEZY01000058.1:0-1342 GCA_001776195.1 Candidatus Berkelbacteria bacterium RIFOXYA2_FULL_43_10
AAAAGACCAGAAATGGCCTTCTATTTTAGGTGTTAAAACCCCGAAAAACGCACTCGATTTTGAACGGTGACGTCTAGCCCGAATAAGTGCTACCCTTACAACTTTGTCGACTCCACCAGGCAACATCCAGTCGACGATCGCGACTTTGATCGCCTGGATGTCTCTCATCCTCTCGATTGCGCCACCGGCGCTCCATGCATGGATGACATCATAACCGAGGGAATTGAGCAACTTCTCCCCCGCGCTTCTGGCCACATCATCCTCATCCGCCAGGAGAACCAGCAGATTGCGCTGGACTCTCGGCTCCCCCACCACGGGGGAAGCTTCGGGCCGGTACCTGTTTACGACCGGAACTGCGACCATTGTCCTCGCCCCCCTCATAGAGCATGACAACGCATTAATGATATATTACACACACAATAAAATCAAGAGTATGTAATTGAGTTACGATTGTATCAACCATTGTATTTGCTATAGATCTCCACATACTTCGAAACGCCGAGCATCTCTCCCAAATATCTATTGGCGGAGATTATCGCATCCTCATAGTTCTTTACCTTGAGCTGGCTTTTGTGCTCCTTGGCCGCCTCTATTTTTATCTTTATCTCTTTGTCGATCGGGACAACTATTTTTGGTTCAGAGAGCCCCCACACATTATATCCCCAAGCCTCCATCCGCTTTGGAAGCCGCTTTATCGCCGCCGTGGCCGCCAGAGAGACATTAATGTGATCCTTGTTCCACTCTGTACTCGCAGGATACAAAACAAGGTCCCAATGGCCCGTACGAATTTCCTCATATATTCGTCTCCCAACGCTCGATGCCCCCATTCCTTCTTTGACTCTTAGGAAGTTAACCTCGGAAATTTTTATAATCTTCGCCGCCGACATCGACTCTATTTCGCGCCGTTCTATCAGCCCAATATCTCTTTTCCCTGCCCTGTTCCCAGATGCTCCATCAAAAATGTAAAGTGATTTTATGTGCGAGCCGCTGTTAGCCAACATCGAAAGCAATCCTCCGCAACCCAAAACATCATCGTCCGGATGTGGTGAGAGAACCAAAACTCTGTCGGCATGAATCTTTTTGACAACTTTCGATTTTATCCGTTCCATCACCGCTGAGTGCGGAAACTTGTCAAAATTTTCTGTCTCCAAGTGAAACATACGCGATAATTATTCTAATTTCTAATTACTCTAATTGACCTAATGAAATCCTAATGTGTAAATAGCTAAATGTCCAAAAGTTCGGTTTGGGGATTCTTAAATTGGGATTTGGGTATTGATTAGAATAATTAGTGCAATTAGTGCAATTAGGTTAATTCCTCGTATACTCTCTCAATCTCCTT
>MEZY01000058.1:1364-16849 GCA_001776195.1 Candidatus Berkelbacteria bacterium RIFOXYA2_FULL_43_10
AAATTTTTGTCGATGATATCCGTGATCCCTCCGACATTGGTGCTTACAACCGGCAATCCCACCTGCAACGCTTCCAAGATCACAATGCCAAATGTCTCTGCCACCGATGGCAAAACAAACATATCCCACCCGCGCATCACTTCCATCGGGTTCTCTCTCCTCCCAAGCAAAGTAATATTCTTTTGTAATCCCATATTTGATATTTGATTTTTGATATTTGATCTTTCTTCTCCCTCTCCCACAATCTGAAGCTCCACATGCGGAAAATGCTTCACAACTTCCCCCATCGCCTCAACAAGATATCTATGCCCTTTCTGAATATTCAAATTCCCCACCGTCCCAATCTTAACCTGATGATGTCCCCTCTTCACCTTTCCGCCCCTATCACTTTTACAACTTTTATCACTTGTATCTATCGCATTGGGTATCACAACTATTTGATTTTTCAGTGCTGATTTTGAATCAATCAAATAATTCTTAACCGAGTTCGAAACGGCTATTATTAAATTAGATCTATGATTCAGATAGCTCAATATCTTCTTTTGCAAATATTCATTGATGCGGTTTTCAAGATGATAATCTTTATCCCATCGATGCTCGGTATAAACCGAAGTCGCCCCCTTGGGCGTCGCCAATCTTCCCAAAAATCCCGCCCTTGTCCCATGAGTATGCACTATCATCGGTCCGAAGGGATCGGACTCGGTTTGAATTTCACCTAATATTTTCTTAATTTTCGAGAACGCTTTTAAATCAAACTTTGATCGCATCAAAACTGGATGGACTGTTACTCCCCTGATGCTCTCAGCCCTCTCCATGAGCGTCCCGCGAGGGCAAATGAGATGTGTATCAAATTTCTCTTTGTCAATATTTTCAAGCAAACCCAAAACGTGCACCGGTCCCCCGGAGAAATCCGAATCGGCAATGATTTGCACCAATTTAATTTTGTCTTCACCCCTCATTTTTAGCTTCCTAGCTTTTTAGGTATTAGCTTTTTAGATCAAACTGTTTTCTGTGTACCGTGTACTGTAGTGACTTAACAATCTATGGTATCTATGTATTTATCTATGTGGTAATTTCCGATTATTTTAGCTTCTTGATCGCTTCTTTCACTCTCTTGACACTCTCTCCCTTCCCTAGTGCGACCATCAATTCCACAGGTGATGGCGATTTTTCTTCGCCGGAAAGCGCAACTCTCACCGGCCAAAAAACATCACCGTTTGTAAGCCCACCCTCACCAACCGCTTCCGCAAGCGACCGCTGAATAGATTCGCTCTCCCATCGCTCACAAGATGATAATTTCTCACAAGCCAGCTCCAATCCTTTCTTCGTCGTCTCCTCTGATGATTTTTTAAATATTAACGATTTAGGATCGTATTCCGGAGTTTTTCGCAGTTTTTGTAAATAATCTTCCGCTTCCTTCAAGGTCTTGTAACCACCCCTTTTTATTAACCCGCTTTCGCCTTCGGTAAGTCGCTCCTTTGTTTTTAAGTTCGTAAGTTCGTAAGTTCGTAAGTAGTATTCATTAAGCGATCGTAATTTCTCGATATCAAACACCGCCGCCGATTTATTAACATTCTTAATTTTAAATTCTTCGGTTAGCTCCTGAAGCGAAAAGTATTGCTTGCTGTCATCTTTCGGGTTCCAGCCCAAGAAAGCCATAAAATTGACTAGCGCTTCCGGTAAATAACCTTCCGCTTTGTGATCGGAAATTGACGTTGCTCCGTGGCGTTTGGAGAGCTTTTTGTGATCCGGTCCTAATATCATCGGCAGGTGAGCAAATTCCGGCGCATCCCAGCCGAACATTTGATAAAGTTTAAGATGTTTCGGAGTCGAAGAAAGCCACTCTTCTGCGCGAATAACATGAGTGATACCCATTTCGTGATCATCGATAACCGAAGCCAGGTGATATGTCGGGAAACCATCAGATTTCAAGATGATCTGATCATCCAAAAGCGAAGCATCAAACTCAACTTTCCCCCGTATCAAATCATCCACGATAATTTTGCCTTCATCCGGCATCTTCATCCGGATAATATATTTGCCTTCTATCGCTTTTAGCTTTTCACTTTTAGTTTTTAGCTTCCTACAGTGTCCTTCGTATCTCGGCGCCACACCACTTTTAATCTGCTCCTCCCGATCCTTCTCAAGCATCTCCTTTGTGCAAGTGCAGATATATGCGTGTCCGGCGCGAACCAAATCAAAAGCATGTTTTTTGTATTCCTCCAATCGTTCCGACTGTATCATCGGCTTTTCGATGTTGTCCGGAGTAATTCCAAGCCATTTTAGCGACTCAATAATTCTTTCCGTCGCCCTTTCGACAAATCTCTCCCTGTCCGTGTCTTCAATTCGCAACAAAAACTCGCCTCCTTGCGACTTTGCAAAAAGGTACGCAAAAAGGGCGGTCCTCGCACCGCCGATATGAAGTTCTCCCGTAGGAGAAGGCGCAAATCTAGTTCTTATCATACTTAAAATATTACCATAAATCAGTAATAGATTCTAATTGATTTTGTTATGTCTCGGTCACAATTAAGTATTTCGTTTTCGTCTCACAATGATTATTGTCAATAACACCGCCACCAACGCTCCCAGCGATATAGCCGCGATTATGATTTTTCTATTTCTCGCTTCCAATTCCTCGATTCTTGCGTCGAGCTCTCCATCATTTAGGTTAAAGTAAGCATTGTAATCCTTTGAGTCGCTTTTCAGAGTTAATTCATCCGAAATCTTCTTTTGAGCATAAACGGTTATGGTGTGTGCGCCGTAAGCTAGTTTTGTCTCATCAAAGCCAAAATTTTTGTTAAATATTCCGTCCTCGTTGGTATCACTCTTCGTCTCGTATGGATCGGAATGGAGAGTAATTATAACTTCCGTACCCCTAAATGATTTACCTTGAAGCATCGCGATAGTGTTTTTGCTATCTATTTTGGTTAATTCTGGAACCGGAGGTAAAACATCGATGCTATTTGTCTTTCTACTCTCATTGCCATACTTATCTTTAAGAACTAGAATAACCGTGTATCGATTAATCTCTGCAAATTTATGTTCTACTTTAGCTCCATCGGCCTGATTCCCGTCGCCAAAATCCCAGTGGAAAGAAACGAAACCTTCAAGGTTCGATGCATCAAAGACAGCGCTACCTTCGACTTCTGCTCTCTCCGGAATAGTCGGGGAGGGAGTAGCCGAAGACGTTGCGTCGGAGGAATCAGTGTCTGAAGATGTGGTTGAGACTGGAGTTTCGGCGGGTACGTCGGGAATTGGGGCTTCATTGACCGTGACAGAAGCAAGCCCGTTAACAGCTGATGCGGTGGCTCTGACGGTGTTTGTAAATATTCCGGCAGTTGTCCCAGCGGTGAAATTTCCTCCTCCATCAATCGAACCGCCTCCGGCAACAACTGACCAAGCAAAGACAGTGCCGGGAA
This sequence comes from Candidatus Berkelbacteria bacterium RIFOXYA2_FULL_43_10, assembly GCA_001776195.1. Lineage (GTDB taxonomy): Bacteria > Patescibacteriota > UBA1384 > XYA2-FULL-43-10 > XYA2-FULL-43-10 > XYA2-FULL-43-10. Next base: position 4,784 of record MEZY01000058.1, read on the forward strand.
TTCCAAATCCGCTTGAGTCGTATGCGGTCGCAGTAAACGCTTGGGTTGCGCTTTGATCGAGAGTGGCAGAGGTGGGAGCAACGGTGATTGAAGCCACGCCAAAGAGCCAGTTTAGATTGTTACCAGAGTTGAACCCGCCGGTGGTGGCATCAATTTGGCTTCCCCCCGAGGCATCGGAATCGGAAATATTTATATAATTTGCGGTTGGGGTTGGGTCTGTAACATTAAACAAATATTGCGTGCCGGGATTAGCGCTGATCATGGTTATTCTTGTGCTTGCATCTCCCCCATTTAGGTTGATATCGCCAAAAGCGTAGGTGGAGCCATCGTTGAAAGTGATGTTTGAGCCTGAAGTCGTATCGGAAAAAGTTCCGGTCGCAGTACAAGAATCAAAAAAAGTTAAGCCGGATGCGGAGGAATTGGACGAGGTAAGGTTGAAGAAATTATTGCCATTGCAGGTTAGGGTTTGGGCGCTTGAGCTGGAGAAGATAAAGGTTGAGGCGTTGGCGGTTAGAGTGTCGTTGATATCAAGAGCAACTCCCGCTCCGGAGAGATCGATAGTTTTATTTGATGCATCGAAAGTACCAGCGTTAATATCGAATACATTTGTAACAATGATATCACCCTCCGCAGTAAAAGTCGTGCCTGTGTGGTCCAAAGTTAAATTGTTGTAAGTTGTACCAGTGACATCGGTTGCTAGAGTGCCGGTATATTTGACAGTTGATGATGATGGCGTGAATGCGCCACCGACAACAAACGGGGTACTCGAACCGGAGAGAGTAATGGTACGAGATGAAGCGTTAAAGGTGCCGGCGGAGATATTTAGAATATGGGAGACGGTTAAATCATCATTTATTAAAATAGTGCCGAAGGGTGTAAAATTATAGATTATTTCCGCATCAGATGTTAACGATTTGCTTGTGCCGGACATGGCCAAAGTGCCGTTGCCCGTAGTCCATGTACCGCCAGTCATATCAACATTACCCGAAGAGGTGATTGTGTTAGCTTCGGGGGTCAAAGTACCATTGTTGTCAATATCGCCGGCAATCACTCCCCCGCCCGGAGTATAAGTTTTTGAGGCATCCACCCATGCTTCATAACCGGCGTCAAAAGTGATAACTGAACCCGAAGGATTGGTGTAATGAATATCGGTGTCGCCGGTGGCCCGAGCAGTGATCAAAAGAGCATTGGTCATCGGTCCGGCAGTTTGATGGGTTAGGACAACCTTATTAGTATACATTTCAAGACCAGTGATATTACTCGAGCCGTCGACAGCTTGAGTCACCAATGTTCCCTCGTACGAACCGTCATCATCGATAAGGATAGCAATCGGCTGATTGGCACTGACTGAAACGCTTGAGAAGGAGAATGCCCCGCCGGCACCGGAGGAAACGGTTGATTTGGCTCCGCCGTTTACGGATATCCCAATATTGTGCCCGGCACCGATGTTGGTTAATTTATCTTCAGCAGTGTAAACCGTACCGGAAATGGTAATCCCTGCCGCCGTATAAGTGGCATTGAATTTAGGTCCCGAGACATTGCCGGAGTAATCGTAATTATAGAAATACCTCCAGCCACTGTTGCTCCACCCCGTATTATTCCAAAATAAAAGCAAAGCATTATCGGATGTCCAACCGCCACGACTCGTCACTTCCGAAACTACGCTTGCAATATCTGGCGATGAATACCAAGCGCCTGAAGTCCAAGAGGCAACGTTATCCCATGCGGTATAGGCCGTTGTCAAAGTTTTTGCATGCCATGTCGTGTCATCAGTTGGCGCCGTAGCATTATCAGCCGCATTAGCATAAATATCGGTGGCGACAAGATTATTGGATAAAGTGGATGATGCCCTAAAAGAGATCGAGGCGCTATTAATTGTCGCACCTTGTGGGATAGGCACTGTCGAAAATCTAGAAAATATATCGTATACGGTAATATCATCACCACTATCATAATAACCAACCCTCGTTGTTGTGCTGTTAGTTGCCAGACTATGTTCAGGAACATCATAGGTGAAAACTTCGTGTTGTCCATCATCGCCACTGGCTCCCACCAGCTCTTCCGGAATTGAAGTATCGATGTAAAACGGATATTTGAGTTTTTCGCTGTTTATCGTCTCGGCCGGTACATCAATATTCATAAAGATAGATTTGTCTTGGCGGTAAAGTTTCCAATTGAGATCAAAATCATTTATTTTATCAGCCGAATCCCACGCTTTAGGTTTTTCAAACCACCAGATATTTCTGTTGGCTTCATCCTGAAATGAAAATTCTTTGGGATCATTTAATTCTTCATCCGCCGGCTTAGTCTTCACCTCTATATTATTTGGCTCAAGGGTTGCTTCGGGCGTGACAGCTTCTGGCGTCTCCTGAATTTTGGTCGTTGATTCCTCGTTCGATGTTAAATCATCAATTTGAACATTTTCGGCAAAATCATTAGCTGGATCTGCCTTTTCATCCCATGAAACCGACATTACTACTTTCAAGACTAAACCAGTTTTATCAATCGTCGCCTCGGGCAGATTTTCCTTGCTATTGATAATTACCGTTTTAAAAAATTTATCCGGCGCAATATTATATTGAAAATCAATTCCTTCGCCAAAAACATTTTTCCATTTGATGAAGTATTGGTCATTATTTATTTCCGGCTCGCCCGACTCTTTTGGCAAACTGATTATTTGCCTTCCGCCTGCTTCGTTCTCCCAAACCAATTCCGCCGGTGCCATTTCCAGCCACTTACCTGCTCTTTCATAACGCGCCAAATATTTAATCGTATCGTCATCAATCTCTTTTTTTGTATCAAAATATGCTTGGTAACCGTTGCTAGTCATCGAGAAATCCCAGCCACCGGTACTTTCTGGGAGGATGGAAAGATCGATCTCTTTGTACTGCTCTGAATCATTGAACGGATCATCGCGATAGTGTATTGGTCCCATACCACCAGCAACCCTATACTCACCGTTACCTTTATCAAACTTCTTGAAATTTTGCGTTCTTTCAGAGACAAGCTCTTGTTCGCCCTCTTCTTCTATGAAAATACCCGATGATTCTTTGCCCACAAGCGTGTTTCCAAGTAAATCGTTTTTATCGCCCGGATTTTCTACGATATTCTCCGTCTGATCCTTGAAAATCGTAAGTGATTCCAACCAACCGCCATTCGCTGATGCCAAAAATGGTACGACCAACTGTGCTCCCAATAGAGTCAAGAAAATAATGAGAACAATCGCCCCTCTTGGAATATTCTTGGCAATAATTTTTTGCATTCTTCTTCTCATATAACCCCAGAACAAACTCAAAATAAGTCTAGGCCCCAAAAATGCCGGCTTTTATCTGTACAGCAAACATGCGCCCTCCTAGGTGCGTATTTTATCCTGTAATATAATTGTAGCAAAAAAACAGCAAAATCAAACGTTTCTGCTGTGGATACCCCACCAGTTAATTAATGCATTCTCGATATGTTCGATTTCATGGTCGTCACATTGCGACTTCGCAAAAAGATATGCGAAAAGGGCGGCCCTCGCACCGCCGATATGAAGTTCCCCTGTTGGAGACGGAGCAAACCGAGTCCTTATCATACTACCAATTTACCACATTCGCAGAATATGATCCAATCAATCATCTCGCCCTTAGTTCAAGAAATTTTCGTTCAAGCGAACTTATTCGTTTCTCATGTTTGATAGCGATATCGACCAAAGCGTCATCATCATCTCTTGTTTTCTTCTCCAATCTATCCAATCTCACTTTGACCTCTTTGATTTCACTATCAATTTTATCAAATCTTTGGCACATTTCAGACCGTAACGAACGGCCACTTTCCTCCAGGGCGTCCATACGTTTTTCGAGGGCGTCCATACGTTTTTCGAGGGCGTCCATACGTTTTTCGAGGGCGTCCATTCTGTATTCCAGACGGTCAAATCTCTCTGCCATATCAGAAAAACCCCTCGCTACCATTCTCGCAAGTTCGTTGATGGTTATCTCTTTTTTCGATGAATCTTTCGCCATGTGCACCATATTTTACGCTACAAAACTGCTACAAGCAAATTTTTTTATCCACGATTTTCCTAGCCCGATATTACATTTTTCAAATGTTCGATTTTCGGCGGGTTGCGATATTTTTCGATCCCGATCACATCAACCCGAACTGGGGATTTCGGATACTGTTGTTCCACCGCCCGAGCTAGAGTCCGTAGTTTCTGTTGTTTTTTGTACCTCACCAAATCTTTTGCCGGACCGAAGCCGGTTCCCTTCACCGTCTTCACTTCGCAAACGACGATTGTTCGATGATCCTGCGCTAGTATATCAATCTCCCCGCAAAATAGCTTGAGATTTCTCTCCAAAATCTTGTATCCCAACTTCTCAAGATACACCGCCGCAATCTCCTCCCCCTCATCTCCTGTACTTTTATTCTGCGTCTTATCCATTTTTCTCCAGCAAGCTTATGATTCCAACGTCCCAGTATCTTTTCTAGGATTGTGATCGAAGTTTGGCGTCTAAATACTTTTCGACTTTAACAACAAAATAATCTGCCAGCTCGATCAGGTAATTAGCTGAATCTTCATTAGAATCAAAATTATAGTCCGCTCCCTCTCTTAAACTTTTCGCTCGCAGCAAGTTGTCGAAATCGGATCTTGACAGTAGGCATTCTTCGTCATAGAGTTTTTCAACAGCCGCAAACAAGCAAATGTGGCTGTGCTCATTGAAGCTCTTCGAGAATAGAAGCGCGCGTAACGAGTGGAAAAGAGAATAATAACCTTGAATAATTGACCATTTGTAATTCTTTTCTTTTAAGCTTTTTGCGGCTGATTCAAGATCATATCTAGCGGTTTCTATTTCTTTCGATACAAGATTCGGTCCGTTTACAAACCGGACTATCTTGCCCTTTTTTCTGCACTGGTCAAAGCTGATCATTTTGTTTCTCCCAGAGCACGATTCCTTTGCCGATTTCTTCTTTTAATTTCTGATCTAGGGTGATTTCTTCCGCTGGGGTAACAATTATCGGCTGCATTTTGTCGCCATAATCACTGATGGTTATAATGTTAATGATCTTTTTCTTTTCTCTTGATACGATATATAAGTCGATATCGGAATCGGGTAAATTTTCACCGCGCGAGAAACTTCCGAACAGGACTATTCTCTCCGAAAACTTCGCCAATTGAGTAAATACAAAAGGCCAGACTCTTCCCACATTTAACAAAATTTTATATTGTTTGCCGACTGCATTTTCGAAATTAAATTTATAAAACTTAATTTTCCCTATATCGCGCTTCAGTATCAAACCGGTTTCCGCTAAATCCCTTAGGGCGCTATTGACTCCACCGGCGCTTAAGCCCGTTGCTTTTTTAATCTGGGCTTCATAATACTCTTCATATGGATCGTCAGCTAGAAATGCAAAAGTTTCATTATGCAACGAATAACGCATTTTTTTATCGATTGATAGATTTTTGCCCTTTTTTGTTCTCATAATACAATATTATGAACTATCTTTCATTATTATGTAACCTCTTTCATTATATTGTATGGTTTAAGCACTTGTCAATACTTATGCTGCTTGTCATTCCATCTGCCCGCCGCGATCCCCCTCCCTCCCCGTCTTTTTATTTTGTGTCCTGTCCATTGCTCATGCCCCGATTAACCTCCAAAGTACACCTCGTAGGTGTACTTTGGGTTGGTCTATCCCTCACCGACCTTCGCAGGAGTGGATTTTTCCCAGAGCAAATCGTGGAAAACCCTCATCGCATCGTAGAGCTCTTTGCTTTCGATCAAAATCCCAAAATTCTCCTCTTTGGAGCTAAAGAAACTAACTTTTCCGGTATCATATATCCCGATCCCGATGCTGATGTTTATATCACTCGGCGCCCACCGTATCTCGAGAAGGTTTTCAAGTCCGTGAGATGAAGTTTCAAACGGTACATCCTTGTCCCTAAAACGAATAGATTTAATGAATACACCTTTCTCTATTCTCTGTTTATTGATATCCGTCATAAATTTTTCTCCGCCCACCATCTCTGTCACATCTTCGCCGGGCCAAATATAGAGTGCCTCCGTCTGACATCTGGGCTCCTCTCTGACGATATTTTTAATCTGCTCTACTCCCTCATAGTAATGAATCTTTGGCTTTTTTACATTTGAGTTAAAGACGCTTAAGAATTCTGGAAGTGATGATTTTATCCGCTCGAGCCGCGCTTGTTGTATTTCTAGCAGTTTTTCCGGCGCCTCTGCCTTGTAATGCATTCTGCCCCTAATTTCGGCTTGCGAGATTATGCCTAGCTCGACCAGGTGATCAATAAAATTGTATATTGATGTCCGCTTGATTCCAGCTCTCAAAGATATCGGCTTGATTGTCGACTTTCCTAACTCCAATATAGCCATATATGTTTTGGCTTCCTTGTCGTTCAATCCGATATCTTTTAGAAGTAATTCTCTATCCATATTGTAGTCTATTATATAGACGTTTCTATTACATTATATCTTATTACGTGCTCTTTTGTCAATATCCGTGCTTATTACTTCAATATTATTCATTGTGTTTATAGTCTAGTCTATTGACTATTACCAAACATTATGCTATACTAGGTTGTTACGATCGATCATCGGTCGTAAAGCAAAAACCCAACGCCGGCGGGCTAATACGCGGAGACTGGTATGGATATCATGCACAAGTACGGACTGACAGCCATTCGGTTCGACCATGACACGCTACAAGACGGTATTGTGGCGCGGAAGACATGGCACAAGCGAGCGGAATGGGTCTGCGACTTTGTGCAGGCCTTCAGCGACCAGATCTGCAAGAGAGGCACTGGCGCGGTGAAAGGCGGCGACGCCTTCAGCGCCAACGAGCCAGCCAAGGACTTCGGGGACGATCTTCAGACGGATCGCCCCGTCCTGAACGGTGTCTTTCGGAGCCTAGTGCTCTGCAACGTCTTGCAGACACTCGTTGCTCCCGCCGGGCACTTTGACCCGGCCTACGACCTGCTGTTCGCACCTAAGGTCGTCTATGTATACGACTTCGCACAAGGCTGCGTCATCGGGGAACTCACCTACGAGTTCGCTGCAGAGTTCGCCCAGAACTGGCTTGAGGAGATTGGGGCGCGCTGGGAACGTGTGAAAGTGTTCGAAAGACAGCACGCTTGGAAAGAGCGCCACAAGAAACGGCGCAAATCCTAGCGATGCTGAAAACAATAATAAGGAGGTGAAACCGAAAGAGGCCACGTGATGTGCGTGGTCTCTTTTCGTTTTACCGCTCCCAGATTACCCTTTTGTACCCCCACCTCGGAGGTGGGAAGATTTGGTGTACATATGATCAGATTCACCCCTAAAGTACACCTCGTAGGTGTACTTTGGGTTGGTTCAATACTCAAATTCCTCTGAGATGTTCCAGAGAGCCTCGAAGTACTTTTTGTAAGCATTGGATACCGCTTTCGAGCGGATCATTATCGCCACCGGGCTCTCGCCAAAAACCTGAATTACCACCTTGTCGGCGTAAAAAAGAGTTGATGATGGTGCAGAGAAGTTGCTTGGCATGACTCTAATCGGATTCACCCTCGGGTCCTCGTGTTTGGCGATGCCCTCCGCCTCCTTTATTGATGTTACCGTCAGCATCTGAATTCCGCGTTTCAGAAATAATTTTTGATATTTTTTATAATACGGCTCTGTCACCTTGTACCAAGCATCGCCTGCACCACCGATAACGAAGAATCGATCTCTATCTTTTAATGATACTTGGATGTCTTTTTGTACTTCCTCGTACCCTCCCGATCCCTCAAAAACCTGAATTGCAAGTGGGATTTCTTTGTAGATACTTTCAAGCGTCGGTAGAAGCTTTTTTGCAATATCTGCCTTTTCATTAATTTTATCTATCACTTTCTCTGGCTTCGCTGCTTGGAAATATTTAATTCCTTTTTTTGTGATTGATTGCACCAATCCGTCTCGTTCGAGTCTTCCCAGCGCGGAATAGACGATCTCTCTGTGATAGCATGTCTCTTCGATAATCTCACCTGCCCTCGACTCGCCTCTTTTTAGTAACGCCAAATAAACCTCCGCATCCTGTCTGGAAAACCCAATGCTTTCAAGTTTTGATGTAATTCCTTTGTTCATAATTCCCTTCCAGCTTCTAGTCTCTAGTCGCTAGTTATCAGTTATCAGTTATCAGTTCTTCATTATTATTAATTAATTTTATGCTATCTACCACCTATTATACTCCGATTATTGATGGCTGTCAAAGAATGTACTTGACAGCCATCAATTAATCTGCTATACTGTGTAGTTACGCTGGGTTTTGTGACTTCCGCAATGGGATATCAAATCCAGTGTAATGACACCGGTTCCAGACAAACCACAGCCGGCGGGCTGAAACGCGAGGAGTGACATAACATGCAACGATTGATTGGGATGTTGGTCGAAGTGATCCGTGAGCTGGCCGAATCCGAGGAAGACGCCCGCGATGAAGCCGAGCGGTTGCGCATCGCCGAGATGGTGCTGTCGTGCGCGCCCCCCGAGCTTGTTGACTTCCGCAAAGCCCTGGGACAAGTGATGTGCCGCAGGGGGGAACAACGAGTACGCGATGAGGCAGAGCAAGTTCGCGGCCTACTCGCCACACCGATCGAGCGGTTGGGCTTCTCGGTAAGGACATACCACTGCCTCAAGCTTGCTCATGCAGATACTCTGGGCGAACTTGCGGGCAAGACCGAGGAGCAACTGATCTCGATCCGCAACTTCGGAAAGAGAAGCCTCTGCGAAATCACAGATAAGCTCGGGGACTTCGAGATGAAGCTTCAGCCCAACCGAGTTCTGTTGGGAGACCAGTTCGGAGAGGGGCTACTCAGAGCGATCCCCGATGACATCGGTGATGGATAGCAGAAAGGGAGGTGAGACCGAAAGAGACCATGCTATATGCGTGGCCTCTTTTTGTTTTGCCGCTCCCAGATTACCCTTTAGTACCCCCACCTCGGAGGTGGGGTTAAGGTCGGCTATGGCTTGGCTAGATCAACAGTAGCCAAATATTTGATTGCAATTCGAAATTCATGTTCTGTTGTCATTCTTTCTTTGCGATAAAACTCGACTAGTTCACGAAGAGTAAAAATGCTGTGCAACTTATAGCCGTGCGCCACCAATTTTTCTTTTCCACCTTGTCCCCTGTCGACAACCACAACCACATCGCGGATGATCAAACCAGATTCAAGCAAAGGATCTATCAATTCCAACTTCGCCCCGCCGTCGGTGATTACATCGTCAACAACAACTGCAATCTGCCCTGAAACATAAACACCCTCAACTCTCTTCTTTGTCCCATAATCTTTTATTTCTTTTCTTGGATAAATCATCGGCCATCCGCTGGCAAATGATGTCGCTAAAGCTATCGGCAAACCGGCATAGGGAAGTCCCGCAATAACATCGAAATCTAGCTTGCTCATTAATTTACCCAATCTTTCCCCTAGCGCTGTCAAAAGGGTTGGATAGGAAACCACGCTCCTAAGATCGATATAGATCGGAGCATGCGATCCATGTTTTAATTCAAAATCGCCAAATTTGATACATCCTTTTGCGAATAGCTCTCTCGCCAATCCCCGCTTATCTTGATCAATTATCATAATTCAATCATAACAAAAAATGCCCCGCGTTGCTCGGGCATTTTCGTTAACCGTTTACCGATGACCGTTTACCGATAATTTGTAGATTTCTCGACTCGGCTCGAAATGACAACTATTTATAACTTGACCAATACTGCTTACGGCTTAAGACTTAATTCAATGTACCTTATTCCTAATTCCTTATTCCTTCTTCGGCTCTTCAGTTTTTATCTTTATTCTTCGGCTGTATTCTGCCCAGCTTTCTCTCCCTTTATCCTATCCCCTGCCAGAGCTTTTGCCTTTTTCTCCAGCTCTGCGTCTTCGGCCGCTTTTTCTGCGGCGTGTTTTTCCGCCTCTTTGGCTACTTCTTCTTCGAGTTTCTTGATCTCTTCTTCCGCTTCCGGCTCCTCCCACATCATATAGTCGCGATTTAGCTCTTTAAGCCGTGCATTTTTGCCGGTGAGTTCACGCATAAAATATAGCTTGGATCTTCGAACCTTTGATTGTTTTATTCTTTCAATTTTTACGATTCTAGGCGAATGCAAGGGGAAAATTCTCTCAACTCCAACCCCAAATGACTCTTTTCTGACTGTAAATGTACCATCGAGCCCCTTGCCATGTTTTACGGCAATAATTAATCCCTCGAATATCTGGATTCTCTCTTTAGCACCTTCCACGACTTTTATATGAGCACGAATAGTATCACCCGATCTTAGATCGGGAATGTTCTTTTTCATGTATTTTGTGAGAATTTCTTCCATATCTTCAAGTTAAGGATAACGAATTGAACTAATGGCCAATGACGAATATTATCAGTTTATAGTTATTAGTCGCTAGTCTTCAGTTATTATTTTTTTGAATTACTAGCTACTATCAACTAATAACTAGCAACTGAAACTGGTGGGGGGTGGCAGAACGTAAGTCCACCACCCACCGGTACGTCTGGTACATCTTCGCCAGAGGCCCGCTTCCCTGCCTGCCGGCAGGCAGGCGGGAACAGACCCTCGGCTGGTTGAGTCGTTGACCAGGGGGCACTCGAGTGAGCCTCCTGATCAGGAAGACGCGGCGCAGACTCCAGTCAGTTCGTCCGCGGCGGCTTGGCATTCGTTGAACACACGCCGTAACTCCGTCGCTAACCGACGATCGACTTCCGCGGCTTCTTCTGCGCTAAGCGGCTTCGCCGCCGGGCTCTGCGCGACCTTGCCGGTCGCTGCTTCCGTCGCAGACGGCACGTTAACGTCGCCTCCCTTGTGATACGACCTGATGTGAACTGTGGTGCGATCCAGTGCCGCGATCCTTGCCGCAACTACGACAGTGCCCGCCTCACCTCCCTCAGCCTCTCGTCGACCCGCTTCCGAGCCCTGTTGTCGGCGACCTGCCGGCACATTGTGCATCTCGGATGCGTCTCGACTTCGCTTTGGCAGTGTGGGCAGACCTTGTCAGACATAAACAGCCTCCCTATGGCGCAAGTGCCGGCTCGCAAGCATCTCGACTTAGCGGCCGGCTCAAGTTCCCCATCTTGAGCCGAAAGCTAAGTTCGTCGAGCGTCTTGCGGTAACGAAGCCCGGATCGTAAGACGTTTGACGTCAGACCTGTCTGCCGATAGGCAGACGTAACGGGCATCGTAACCGATTAACGGTTTACGAGCCTCCCACCACAGACACGAACATCCTAACCTTCTTGTTGCCCGTGAATGCTACAACTTGCTTTTCCCGAAACTGCACCACTCCCTGCTTCAGCGCAAACAAAGTATCGTCTTTCCCTTTTCCCACATTCTCTCCCGGATGATATTTTGTCCCGCGCTGACGAATTATAATCCCGCCTGCATTTATATTTTGCCCGCCATAAACCTTAACGCCCAGCCGTTGCGCCTTCGAATCCCTCCCCAATCTTGTACTTCCACCAGCTTTTTTATGAGCCACATGACTCCTTCGGAGTAAATTCTAAATTCGAATCTCGAATCTCGAAACAAATTATAATTTTTTAAATCCTAATGTTTAAAACATTTATTATTCGGATTTTACTATTGTTTCGGATTTCGTGCTTAGGATTTCGGATTTAAAAATATGATTTCCCTTTTAACAATTTGATGTTCTCGTCCATATTTTAGAGGTGCACAGGGAACAATATAACCGATTTTTCTGATCTCGTCAATAGATTCTTTAAGCAAACTCATGTTCTTGCCATTTGACAACCCGAATAAGGGAAAAACGATGCAGATGGATTTTAGATTGATCGTATCTTTTTGCCGGTAAATATTCTCTAAAAATCCGAGATAGAGCGGCTTTAACTTTTCGATCTCCCTCATCGCTTCTTCCGCCGACAATTTTTCTTTGCGCGGAGTGCCCAAATACGGCTCGGTTACGACAACCGTTGATCGTTGATCGTTTACCGATGACCGTTTATCGTCAATCATCAGTAGTTTTGAAAAATCTGCCTTGGCCGCATCCAACACATCAATAGCTTTTAGGTCGTAGCTTCTTGGCTTATTAGCTTCTAAG
>MEZY01000058.1:16930-31938 GCA_001776195.1 Candidatus Berkelbacteria bacterium RIFOXYA2_FULL_43_10
CGTTTTGAATTTGGTCATTGGGATTTGTAATTTGTTTGGTTATTGTATCTTGATTATTGATCATTGCTTGCCCGCAAGCGATGTTCGCGAGCGCGCGTGCAAGTTTTGGCGGCATCATCCCGCTTTTTGCATCGCTTCTTGGTTTCCCAAAATCCTTCTTCGCCCATTCGTCCGGATTCGAAACCGCCAACAGGACGCCCACAGCTTTTAGGTTGTAGCTTCTTAGCTTTTTAGAATTTTTATCATTCGATATTGTTTCGTGCTTCGATATCCAATATTCGGATTTTGATTCTTCCGTGTCCTTTCCGTGGCACAGTTCCGTGGTGGTAATGATACCGAATTCTATCCCCCCCTTCTTTATGATATTGTGCCAGCTTTCTGCAGACGAAAGTATCTCACCTTCTTTCGGCTTTACGTATCTTGAGTTAACTTTTCGATATTTAAGATTCGTTTTAATGCTCGCCCCCAAACCCTGCCCCAATCTCTCACCCGCATAATTTGATATCCCAAAATTAATCTTTGATCCCCTAAACTTATCAACAATGAGCGAAGCAATTTGATTGCTAAGTTTATTATCCCCAGGCGCAACAATTTTGTAAATTTTCAATGTCCCACCCAGATTTTCAATCAATCCTGCCACCTCATCATCATACTTATTTTGAATGTTGATGATGGCGCAATTTCCATCTAAACTTAAATTAAGTTCTTCGAAATCAAAACAAAAACGGCGCAAAACGGATTCAAGTTCAGCCAGCGCTATTTTTTGTTCACGACCCAAGCAAAAACAGTAATTCATTTTTGCAAATCCCAATCACCAACAAACAAATCCGAAATTCGAATATCGAAATTCGAAACAAACCCTAATGATCAAAATTCTAAAAAGCTAAGAAGCTACCTGTCCGAAGTTGCTTCGCACCATGCGATGCAGGCGGGGAACCTATAAGCTATCGAAGGTGTTAAGTCAGTCCCAAGTAATTTTAACATTTATTTAGGATATGTCAAAGCATGGAGGAAAAAACACAACCTAAATCCAACTTCGTTCATCTTCACACCCACTCCCACTATTCGATGCTGGATGGGATGGGGAAAGTTCCCGATCTTGTGAATAGGGCGAAAGAATTGGGTATGAACTCGCTCGCCCTTACCGACCACGGGGTAATGCACGGAGCAATTGAGTTTTACGAGGAGTGCGAAAAAGCCGAGATCAAACCGATAATCGGTTGCGAAGTTTATGTTGCCCCCAGGACTCTTCATGACAAGGTTCCCAGAGTCGATGCTCATCCGTATCATTTGATTCTCCTTGCAAAAGACGAGACCGGTTACAGAAATTTAATAGAACTGACAACCATAGCCCACCTCGAGGGATATTATTACAAGCCCAGAGTCGATAAAAAATTGCTTCGCAAACACTCCGCTGGCCTAATCGCCACCTCCGCCTGCATGCAAGGCGAAGTTCCGCGCAAGATTATTGAGGATTTTGACAAAGCAAAAGAAGCAGTAGAGGAGTATATTGATATTTTTGGCAAAGAAAATTTTTATCTTGAGGTTCAAAAACATCCGCACGTCGAGAATCAGGATAAAGCCAATAAATTGATCTTTAAACTTGCAGGCAAACTAGATCTCAAAGTTATCGCCACCAACGATATCCACTATGTAAATGCCGACGACAGGGAAGCCCAAGATGCCCTAATTTGCCTTCAAACCACACGGCTTATGGATGAAACAGATCGTATGTCTATGCGCGACGACGACTATTCAATGCTTTCCGAAGAGGACATTCTAGCCGCCTTTCCCGATCATCCGGAGGTAGCCCAAGTAACGCAAGAAATTGCTCAAAAATGTAATCTCAGACTTGAACTCGGAGGAATCTTAATGCCGGAGTTTCCAATACCGGATGGAGAAACAATCGATGACCATTTTTTGGCAAAAACATATAGGGGCTTAAACAAAAAATACGGTAGCGGGAGTGTCGATACCGAAAAACTTGGAAACGATATTGAAGCGTCAGATCTGAAAATAACCGGGGAGATCTGGGAGCGTTTTCAATACGAGTACGGCGTTATAACGGCCATGAAATATCAGGGCTACTTTTTAATAGTTGCCGACTTCATTAACTGGGCCAAAGATCAGGGTATATCGGTTGGACCCGGCAGGGGTTCCGGCGCCGGCTCAATCATTGCTTACGCTCTCAATATTACAGAGCTAGACCCGCTAAAATATCGGCTTCTATTCGAAAGATTCCTAAATCCGGACAGAATCTCCATGCCTGACTTCGACACAGACTTCGCCGACTCTCGCCGCAACGAAGTGGTGGAGTATGTAGCTAAAAAATACGGACGCGACCATGTTGCCCAGATTATTACTTTTGGAACTATGGCCGCCCGTATGGCGGTACGCGACGTCGGCAGGGTACTTTCGATGAGCTACTCCGAAGTCGATACCATTGCCAAACTGATCCCCTTCGGCCAAACCCTTGAGCAGGCGCTTACAAATATTTCTGAGATCAAGGAGCTTGTTAACACCGATGCTAAAGTCAAAAAATGTATCGAGATCGCCAAACGGCTCGAAGGCGTGGTTAGGCACGCTTCGATGCACGCCGCCGGTGTCGTTATCTCCAAGGAGAAATTAACTCACTACTGCCCCTTGCAGGGCGCCACAAAGGGGGATCTTGCGACTATTACCCAGTATTCGATGAACCCGCTTGAGCACTTGGGGCTTTTAAAATTTGATTTCTTGGGTCTCGCCAACCTCACCATTGTCCAAAACGCTTTGCGGATTATTCGAAAGACAAAAGATACGAATTTAGATATCGATGCTCTCCCGCTTGATGATTCTGGGACCTACAAGCTTTTAGCTCAAGCTCATACTACCGGAGTTTTTCAACTGGAGTCAGATGGTATGAAACGCTATCTTCGCGATCTTAGACCCTCGGTTTTTGAAGATATAATCGCCATGGTCGCTCTTTATCGCCCCGGCCCGATGCAGTTTATCGACTCCTTCATTGCAAGAAAACACGGCCGCGAGCCGATCAACTACCCGCATCCTACGGCAGAATCGGCGCTTAAAAACACCTACGGAATTATCGTTTACCAGGAACAGCTAATGCAACTCTCCAAAGATATGGCGAACTTCACCGGTGGCCAGGCCGATACCCTGCGCAAAGCGACAGGTAAAAAGATAAAAGAGTTAATGAAAAAGGTCGGAAAAGAGTTTATCGAGGGATGCGTTAAGAATAATATTGATCGAAAAATTGCCGAGAGCCTTTACGACTCGATGCAGGATTTTGCTCAATATTCATTCAACAAATCCCACGCCGCCTGCTATGCCTTGATAGCTTATCAAACAGCCTATCTCAAAGCCCACTATCCCTCCGAGTTTATGGCCGCTCTTATGACCTCGGAGCAATCCGACTTGGATAAACTCGCGATTTGTATTAGCGAGTGCGAACGGATGAAGATCAAGGTTTTGCCTCCTTCGGTCAACGAATCATTTGTTGATTTCGGAGTCGTCAAGGAAAACGAAAACATTCGCTTCGGACTCTCGGCCATTAAAAATGTCGGAGAACAGGTGGCTGAAGAAATTGTCGAGGAGAGAAAAGAGAAAAAACTTTTTAAAGATATCGAGGATTTTATCACCCGTTTGGGACCAAAAGTTATCAACAAAAAATCACTCGAATCGTTGATAATGGCCGGAGCGCTCGATGATTTGGGAGAACGCGCAGAACTTCTTTACAATGTTGATAAAATGTTGGGATACGCTCAAGTGACGCAAAGAGCAAAAACCTCCGGACAGGATTCCCTTTTCGGTGAAGCGGAGGAGTTTAAAACCGCCAAAATCGAATTCGAGCAGGCAAAGCCGGCTGACAAAAAACAGCGCCTCTCTTGGGAACGGGAACTTTTGGGAATGTATGTCTCCGAGCATCCGCTTGCTGGCATCTCGCATATTATCGAGCCGCATCGAACTATCAAAATCTCCGAAGTGACCGCGGAGCACGAGGGAGATTTTGTGCGAATTTCCGGCATTATCACATCTATTCAAAAGATACTCACACGCTCAAATCAGAATATGGTTTTTGCAAAGATTGAAGACCTAAATGCAAATCTCGAAGTTTTGGTTTTCCCGAAACTCTTAGCTGGAACCAGCGAGATATGGCTCCCCGATAAAATAGTTGCTGTCGATGGCTACATCAATTTCAAAGACGGCACACCGAAGCTTCTCTCGGAAGCAATTTACGAGATTGCCGAACAGCAAGAAATTCTTGATTTTGTTCCTCGTCCAAAAAAAACGAGAGGGAATTGGGGTAAAAACGGCAATGGCAATGGATACAGCAGAAACGGCTACAACGGAGGCGCTAAGAAAGAATTGTATTTGGACAAAGTTGAAAAGAAGTATGATAAACCACCGATAGATGACAATCCAAAAACTCTGACCATCAGCGTGCCACCGCACTCCGATAAATCAATACTTCTTGAGATCAAATCAATCTTGACTGAAAACCCCGGCCCTTCCCCCGTTATTATCCGCGTCCCCAACAACGGCAGTGGCTATAGAGATATGAGAATTAAAAACAAAGTCGAAATCTCACAAGTGCTTAAGAAAAAGTTATCGGAGCTGGTTGAAAAGAATAATTTATCAATCCGGTAAACCCGACTCCAAATGACTCAATGATTTGCCTGTGGCTTCTTGATAATTTTTCGGAGATAAAAAGACGCTTTTATCTATCATCAATTTAACCCGCCGCCACATAGCTTCAATTTCCTCCTCGGAGATACCCTCTGGGCCGTCGACTCTTTCAATTAATACGCGCGTCAGCTCCTCTCTGCGCTCGTAACCGTTTTTAAGTGTTCCAACCAACGAAGCGGGTAATCCAACCTCTACCGGTTCTTCTGTCGGATTGTTCCAAGTCAATGACCTTAACGGCCCTCGCAAAGCATGATCCGTAAAAGCGATACCGTTCAGGATAACACCATGGTCAATAGCGAATAATTCATCAGTTTGCTCGGCATTGAACATCATATTTCTTGGATTTCTATCGGCATTTGCGATTACCCAATCCAATACTGCAATGGCTTGGAAATCATTCCCTTGAGATAATTTTTCACAATCCTCATCGGTTTGAACAATTCCAAATATCTCTGCATAATCAGCATATTGGTCATGAGACAAAAATAATTGGAGGGCTCCCAAGCGACCATCGACCTCTCTTATAACTGTCGGTGGCACAACATCCAACCCGAAATGTTCTGAAACTAAATAGGCAGCGCATTCTCGAGGGTAAAAATTCTCAATGTGATATTGGTCTTTTACTCTTGCGCTCTCACCGTCTTGAGGTTTAAATATACACAGTAGCTCGCCCTCTTCGCCAGACTTCACTTTGACTACCTGAACAGTGTTAATGTTTTGGTACTGAATGCGCGTAATTTGCACCTCGTTGGCATGTACCTCTATCCCATCAACCACATCCTCGATATCACCAAGCACTTCGACATCTCCATCGACCATTGCTTCGATGATTCTTTCTTTATCGCCAAATCTGCTCTCGTGACTAGAGAATGTTTCGACCCCTTGTAAGTCTTCCGCAGGTGGCTTGGGGGCTTCGTTCATCTTATCCTCTTCGTTATCTCTTGCTGGATTGAGTATGGATCGGAGATGTTTTTGATTATGATCTCATTTCCCTGACCGGCACCGGCTGTGCGGATTATTAGATCTCCGAAGTTCAATGTGGTTTTTACCATTCCCTCCGTGCTGGAAGCTATATCTTGAACTTTATTAAGCTCGGACTCGATTATTTTTCTTTTGAAAAAATTAAGCTGATCCAAATAAAGTATTCTCTCGCTGGTTACTATGAGTACGCTTGCGGAGTAAATATAATAGGCCTTGGCGAATATTGCGAACGCTAAAATTAAGCACAAAAAAGTGGCAACGGAAAAAACGATGTTTGCACCGTAAAAGATAAATATTCCGACGGGAACTGCAAGAAGCACTACCGCTTTTAGCCCCGGGAAAAACAAAACATAGGGATGATTTTTCACCACCTCCTCAACCGACTCGTCCGGTCTCTGGCCGTTGAATGTGAATTCCTTGGACATGATAATTTGAATTTCTCTCCGCGGTAACTACTCACTCTTGCCTGTCATTGTGAGGTACTCCGAAGCAATCTAGATTGTCACGCCTCTTGCTTCGCTCGACGGCTCGCAATGACAAATGAGCAGTTACTCTTCGCGCCCTTGACAAGAATGATTTTGTTTTGATAAGATAGAAACATCATGAGAGAGAACACGACCATATGACTACGTGTCATATTGCGACGCCTCTCACGAAGGGAGGCTAAACCGAAAGGTCAACGCCTCTCTTTTTTTAATTTTTCCTTATCTCTGACAATGAATATTTTATAACTATGAAATTTACGAAGCAATGAAAGTCTGTTATTGTCCCGATTCTGCATAAATTATATCACCAAACTCCTCCGATCGGAAGCGGTTTTTACAGCATCGTCGACGGCTTGCGGATGGTCACAATCCTTGCTTCTTAACCCGCTCTCGATAATTCCTAATTCTATTAAGCACAAAGATGATCAGCGCAAGCAACGCGACTAAGATTCCTGCCGCGATCAGTTTATTCGAAGTCGATGAACGCAGGGCCACCCATGCGAAAGCGATGGCAATGATATACATAAAAATTAGGGCAAATTTTGGAGAGAAACCGGCTTCCAGAAATCTGTGATGCAGATGGGTTTTATCTGGCGTGGTAAAGGGATTTTTACCTCGTACCACGCGGCCAATGGCGACAATCAACCCGTCGACTATCGGAAAACCCAGGACCAAAAAAGCTGTTGCCAATTTCCCGCCGGAGATCAAAGTCAAGGCCCCCAAAGTAAAACCCAAAAACATCGAGCCGGAATCCCCCATAAATATTTTTGCCGGAGGAAAATTCCAGATCAAAAATCCGGCAGCCGCTCCGGCTAAAGTGATGGCTACAAGCGCAACACCGGGCTGTGAAACCGCTACCGATGATGCAAGAAGGAATATCGTCAGGGCGGCAATGGTCGAAAAACCGGCCGCCAGTCCGTCTATTCCATCGACAAAGTTGATGACATTCATCATCCCAACCAGCCAGATCAGAGTCAGAAGATCAGATATTAGCGAAAAGTGATAAGTAACGCCATGAATAGTCGCTATCGGGATATAAATTGAGTTGAGATTGACGTTCTCGCCGAATGGGTTCGAAAGATAATCAATCCCCGAGCTCGATGCGATAACAACGAAGGCGGCTAAAAATTGGAAGGCAAACTTCTGCCATGGTTTTAGACCACGGATATCGTCCCAAAGCATCGAAAGCGAGATTATGGCTCCGCCAGCGAGCAATCCTATCGCCTTTTTCCAAAGCCGGCCCGTAAAATAATCGTCGCGAAAGATGTAAATTAAAATCGCGGAGACAATGAGAAATGCCACAAATATTGCGATACCGCCAATCCTTGGAATCAATTTCCTGTGGATATCTCTTTTACGTGGTTTTTGGTAGAACCTAAACTTAAAACCGACTTTTCTGGCCAGGCCGGTAATAATTATTGAGAGAAAAAGTGATGATGTAAAAGCGAGGAAATACATGGAAATTACTCTAATTACTCCTAATTACACTAATTGCTCTAACCCGTCTCTCCCAAGTCGAAGCCGAGGCGGATCAAGCACCAAATCTCAAGCATCAAATAACAAATAAGTTCCAGTTTCCAATTTTATTCTATGTTGTTTGGTATTTGTGATTTATTTGATATTTGGTTTTTGTTATTTGGGATTTCTTTAGGTTAATTAGAATAATTAGTGTAATTAGAATAATTGATATTGGTACCCTCGGCAGGAATCGGACCTGCGGCCTCCTGGACCGCAATCTGATGCTCCTCGCCCAAAGCTTTGCATTATTGGCGAGCCCGCCAGAATGCGATTAGCTTTCGGCGGGGATCCACTGCCCCGACGCTTTGGTTGGGAAGCCATTTGGTATGCCCGGGTGGGATCGAACCTCCGACCTTCGGCTCCGCAAGCCGACGTTCTATCCACTGAACTACGGGCACAAAATCAAATTACATATCAAAAATATCCCCACAATGTTAGCACAAATTTAGAAACGAAGCCAGCGCTGTATAACATCGGTCACATCTTCGCCGCGCTTTTCGTCTTCGGGTAAAAACTTTGATAAAAAGAGGCGGACCTGCTCCGGATCTTCGTCGGATATTGGAACATTAATCTGGCTTTTTAGAGTTCCTGTTTGCTCAAAACGCACCACCGAATGCTCACCGGCTATAATCCAAAACGCTTTTAGCTGATTGTAAGGATAAGCTTTCTCATTGACAACAATTCCGCTCCGGTACAGCTCGCATTTAACAGCTTTCGGAGAAATCCTAGCCTGGGCAAAAATTGCAAATATCGCCGCCGCCACAAGCCCTGCCCCTGCCCAGTTTCTCTGCCAGACAAAGAAAGCGACTAATACTAAACCTGCTAGTATGAAAAGCCAATACCATAATGCATTTTTTGAATATTTTGGGAATTCATGGGCAGACCAAGAAAACACCGACTTGTCTTCGGGATTGATGTCGATATTGGTTTTTGGTTTATCTTCAACCATTACCCTCCAGAAACATTATACCATTTTCCAATCGATGCACTCGGGCACCCCTCCAAATCGTTGCAAAGCTGAAAGATTCACCTTGTCTTCAGATGCTCTTTAAGCATATTTCTCAATGCAGTTTTACCTTTTGAAGATTTAAGATAATCCTCTCTCCTAAAAGCATCATATTTATTCAGATAAGCTTCATAAAATATTACTTTTACAGGTAATCTATTCTTGGTTGAATCAACTTGCCCGCTCGAATGTTGCTTCAATCTTCTCTTGAGGTCGGGGGTAGATCCAATGTAAAACTTATTATCCTTAAAGGATAATAGCACATAAACATAATAAAAAGATGGCGTCGCCATGTACCAGGTCAAAATCTTTGATTTTGCCGCGGTACATGGCGGAGAGGGTGGGAGTCGAACCCACGAGGACCGTGAGGCCCTACCTGTTTTCAAGACAGGCGCACTAGACCACTATGCGACCTCTCCATTTTCTTCGAGCGTAGTCGAGAAGTTATAAATCGTAAGTTTGTTCGTTCCTCCTGGATATGTTCAATATATGGGTTTCTCCATTGTTTACCCGATAAATGATTCTGATGTTACCTTTTCGCACCCTAAAAATATCACCCCTGCCTTTTAGCTTTTTAATATCGAGTCCTTCAATTTCTCTTTTGATTATCTTCCGAAGCACGGCCTTGATACTTTTGCGTTCCGCTGGAGACAATTTGCGTAAAGCTTTTTCGATCTTATCCATTTGCCCCCTACAATCGGCCTATAAGTTCTTTTATTTCGATACCGCCTTTTTTGATTTTAGTAAAATCCACTACCTCTTCCCAAGCATCGTTGCCGTCCTCTATGGGAGAGATACGAAAAAGCGGTGATGATTTTTTCATTACGACAAAGCTCTGGCCGCTTTTTACACGGTTTGCATAAATTGCAATATTCTCTCTCAGCTCTCTTAATCCAACTATTTTTTCCATATATAAAGTTTATCTTATGATAAACATCATGTCAATATTTTGGCGGAAGGTGTGGGATTTCGAGCGTCGTTACCTCTCCTTACAAAAACCCACGGTTTTTGTTTTTTTCCTCCGCGGGAAACTCCCGTTTCCCGACCCCTTCCCTGTTCGAATCCCACAACCACCCCGCATAGCCCAACATAGCGCATTGCACAGAGTTGGGCGACGTGGGGTGGCGGAAGGTGTGGGATTCGAACCCACGTGGCGGCTTTTAGACCACCGACGATTTAGCAAACCGTTCCCTTAAGCCACTCGGGCAACCTTCCTTAACTTGCACTCTGATATTATCAAATCTAAGCTTTTATAACAATATCCCGATTCACCCCCTACTCCACCACACTCGTTTGTCCCTCGTAGCTTCAGCAAAGTGGGGTGTGGTAACATAAGGGATTAATCTGACTGTGATTATACAGACTTTGGATATCGCGAGCGTAATAGATATATTACTCCTCAACGATCACTTTTTATGATAGTATTATCAAGTGATGCATAAAAAGATCGTCCTTACAAACGGATTGAGAGTTATTTTGGTGCCAAGAGCCAGCACCTCCGCTTTTACAGTTCTCATCGCCTTCAAGGCCGGTTCAATTGATGAGACTAACGATATCGCCGGAATCTTCCATTTTTTTGAACATATGACATACAAAGGTAGCAAAAAACGCAAAACTCCCTACGATGTTGCCGAATATATGGATTCGATTGGTGGCGAACACAACGCATATACCGGCAAAGAGTACACCGCATATTATGTAAAGGCTTCGAGCCAACATTTTGAGCAAGCGCTTGATTTCCTCTCCGACAATATTCTCCATCCTCTTTTGCCGGAATCGGAGATCGAAAAAGAAAAAAATGTGATACTTGAAGAGCTAAAAACTTACGAGGATATCCCTCAAGATAAAGTTAAAGAACTATTCGAAGAAGCTATCTTCGGCGAGTCTAAAATCGGAAAACCGATTATCGGCAGAAAAGATTCAATATCTGCGATTTCAAAGGAAAAGATTAAAAGCTATCAAGACAAATACTATTACCCCGAAAACGCCGTTATTGCTATCGCCGGTAGCATCCCTAACAATGAAAATAAAATTGTCGCACTCATCGAAAAATATTTTGAATTTATCTCCAGTGATTTGACATTAAATAGACGAGCGATCGAAAAAGTTTATGGAAAAAGAATCGTTGTCAAAAAGCAAAAAACGGAGCAGTCAAACATTGTTATCGGATTCAAAGTCCTTGGATCGGAAAGTAAAGAGTGGTACGCACTCAAACTTCTCGCAAAAATTATCGGCGGTTCTATGAGCTCAAGAATGTTCAATAATATAAGAGAAAAATTGGGGCTTGCCTATTTTGTTTCGACATCATACTGCGACTACCGAAATTTCGGCTACATCGCAACCCGCGCCGGAGTTGATAACGACAAAGTGGATCTGGCCATAAGAAGTATTGTCAACGAGTATCAAAAAGTATTGACAGGGGGGCTAAATGATCGTGAACTTCTAAACGCCAAAGAGATGTTTAGAGGGAGCATCGCGATCGATATGGAAGACTCGGAGTTTTTGGCGGAAGATTACGCATTGACCGAACTTATCGAAGAGAAAATTGAACCGCCGGAAGAGCTTATGAAAAAGTATGACACAATCACCCGCAAAGATGTTGAGATAGTGGCCAATAAATATATCAAAGATTTCTACGCCGCGGCAATAGGACCAAGGGTCAGTAAAGACAAAATTGCACCTTTAATAACCAATAACCAAACACCAATAACCAGTAAATAATCAAACTACAATTATCAATAACCAAACAACCATTGTTGTAATTCGGATATTGTATATTGGGATTTAATCTTAATAGATTATTGATAACATAAAGTTAATAAATCGGGAGAAGTTAACATGGGAAAAAATGTAAAACAAAAAGGTCCTGCTTACGAAAGATCGTTTGTGATGGTAAAGCCCGATGGAGTGCAGAGGGGTTTGATCGGCGAAGTGGTGTCCAGATTCGAGAAAAGAGGGCTTAAGGTGGTTGCCATGAAAATGGTTAAACCTTCGCTCGAGCACATTGATGAGCATTATCCAAAAGATGAGGAGTGGATAGGCCGTCTTGGCGATAAAGGGTTCAATGTTTTCAAGGAATACGGAATTGATCCAAAGAAGCTGATGGGGACAGATGATAGAAAAGAAGCCGGGGAAATGGTTCGTGGATGGCTTGTCGATTACCTAAACGAAGCTCCGGTCGTAGCAATGATTATCGAGGGAATCCACGCCATAGATATGGTTAGAAAAATTGCCGGCACCACCCTTCCATCGAAAGCAGAGATAGGAACAATCAGGGGCGACTTTTCTGTTGACTCTCCTGCGGCTGCGAATCTTGAGAAAAGAGCGATTAAAAATATCCTTCATGCCTCTGAAAACAAAGAAGAGGCGGAGCACGAAATCGCACACTGGTTCTCACGGGAAGAGATATTTGACGACTACGCCAGGGCCGAGCATGGCGTGATGTTTAACGAGTAGCAAAGCTACTCGTAAGCTCCAAGATACAAGATACAATAACCAGTTAAATTCCAATATCCAATATTCAAATTCCAGCAAGTATCCGTTTGGTTATTGAGATTTGGTTATTAACTGGAAATTGTTACTTGGTTATTGATTATTTACTATCCTCTCGCAACCACCGCTCCCCAGACTTTTTTTGCCCCGTTATCTTTCAATACCCTCGCACACTCCGAGAGTGTTGCGCCAGTTGTGGCGACATCGTCGATTAATAGTACACATTTCCCTTTCACAAGTTCTAGATCAATACATTCGATGCTCCCCTTAATATTCTCCAAGCGTTTTCCGCGTTTGAGTTTCATCTGTTGTGGATTATCCTTCGTTCGCTTAAGCGCTAGCCCGCCTGGTGAATTCAGCTCTTTCGATACGTATCGTGCTAAAAGCTCGGCTTGATTGTATCCGCGCGCGATCTCTCTGTTTTTGTGCATCGGCACAGGAACTACTACCGCGCCCTTGATGATTATCGAGTATTTCAATCTCTCGACAATTAACTCTCCTAGCATCTCCGAAAGATCACGGTAACCGCAATACTTTAGATAATGTATCATCTCCTTTGTCGGCCCCTCCTCATAAATCGTTGAGGTGATGATGCCTGTAATATTTGTATCATTGTTATCCCGACAGCCTACACAAATCAAGCCGTTTTTCTCTATTTTACCGCAATAGAAACAGGTAGATGTTTTCACTCGCTCAATCTTTTTGACGCATTCGATGCAAACGTCACCGCCATAGCTGCGGCACTCAATACACACTTTTGGAAATAATATATCCAAAAACTCCATTGCCAATATGTGGTAAATATTTACAATTTTCATATACCTGTATTATAATATATTCAGACAGCAAGTTCATGCGCTGTAATCTCTTGCACTAATTATACCGAAGTTATATAATGTGTATACTACATATATTTGAGTGATATTCAGTGGTTTAATTCAGTGGTGGTTATGGAGGAGGGGAAAGACGAAATTGAAGCCAGCGAGCTGGAAGGACAGCTGGCTATTGACGTATACCAAGATGAGCACTCGGTATATATTTTGGCGCCCATTGCCGGCGTCAAGTCAAATGAGGTTGATATCTCCATTACCGACGAAGTCGTAACCGTCAGGGGTGAGCGCACTCCCGGGCACGACGCGGCTGATGAGCGACATTTCACCAAAGAGTGCTATTGGGGACCCTTTTCTCGCTCTTATGTTCTGCCAATTGCCGTCAATGCCGACCAGGCTAAAGCGGTTCTTAAAGATGGGCTTCTTAGAATTACTATACCAAAAGATGATAAGGTCAAAACCAAGTCTATTAAGATTAACGAATAGAGATCAGCCGCTAGTTGCTAGTTTCTAGTTGTCAGCAGATACAGGGATGCAACACTACAAGTTGCATTTTTTGATTCGTGATTTTCGTTTCATTTATACTGTCGTTTAGGAATTCACACGACTTACGCAAAAACACCACCAATGTCATTGCGAGGAGTAATCGACGAAGCAATCTAAACAGTGAGATTGCGTAAGTCGTATTCAGTGACTTTCAGTGGCATTTTCAGTGGTGGTCAAGCTGTTTTTTTATTTGAATCTTAATTGTTTTGTAGTACAATAGAAACATCGCGTCTTTTAGAATTTTTGTCATTCGGATTTGCTTGCCCCGCGAAGTCTTGACGAAGTGGCGTGGTGGTAATAATACAAATTATTCGTAATTTCGGGAAATTATTCGTAATTTGGTAGGGGAAAAAATGAATTTTTTCAAACCGATCTCTCTAGTCGTTCTTCTGGTGTTTATCGCAGTCGCTACTTCCGGCTGTTCTCTTTTCGGAAGCAAAACTCCAGCTGCGCCAAAAGTTATCACCATCTGGGGATTTGACGACGAAGATGTCTGGAAGCCCTTTGTCAAAGACCTCTCCGGCACCGTAAAGGGCTACGAGATCAAATATGTTAAAAAAACCTTAAATTCTTCCTACGAAAACGATTCGCTAAACTCAATACTTTCCGCTCAAGGTCCCGATGTTTGGGCTGTCCCCAACGATTGGGTTTACAGACACAAAGACAAACTCGCCTCTATGCCGGATTCGCTTACTAAAGATCTAAATCTTGATGAACAATTTGTGCCAGCCGTCAAAGAGTCCGGCGTTATTGATGGCAGAATCTATTCGCTTTCTCCAACTGTTGATACCCTGATGATATTCTATAATGAAAAACTTATCGAGACCGCCCTAGAAGAAGTTAACGCGAACAATAAAATATTTAGTGATGTAAGCAAAACGAACCGCGAAATTATCGCTCAACCATTCGATACATGGGATCATTTGGTTTCAAAAATTAGACTTGTAACGAAGCGTAGCGGCAACGATATTGTTAGATCTGGAGCGGCGATTGGTACCTCGAACAACGTCTCAGTCTCGGAGAAACTACTTTATGCCTTGATGCTCCAAAATGATGTTTCAATGACTTCGGAAAAAATTGATCTGGCAACTTTCAATCTTCCCTCTTCTACCGCCGCCGGCACCACTGAAACACCTGGTAAAAAAGCACTCGATTTTTACAAAAGTTTTTCCGACCCAAACTCTCCCGACTATACATGGAGTTCTTCAATGCCAAACGATGTTGATGCATTTCTTTCCGGGAAAACTGCTATGATTTTTGCCAACAAATCTCTTGCAAATTATATCGCCCAGAAAAACCCCGATTTTAAATACAAAACCGCTCCATTCCCACAAGTCGGCACAGATTATAACAAAGTGATAGATTTTGCATCGTTCAATACTTTCGTCGTGCCTGCCATATCGAGGTATCCCGATGTCGCATGGCAGGTTGTCAATCTTCTCTCGGTTAGTATGGCTGATTCTTATT
>MEZY01000058.1:31971-36693 GCA_001776195.1 Candidatus Berkelbacteria bacterium RIFOXYA2_FULL_43_10
AGAAGGATTTTGAACCGACAATCGACCGTGATAGCGGAAGCTCCTTGGGCTCAACTCAAGCTCAAACGGCCCACACATGGGTTAAAGGACGCTATCCGGAAGCGGTTGATTCGATATTCAACGATGTAATAAATAATGTTGCAACTCAAGGCCAAGACACCCAAACCGCCCTTGACCTTGCCGCCGCCAAGGTTACGGAACTTTTGAGGAAAGAGAGTTGGTAGCACACAAGTGCAATTATTCTAATTACGCTAATTAGTCTAATTGTTCTAAATAAACCCAAATTTGGTAAAATCCCAACTGGGTTACGCCGCACGGATATTATCACTTTGTTTGACGTTTGGGGCTTGGGAATTGATTAGGTCAATTAGTGTAATTAGGAGTAATTAGAATAATTTAACGTATAGTTATGCTCAAATACTTCAAATACATCCTAACTTCGATCATTGTCTTGTTGCCATCAACAGCGCTTGCCGTTAAGACAGGTATTGGCGTTCCAACAGGTGAGAATGATGCCGATGGCAAACCGATACTCAAGACCGATTTTACCGATTATGTCGGATATATGGGGGCGATTTTTTCTTTCGCAATGAAAGCAGGTGCGGTGCTCACAACTTTGATGATTATTTACGCCGGCTATAAATACTTGACTTCGCAGGGCAACCCGACAGCTCTTGGAGAAGCCAAAGATATTATCATCGGCTCCCTTTCCGGCTTCGCCATGCTTCTTCTGATTTACTTGATACTGACTGTCCTGCAATTGCCTCCGGCAGTAGTGCCACAAGGAACGACATAGCCCCCTACTAAATTACGGATTTAACGAAATTACAAATGTAACTACACAGATAGCCACACGGATATAACACAGATCAGTGTTAATCTGTGAATCTAATCTGTGGATGTTCACTACAAACATGTCAGTGTATTCAAAAACCAAATTTCTTTCTAAGGCAATGATCGTATTCGCGGTATTGACTGTGATGATCTCCGGTGGAGGGTTTTTAATTGCCAACAATCAGATTGGTGCCGACACTAACAATCAGCTAACTGCCTCGATCAGATTGAACGGGGCCGATCCACAAAGCATAGTCGCTTCCGGATTAACCGGTTCCGCTTTTACCCAAGATTTGTCCAATTTCAATAAGAACAATAATGACGTTGAGTATTTTGATGACGATACATACGAATGTCAGCCGGTTAATAAAAGCTCCTGCTTTGTTTTAACCGTCGGCGGTTGGCCCAAACCGGCCGTTGACAGCGAAAGCAACCGCCCCGCTTGGGATTTTCTGAAGCAGGCATATGATTATTTCTCCGCAAACGGTACAACCGAAGAAAAACGGCTAGCAAAGCTTGTCAAAGATCGCTACGCCGCCGCCGCTTGGAATGCTTGGGACGAAGTCAATATCAACAAAGATCACGTTCTCATCGCCTCTCAACCGTTTTTTGAAGCGCTTTCTCGAAATAATGTTGATGTTCAAAAAGCCCAAGAGAAGTACTGTGAGCCGACCGGACATTGCGAAATCCAAATCGCCGATGATAGCGATAATTTCAACTCCTTTTTGCAATTAAATCTTTCAGACGACTACCTCGGCGCCAAAGCTGATTCTGTGTGGCTTCTGGGTATGGATTTTGTTCTAGGATCGGCGATTCCGGTTTGGACCGATGCCGGAGTGGATCTCCAGGACGAAATAAATTTCTTGAGTGATCACCGAGAAAAATATCTAATTCGTGCCAACTGGAGCGAAAAAACAGGGCAAGCAATTACCTTCTCGCACCCGCCGGAGATAATTATAAGCAGTGAGAACGGCGTCGCCACTTCTGCCAATGAATTTACGATCAAAATTGATCAGAGCAAAATCACTCCCGAAGAAGGGATGGCATATAAATATAAGCTCTATGTCAAACCACTCGCCACAGAGTCGAACGAACCGGCGATCCTTATCGGTCCCTTCGGCATTTCTGCCCCTGATCTCTCTGACCCCAATGCAACCATTGAAAGAAAATTTGGATGGGATGCAATATTAAATGGCTCTTACGACCCGGCTCCGAGCGACTCTGGTCTCGCGGAATACCAAACAACCTACCCGCAAAAGTACAAAATGACAGTGATGCTCAATAAATATGATTCAGATGACACGTCCGACGGAGGCACAAACATTGAAAAGCTAGAGAGTAGTTTGCAAACTCTGACTTCGGTCAACGGTGGTACTGCCAAAGGCGAAGGTGATTATTTCTCAATATCCGCCTCTCCATCTTCTCCGGAAATCGGTACACCCGTAAACATTAAAGTTGATGTGAAAAGCAATGTTAGCGCTACCGATCCGAATGATAAAATTAACAGCGCCGATATTTTTGCCTGTATCGGCAGAAAATCAGTCGTAATACCATCGGACTTTGGGTCGTGCAGTCCTAAGGGTAAGTTCGACCCTCAACAACTTTCAACATACTCCCTTTCATGGGATACATCTGGTTCGTCACTCGGCTATCACACGGTCGCCATTAAAGGATATTCCGATGGCTATCCGATTGGCGATTCTGTGGCCGGAGCTGAAGTCGCGCTGACTAATTCCGATCCAAGTTTAAACGAGAAGAACGAACCAAGCTCATATCTTACGGATCTTCTTGATTTTGGTAATTTAGCATCCGAGCAAAAAACCGGATCTTCGATAACCTCGATAATCCAACTTGCGGAACGAATCAGGAAATGGGTTGTGGGCTTCATAGGAATCATCGCCTTTATCGCCATTTTAGTCGCAGGAATTCTATATATGACCGCCGGTGGCAACGAAGATCAGACTAAAAAAGCTAAAAAAGCCATAACCTTTGCTATAATTGGTTTAGTCGTTGCTTTCTTCTCCTACGCCGCAATGCTAACGGTTGTGGATATCATTAAGAAAATTCTGACACTACAATCACCATAAGCTAAAATCCCAAGATACAAGAAACAATAACCAGTTAAATTACAATATTCAATATTCAAACTCCAACAAATATGCTTGGTTATTGGTTATTTATTAGCAAAGGTTTTTCCTCGATGTTTAATCTAGTCCAAAAAGCAATCGCCGCTGACGCTGAAACAAAAAGTCCGACTTTGGCTGATATCTTTAAATTCGGTGGAACTGATGCTGATTTTAGTACCATAATGGATGGATTAAATAATATAATTGCCATAGCCCTTGACTTGGCAGGGGTGGTTGGGTTTATAATGATATTGTATGCATCAATTCTTTATGTCACGTCCTTTGGCGACGAGAGCAAGGCGGAAACCGCAAAAAAGACTCTCATCTGGTCGATCGTCGGGACGGCTGTTGTGGCATTTGCGAGATTGATGGTGATCTTTTTAGACGCTTTATTAAAATAAATATTGGAGGGTGTATGAATCTTGTAGAAAAGGCGGCAGCAGTAGATTGGGGCAAACTAAGGTTTCAGACATACGAAGGCGGTGGTTTTAATGCTTTCCTAACGGACATCGTGCAATGGATCACGATAATCGCCGGGATTCTTGCTTTTTTCTATCTCGTATATGCCGGTTTTACTTACCTCACAGCCGGCGGTAATGCCGATAACGCTAAAAAAGGGCAACAGGGCATAATTAATGCCATAATCGGTCTCATAATTATTATTCTGGCGTATGCAATCGTACGGGCTGTAATTAGTTTTATGAATGCTGGTAGCTAAGACCTGACTACTCCTTCGTCACTCTCCAGACTTCCTCAACAACGGTTGAGCCCTGGAGTACCCTGGTCAAGCCATCCTGTTCCATAGAGACCATTCCGGAGGCGGAAGCTACTCGGGCGAATTCGGAGATGCTTGCTTTTTTAGAAGTTAAGTCCTCGATCTCTTCGTTGGGAACGAGGACTTCTGCTATAACCTCGCGTCCCAAAAATCCTGCGTTGCTACATCGTGAGCAACCTTTGCCACGCCTAAGTTTCGGTTGAGCGCTCGAAAGCAATGTTTGCATCTCGGGAGTCAATGTTTCTTTCAAGGGCTCAAGTGTTTTCTGAATTTCTTGCCAGACTTCCGGGCGCGGTTCGTATTCTTCTACGCAAAATTGGCATATTTTTCTCACTAATCTCTGCGCCATAACAAGGTTGATGGAGCCGGAGAGCAAAAAGGGCTTGACTCCGACATCAAGAAGACGAACAAATACCCCCGGAGCCGAATTGGCATGGATGGTGGAGAGCAGTAAATGCCCCGTCAGAGCCGCCTGTACCGCAATTTCCGCAGTCTCCGCATCTCGTATCTCCCCGACCATAATAATGTCCGGGTCCTGCCTTAGAGAGGCACGCAGGCCCGCGGCGAAGGTATAGCCCTCATCCTTTTTGACTTGGCTCTGCTCCACCCCCTCGATCTTGTACTCCACCGGATCCTCGAGAGTGATGATTTTTACATTCGTTTTGTTTAGCTCCATCAATATCGCGTAAAGCGTTGATGATTTTCCCGAACCGGTCGGTCCCGAGGTCAATATCATCCCATGCGGGCGCGATATAGCCGCTCGCATCACCGAGAGCGCATCCGGCCTAAAACCTAATTTATCGAGCCGTAACATCTCCTTCTCTTGGCCGAGCAATCTGATGACGATGCTTTCGCCTCCGGCTGAGGGCAGTATTGATACGCGCAAATCTATCATCCCGCTTGCACTTTTTATAGAGAATCTACCGTCCTGCGGCTCCGAACTTTCATCCATCCGCAGTTTCGCCAAGAATTTGATGCGCGAAAGAA